>MPSY01000122.1 GCA_001901525.1 Methylococcales bacterium OPU3_GD_OMZ | reverse complement strand
CTAATAAAACAGCACTAACTCGGCTAAACGGCCAAAGGAAAGTATAAAACCAATCTATAATGTCATCCCATAAAATAATCATAGTCTGCCATTGTTACATCAGTGTTGGGATTCGTTGAATAATCCCTGTTGCAAAATTAGTTAATAAAGTCAGTTGCCAAGGACCAAAAAAATATAACGCAGCGACGACGGCCAGTAATTTTGGAATAAAACTTAAGGTCACCTCATTAATCGAAGTGGCAGCTTGAATAACACCAATCAACAAGCCAACGGCTAATGCGGTTAATAATAAAGGTCCCGCCACTAAGACAACGACCCATAAGGCTTCACGGCCAATATCAAGAGCCTCTCCCTGAGTCATTGCGCTCTACTCCTGTTAGGCTGCATAAAAACTCCCTGCTAAGGTTCCTAAGATTAACGACCATCCATCGATTAATACAAATAACAGAATCTTAAAAGGCAGTGAAATCATCATCGGTGATAACATCATCATTCCCATAGACATCAAAACACTGGCAACGACTAAATCAATGACCATAAAGGGAATGAAAATCAAAAAACCTATTTGAAAAGCCGTTTTTAACTCACTGGTCACAAAAGCAGGGAGCAGAAAACGTAAAGGGACATCGGCTGAGCCTTTTAATTCTTCCTGCCCTGCTAATTGTACAAATAATTCAATATCAGTATGGCGTGTTTGTTTCAGCATAAAACTTTTAATCGGCATTAGCGCTTTTTCAATAGCAACGTCTGCCTTAATCGTTTCATCTAAATAGGGTTGAATCGCATCATCGTTTACCTGGGTGAAAATGGGAGCCATAATAAAAAATGATAAAAATAACGCTAAGCCAATGAGAACCTGATTCGGGGGTGTTTGCTGCGTTCCTAATGCCTGTCTGAGGATGGATAAAACAATAATAATTCGCGTAAACGAGGTCATCATCAGTAACACTGCCGGAAGCAGTGTTAATAAGGTCATTAATGCTAAAATCTGTAAGGTCAGGCTGTAGCTTTGACCGCCGCCGGGTAAATCTTCAATAACAACACCAGGCAGGCCGGGCGCTTGCGCGAGCGTTATTTCGGGAACCAAGAATAAAAATAAAAAGATAATTCGGGCGATTAGCATTACGATGACCTGAGTATATCCTTGGTCACTTCAGAGAAACTTATTTTAGCTTCAGTTTCTTCATCTTGACTGGTTTTTTGTTCCGGTAACTCGGAGAGCAGAACTACATTTTGCGGGGAAACACCCAGTAATAAGGTGCGTGAATCAACCTTGATTAAAACCACACGTTCTTTTGTACCGACTGCGAGTGTTTCTAAATAGACTAAGCGACCAGATTTGGAATTTTTTCTCAAATAAAATTGTTTCAGATACCATAAACAGGCGATGACTAAGAGCAATACCAGCGCCAAATTAAGAATAGGTTGAATTAACTCGGGCTGTTCTGTCATTTGAATGACTATAATTTACGTAATCGATCAGCCGCATCAAGAACCTGAGTAAGCCTGATACCATACCGTTCGTTAACAACGACGACTTCAGCGCGTGCCACGGCCGTATTATTAACCAAAACATCAATTGACTCACCGGCGATGCGATCCAGTTCAACAATACTGCCTTCACTGAGTTGTAAGATATCTCTGATTTTCATTACGGTTCGTCCTACTTCTGCAGACAGTGTGACGGGTATATTCTGTAAAACATCAATATCGACTTCATCTTCAATGGTGTTGATGGTGGGTGTTTTGACTTGTTCTTCAACAGTGTCAGGGATCTTCTCACCAGAATCTTCACTCATAATCACTCCTGTTCATGTGTTTTTAATACTTTAATGGCGGCATGCCCATTTGTTGTCCCGTATAAACCATCAAATACAGGAACACCTTCTATAACAAGGGGCAGAGTATCGCCAACCTTAATAGGTATTATTAAGTCTTCTTTAAAATTAACCAACTCATAAAGGGTGATTTTTGGGTGCGCAATATTCGATCTTATTTCCAGATCTACATCGCAGATAGCATCAAATAATTTCTGGTGCCAGGCCATATCCCGCTCATCCGTTGAATTTCCAGAAACTTGTTTTTTTAATAAATCCTTAATGGGTTTCATGGTGGCAAAGGGATAAACAACTTCCACGGTGGCTGTAACCTCATTCATCATTTCAATACTAAAACGTTTAATAATGACCGGGTCATGTTCTTCAGCGATAGTTACAAATTGAGGATTAACCTCAGAACTCAAATATTCAAAATTAATCTCACAAATAGGCTTCCAAGATTCGACTAAATCTTTAAACATATCTTGAAGCAACATTTCGATAACCCGTGTCTCTGTCGGGGTGAATTCGCGAAAATTATCACTGCCACTAGCGGTATTTCCTTGTCCGCCAAAGAAACTTTCTAAGGTATTAAAAATCAAATTCGGGTCGATAACAAACAGTGCGTTGCCACGTAAAGGCCGAAGTCTGGCAATATTAATAGACACGGGTAATTTAATCGCATTCCGGTAATCGCCAAAGGCCTCGACGCGCAGTTCTGAAACTTTTATTTTTGGTTGATAACGCAACATTCCAACCAAGGTTGTGCGAAATAGCCGAGAAAATCGATCACAAACCATTTCCAGTGCCCCTAACTGAGAGGTTAAGGTACTGTCTTCCAATGTTAAGTCATAGCTCTCGACGCTTATGTCAGTATTGTAACCACCGATATTCCCCGTGCCCTCGCCGGTATTACTAACCAGTGCATCAATTTCTTCTTCTGAAAGTAATTCATTACGATTCATTTTTTGCCTTTTTTACTGAACGACAAATTCGGTAAAAAACACTTCCTCTATGCCGCCAAAATCTTCATATCCCATTAAAACACTGTTCATGGCTTCTTTTATTTCAATGAGTACGCTGGCCATCCCGTCCTCAGAATTATAAGTTTCAACCGGTTTTTGTCGAACCACTTGTAGAATGGCTGAACGAAGTGCCGTTTGGTGCTTGTCAACATTACCTAAAACCTTCTCATCATAGTGGGTCATTACACTAAGAGAAAATTGTAAGTATTTTTTAGAATTAGGGACATTGACTGTAAATTTATTTTTCATTTCCTGATAACTTTGTTCAAATTGCTGCGTTTCAGGCGTTTCTTTTTTTTGTTTTTCCGGCAACTCTTTTTCTTTTAGATTACCATCGACATCTTTAGTCGAATCTTCAAGTTCATTTAGAACCGCTACGGATTGTTCATCTTTGACATCAAAAAAACCAGTGAGGTAAAGGGTTGCTGCCACACTCACGCCAATTAACAGTAAAGCGGCTAAAACAAAAACCAATATTTTCAATATATTCTTGGGTTCTTTTTCCTCTAGTTCGTCTTCATCTTCTAGTTCATCTTCAGCCATGTTTTACTCGCTATACTGGTTATACAAAAGTATCTAAATCACCGTCATGGGTTGATCTTTGTTTTTCTTCTGTTAATTCTTCACTGTTATTTTCAGCTGTTTTAGTTTGGAAATCAAATTGATCGCCTGAGTCAGGGTCTCCCGGTTGCCTTTGTTGTTGTGAGTCTCGGCCAACAGAGGTATCAGCGAGATTAATACCCGATTCCGCCAAAGACTCACGTAATCGTGGCATTGACGATTCAACTAATTCTTTGACATTATGATGTTGCGTAGTGAACATTATTTTTAGTTGCTCTTTGTCCATCACCATATTAACTTTAATGAGCCCTAAATTCTCAGGATTAAGCTTCATGTCAGCACTCCATTGGCCAGCGCGTAACATTTGGGTGACACGCTCTGACATTTGGGACTGAAGGTGCTGCTGATTTCGGGCAGTTATTAAATTAAAACGTGTTAAATCTCCAGGACGACGAAGTTCACTTTCTTTAATTTTTTCTTCTCCGTGTTCAGCGCTTGTTGTGACTTGTAATGCAATAGCATCATCAGTTACTTTGGGTGATGCAGGTTTTATTTCAGTGCTTTTAAACAATGAGGCCGAAGCGATAGCGGTATTAATAGCGACATCACGCAATTTAGTTCGATTTTCAATAAAGGTCGATGTTGAAATTATTTCGCTGTTATTTTTAGACGTTACTTTAATAGGTAAGTCTTTTGTTTTTTGTTTTAGACTTAAGTTATTTCCTACTTGTTGAGTCGCATAAGGATTATTAAATTTCTTTAAATCATCCATCAACGGTGTTGATGCTTTAGCGGTTACCGTATTCACAGACTCTTGAAGGTTGACTCGATCGGTTGTCGGCGTTAGGTCAGAACGTTTACTGCCTGTATTAGGTGAAAGATTCTGGGTCAAAGTCTGTGGTTTTGGAGGATTTAAAACGCCGGGCTGTTTTGTGGTCTCAGAAAGTAGTGCATTTTCACGTGCAGTAGACTCACTTGGATTCTGAGTGAATGCCGATGGTTTTAGATGATCAGTTGTGCCCTG
>MPSY01000121.1 GCA_001901525.1 Methylococcales bacterium OPU3_GD_OMZ | reverse complement strand
GATAATGGTGATGTGCTTGGTGTTGCTACACTTGTGAACAATGAAGTAACTAATTCTGGTCTTCACTCAATAGCTATTAGTATTACAGAAGATCAATCATTTACTGGTGGTACGGGTGATGATGTGATTACTGGTGGGTCTGGCAGTGACTTAATGATTGGTGGGGGGGGGAGATGATTTATTTGTCTGGACAGCTAATGATGACCTTGATCTTGTTGAAAGTGATGGTGTAACACCGTCTGATGGTGTTGCTCGTGATGTGATTATAGATTTTAATAGCGGTGACAAGTTAGAGCTTTCTGATTTATTAGACGGTGAATCATATACTTTAACGGGAACTGAAGTGACTGGAGGGAATATTCTTGATTATCTATCTGCGGCTGATAATGGCAGTGGTGGTGTGGATATTAGTGTAAGCATAGATGGTGGCGGTGCCGTAACTCAGGTTATTACTTTAGAAAGTACATCAATAAATGCTCAGATTATAGGTAGTCTAATTGATAGCGGTGCGATTATTGTAGACCAAATTTAATTAACTATTTTTTACTGATAAAAAAGGCTACTTCTAATCAAGGGGTCAGCCAACTTGAAATGTGCGTTCACTAGGTTAAGCTAAGGTCATGGCAAGATTACCAAGACTCGTTATTCCCGATCAACCTTTGCATATTATGCACCGAGGTAACAATCGACAGGATATTTTCAATACTGAAGATGACCTTGTGAGGATCAAGGAAGACATTGAACATGGTTTAAAAAAATCAGGATGTTCTTTGCATGCTTATGTCATCATGACTAATCATTTACATCTGTTGGTAACGCCAGAAAGCAAACGAGAATTGGCCTTTTTTATGCAGGCTATGGCAAATAGATATGTTAGATATTACAACGCTCTTCATAAGCGAACGGGGACGATTTGGGAAGGGCGTTATAAATCGTGCTTGGTAGATAGTGACTCTTATTTGTTTAGCTTATACAAATATATTGAGATGAATCCTGTTAATGCCAATATGGTGGAGGATATTGCTGAATATCAATGGTCAAGCTACGCTTATAATGCTCTGGGAAAGCCTGATAAATTAATAACTGAGCACAGTCTGTATACGAAATTAGGTAAAACCAATGATTTACGCTGCAATCGTTATAAAGAAATATTTAATCGACTTGATATTAGTCAGCAACAAAAGAAAATAACTAAAGCGACATTGGCGGGCGAAGTTTATGGTAGCGAGCGCTTTCATTATAAAATAAGTCAGTTAGTTAACAGGGTGACCCGGCTTGGCTCGCATGGTGGGGATAGAAAGAGTGAGGGGTATAAAAACAATCAAGCTGGCTGACCCCTTGATTTACAATCGATTAAGGTATTCTGGGGGCTCTAAATAAATGTTACTTTCGGCAAAAAAAGACGGTTAAACGAGGGTTAACAAACTTTGTGTTTTGCACTTGCATCAATCACCGCGAGGTAATCCTCTGAAGAAAGGGGCGGCCTTGTTATGTATTAATCAGTTTTTCTTGGTTGGTTAAAACAGGCTTTTTAATAGCTCACCTGCCGGGCCTTTTAATTTCTCGTTAATCTTTTCGGTTATTTTTTTCTTGAGTGCTTCTTTCTGTTCGTCTATTTTTGCTTTCTGCGTGTTCATGACCATGGCTTTAACATCAAGACTAACGTTGGGTTCTGCAAATGTTCCGTTTATATTCACTGGAATTAAGATGTTTTTTATGTCCTTTGAATCCACTTCTTCCGCAGCGCTGCTTTTAGATCTTTGCAAGGTTAACTGGTAATCAATCTGCTCATTAACCAGATTAGTAGTGCCCACTCCAACCACATTAACCAAGGGTGTTGTGACGATAAGATCTTGATTATTGATAACGCCGCCGTTAATTTGAGCCGTACCAGAAGCCTTTGAAAAGGGTGTTTTTCCAACACCTTTGATAAATGCAGCTACAAAGTCACCATCGAGTATTGCTTGTGCTTGCTTCATCAGTGCACCCACATCCACACCTGTTACGGCGCCATCATTAAAACTAAATTCAGCCGTGCCATTTAATGCCGATTTAAACGCGGGCACGGTATTGCCGCGAGTTGTTAAAGCCGCTGTTATATTGGCAACACCCGCTATGGGAGATTCACCTAGCAAGTCAATTAATAAGGGCTCAATGTTAATGTTTGTTACCTGCTCTTTTATGATAATTTTGGGCGTGTTCTGGCGTGCATCAACAATTGTTTTACCGACATAACGACCGTTATAAAATTCCTTTATGCCCTGTTCTGACTTCAGTACGCCATTTTTTGCCACGAGTTTTACGCTAACCTCTTTGCCACTTAAACCCATTGCCATTAAAGACTGTACTTTAAATATGCCCTCTATATTGAGATCACGAAGTGTTTGCACCGGAATTAAAGCTAGTGCTGCAGAAGGTGGCGCTACAGGAGTCGTTTGAGTGCTACTTTCGGTGTCTGCTGGTTTCGGTCGATAACGGTCTAGGTTTATTGTATCGACGGCTAAATCAAACTGAATGGAAGGCTTTGCAAAGTGATTAACAGCCGCATTGCCCGATAACGTTGAATCATCAAATTTGATGGTGAGCGGGTCCAACGTCAAGCTTCCTCCAGCTGCCAAATCGGCAATCAAATGGCTGGCCATATCAATTTTTATCGCAGTTCCTGGCACAGAGTCGCCCGCCGCGTTAATCATTAGCGTCATGTCTTGGAAGTCGAACTGATTAAATGTGGAATTAATAATCAAATCGCCATTAAGTTTTAAACCTACCGTGGCTTTGGGTTTACGGCTATCCACCGTTAATGCTAATTCAACGCCCATCGGGCTTCCTAACGAAAGGGCATCGGTGGTTAAATCTAAACCGGCAAGGGCATAATGCTTGCCTTGACTGGCATCGTCCCAGGTAATATTGGCATCGACTATTTGCAAGCCCCCTATTGCAATAGCGCCCATTGCTAGGGCCGATGACTGTTCTGTGGGTTTATCTTGGGTAGCGTCTAGCTCAGTTGATGGTTGCACCATATCATCCCAATTGGTTTTCCCCGCTTGGTTTTTTTCAAGATTCAGGTTCATCCCTTTTAAAACAACGGTGCTGACTTCAACGTGTTGGGACAACAAAGGCAACAACTTAACTTTCACATCTGCTGCTTGAATTTTAGCAAATGGCGCTGCTTTAAAACCGACGGCGTTACTCAAACTAACGTCATTAAGACCAATACCAATCCAGGGGAAAATGGACAAGCTTAAATCACCGTTAATCGCTAAGTCACGCCCCGTTTTTTCTTTAACAACGGTTTGGATCTGTTCTCGATAATCATTCGGGTCAATCACCCGAGGGGCAACGATGGCCGCACCGACAATCAATAAAACCAACCCACTGGTTATTTTTAAAAGTTTTCCCATGAGTTTATCGTCTTATTTAAGGGTTATGTGGCTGCCTGAAAATGGCTCTGGTTGTCTAAAGATTTAGCTATCAATTGGATATGTTAGGCTAATCGAGCTCAATTTAGGGATAAATTACCTGTATTATCTGATTAGATGACTTAGTTTCAATCTCTAAAAAAGAATAGGCAGTCCAAGCGACAAATCAAGTTTTTTATCAGGCTGGTGATGACCGTCAATCTATCAACTGTAGGTAAAAAAACAAAGAAGGGTGAGCTTAAATCCACCCATCCCACACGCTTGAGAAAATTATGATGAATAGCGCTAAGTCTTTTGCTTTATCAGGTTTTTGATGCACATAGAAACCGGTTACCTGCTCTGGTAGTCGGTGCAGTGGTCAGTAGGGTAAATTTTGGTGTCATTATGGGTCATACGACTGTGAAGCACAGACCCATAAATGACATGGGTGCTGATAAACAGGCTAAAGGTTGATGTTTTGGGCTTTACCGCATTTGTTAAATAACTAACAAAAACCAGTTCGTTTAGTAGATTTAGTATGAACTTAAGGTGGTTTCTAAATATAATACCTTTTACTTTATGAGATAGAGTTGAAGACATGCCAAATTCTAAGATCATTTACACCCTCACTGACGAAGCCCCCGCTTTAGCTACTTATTCCTTTTTGCCTATTGTTCAGGCTTTTGCTGCGGCGGCTGATATTACCGTTGAAACGCGGGATATCTCTTTAGCTGCTCGTATCCTTGCTAATTTCCCTGAAAACTTGACCGATGCGCAAAAGCAAAATGATGCTTTAGCTGAATTAGGTGAGTTGGCGACGACTCCGGTGGCCAATATTATTAAGCTCCCTAATATCAGTGCTTCAATTCCGCAATTAAATGCTGCGATTAAAGAATTACAAGCCTCAGGTTATGCCATCCCTGATTATCCGGAAGAGGCTAGTGATCCAGTGGCACAAGACATTCAGGCACGTTATGCCAAAGTGTTAGGAAGCGCTGTTAATCCCGTTTTACGTGAAGGGAATTCTGACCGGCGGGTGGCCGCTCCCGTTAAAGACTATGCTAAAAAACACCCACAC
>MPSY01000238.1 GCA_001901525.1 Methylococcales bacterium OPU3_GD_OMZ | reverse complement strand
GAATGACCGGACAAATCGCCGGCATGACCGGTGCCTTTGGCAATATTGGCGGCGTCATGTTTTTAACTGTTTTATCCTTTGTCGCACCGGGCACTTTCTTTATGGTCATTGGCGCTATAGGCTTAACCACGTTAATCCTCGTTACCCTTGTTCTAAAAGAACCTAAAGGACAAATGGCTGAAATCATGCCCGATGGCACAGTACATATGATTGATATTTCTAAAGATTAAGTAAAAACAGCCCCTTTAAACGGTCATTGGATGTCACACAAATAATACTCGCTATCGCTCCTGATAAAAATAACGCAGCAATACGAGCACCCAAGCCGACAATAAAGCTTTTTAGGGTGAGACCGATCCAACCTCAACTGACGTTTAGAAACTACCAACGCCGCTGGTAGCCTCTAAACGTTCTTTTTTAGAAAAAAGATATCAACAGTACCCCCTCCAGTGTTACAGATTTGAACATCAAGTTTCTTTAACGACCTCACTAAACAATCAAATGACCTCTGATCAGAGCACCGATAGTACGCCAACTAGCGGTATTCCAGCCACTTGACCTAATGAAGATGAGCCCGCACCCTCTTTCCATAGCCTCACGCTGCGACTCGATAACCCCCGCCTTTCAAACAAATCCTGTTTTTTTACCTACCTTGCCGACCATCAACACCCTTCAACCTCAACGAATCACCTAGCGCACTGACAGTAACCGCACCAAAAAAACAGAACTAAGTTCATTTTTGGGTCAATTATGACCACCGCCGCTAAGTATTGCAGAGCAAACCATTGATTAGCACTCAAACATAACAACTGGCGTGATTGTTGCTTTCATTCAACATCAAAAGGCTTCTAATCAAAGGAAAAACATGTCTGACCAACAATTCAATTTATTTAAATTTCGTGATCCGAAAATAAAAACCTTACACCTCACCTGGTTTGCCTTCTTTTTAAGTTTTATGGTTTGGTTCTCACACGCCCCCCTGCTCGCCTTTATTCGAGACAGCATGAGCATCAGTGATCAAGAAATCAAAGTCCTACTCATCCTCAATGTTGCCTTCACCATTCC
>MPSY01000120.1 GCA_001901525.1 Methylococcales bacterium OPU3_GD_OMZ | reverse complement strand
GCCATGACTTGCATTGAGTCAACCTCCCAGGTATTTAATATTTTCCCTCGTAGCGGCATTATCGCCTGAAATTCGCGGTCCCGTGCCTGCTTCGCTGAGCCACCAGCTGAGTCCCCTTCCACTAAAAACAACTCTGTACGCGTCAAATCCTGCGCTGAACAATCGGCTAATTTACCGGGTAAGGCAGGCCCTGACGTCACTTTCTTGCGCACAATTTTCTTACTGGATTTGAGTCGTTTCTGTGCACTTGCAATAATAATGTCTGCAATCTCTTCACCAATACGCGGGTGTTGATTCAGCCACAGACTAAAAGTATCCTTTGCAATCCCTGAAATAAAGACCACACATTCTCTCGAACTCAACCGTTCCTTCGTTTGACCTGAAAATTGTGGATCTTCAAGCTTGACCGATAAAATAAAATGACACCGATCCCAAACATCTTCAGGCGCAATCTTTACCCCCCGAGGCAATAATGATCGAAATTCACAAAACTCTCGAATCGCTTCTGTGAGTCCGGCACGCAAGCCATTCACATGGGTTCCGCCTAAGGGCGTCGGTACTAAATTGACATAACTTTCCGCAGTCCCCTCTGAACGCGCCTCACCCAACCAAGTAACCGCCCACTCAACAGTTTCATGGTCGCTGGCCTGCGCTTGCATAAAAGGCGGTTCGGGAACACATTCTGCCACACCTATTTGCTCCAGCAAATATTCTTTTAAACCATCCTGATAACACCACTGCCATTGCTCTTGGCTTGCTTCCACATTTAAATTAATTTGCAAGCCGGGACAAAGAACCGCTTTAGCCTGTAAGACATGCTTTAATTTTACAACGGAAATATTACAACTATCAAAATAACGCCCATCCGGCCAGAACCGAACCGCACTGCCGGTGTTATTACGACCTATTGTATCGACTTGCGCTAACTCAGTTTGCTTGTCACCGTTAGCAAAATCCATTTTATAAACACCGCCTGCCCGCTTAGTTTCCACTTCTAACCGCAGTGACAGAGCATTAACCACCGAGACACCAACCCCATGTAAGCCGCCCGAAAACTGATAATTTTTATTAGAAAATTTACCCCCGGCGTGTAACCGTGTCAGAATTAACTCAACCCCTGAAACACCATGTTCCGGATGAATATCAACCGGCATTCCACGACCATTATCAGTCACTTCAACACCGCCATCAGCCCGTAACTTAACGTCAATAGTGGTTGCAAACCCTGCCAATGCTTCATCGACACTGTTATCGACAACTTCTTGAACCAAATGATTCGGCCGCGTTGTATCGGTATACATTCCCGGGCGTTTACGAACAGGATCAAGGCCACTCAGAACCTCAATCGCTGCTGAATTATATGTATCACTCATTGCTATATTGTCTTTCTTCCTTAATTTTTAATATATAATGACCGCTTTGACTGCGCCTTGGCTATCGTAACATTAAAATAATTCAATAATTTGAATATGGCTCGAAAAAATATCAC
The DNA here is from genome assembly GCA_001901525.1 of Methylococcales bacterium OPU3_GD_OMZ. Taxonomy (GTDB): domain Bacteria; phylum Pseudomonadota; class Gammaproteobacteria; order Methylococcales; family Methylomonadaceae; genus OPU3-GD-OMZ. The sequence continues at coordinate 3,019 of MPSY01000120.1, read as the reverse complement.
CCAATTTGAAGAAACATTGGCCGCATTAGAAACACTCGTTAAACAACTTGAGAAAGGCGATTTATCGCTGGAAGAATCCTTAAAATCTTTTGAACAAGGCGTTAAACTTACGCGAGCCTGCCAAACCGCATTACAAGAGGCTGAGCAAAAAGTACAAATACTACTTGAAAAAAATGGCACTGAACAATTAGAAAAATTTAACGATGAATAACGCACTAAAAGATTATATAAAATTATGTCAGTCTCGCACTGAAAATGCCTTGGAACACCGCTTGCCTTCCGCTGATATTTTGCCTCGTAAATTACATGAAGCCATGCGCTACACGGTTCTCAATGGCGGTAAACGTATGCGTCCACTGCTTACCTATTGCACAGGACAAGTGCTTGGCATTCCGCCTGAAGCACTCGACGCCCCGGCGTGTGCTGTTGAGTTCATTCATGTTTATTCCTTAATTCATGACGATTTACCTGCCATGGATGACGATGATCTTCGCCGTGGCAAGCCAACCTGTCATATTGCTTACGATGAGGCAACCGCTATTTTAACGGGCGATGCCCTTCAAGCGCTGGCATTTCAAATCCTTGCTACCGACCCCACGATTACCACACCCGCTGATCATCGGCTAAAAATGATTACCGCCTTAGGCAAGGCCAGTGGCTCACAAGGCATGGTTGGAGGTCAGGCTATTGATCTTGAATCGGTGGGAAAGAAAATTTCGCTCCCTGAACTAGAAAACATGCACATTCATAAAACCGGGGCTTTAATTCGTGCCAGTATACAATTAGCTACATTAGCGCAACCTGATATTGACGCGACCCACATCAAAAATCTAGATCATTATGCTAAATGTATAGGGCTATCCTTCCAAGTCAAAGACGATATTCTTGACGAAGAAAGTGACACCGAGACGCTCGGTAAAACCCAAGGCAAAGACCAGTCAAATGATAAACCGACTTATCCCGCGTTACTCGGCCTCAATGGTGCCAAACACAAGGCCCAAGAACTACACGAGCAAGCCTTAGAAAGTTTAGCTATTTTTGGTTCTGAAGCGGATTTACTGCGTGCCCTCTCTTTATATATCATTGAGCGCACCCACTAACAGTGGTCGTCAAATAACCCGATCACACTGCGAACCTACGAACCCCTAACCTTTAAAAATAACCATGAATTCTCAAGGCGCCTACCCCTTACTGAGTCAGATAGAGACACCGGCCGACTTACGTGCTCTCACTGAAGATCAACTTAAGCCTTTAGCCAAGGAATTACGTGAGTTCTTAACTTACACGGTGAGTATTTCAGGGGGTCACTTTGCCGCCGGCTTAGGCACCGTTGAGTTAACCGTTGCGCTCCACTACATTTACAACACCCCCGACGACCAATTAGTCTGGGATGTCGGCCATCAGGCCTATCCGCATAAAATACTTACCGGACGGAAAGACACCTTAAAAACTATTCGCCAAAAAGACGGGGTCTCCCCTTTCCCTAAACGCAGTGAAAGCATTTACGATGCTTTTGGCGTCGGCCATTCCAGTACTTCTATCAGTGCTGCACTCGGCATGGCCCAAGCCGCTGAACTACAAAACAAAGACAACAAGATGGTCGCCATTATTGGTGATGGCAGTATTACCGGGGGTATGGCCTTTGAGGCCATGAACCATGCCGGCTTCGTCAACACCGACCTATTGGTTATCCTCAATGACAATGACATGTCCATCTCGCCCAATGTCGGCGCGCTCAATAACTATCTTGCCAAGATTCTTTCTTCGCGCCTTTATTCCTCAATGCGGGAAGAAAGTAAAAAAGCCCTGAGCCGGATGCCTAGTGTCTGGGAATTAGCACGGCGAACCGAAGAACATATTAAAGGCATGGTCGTGCCGGGTACCTTATTTGAAGAATTAGGGTTTAATTATATCGGCCCGATCGATGGTCACGATATGGACATGTTAGTCTCTACGCTGCAAAACCTGAGAAACAACTCGGGCCCGCAGTTTCTTCATATTGTCACCAAAAAAGGCAAAGGCTTTGCCCCGGCTGAAAAAGATCCCTTGGCTTATCATGGTGTTCCGGCCTTTGACCCCAGCAAAGACCATTTACCGAAAGCGCCCCCATCGCCCACGCCGAATTACACCCAGGTTTTTGGCCAGTGGTTATGCGATATGGCGGAACAAGACCCGCTGTTGATGGGTATCACCCCCGCCATGCGTGAAGGTTCTGGCTTAGTCGCGTTCTCAGAGCGTTTTCCGGAACGTTATTTCGACGTGGCTATTGCCGAACAGCATGCGGTGACACTGGCGGCCGGCCATGCTTGTCAGGGCGCTAAACCGGTGGTTGCTATTTATTCGACCTTCTTACAACGCGCTTATGACCAATTGATTCATGATGTGGCAATCCAAAACCTACCGGTCCTCTTTGCTATAGACCGTGCTGGTTTAGTGGGTCCTGATGGCCCGACCCATTCGGGTAGTTTTGATTTCAGTTATATGCGCTGTATTCCTAATATGCTGGTGATGGCACCGGCCGATGAAAATGAGTGTCGCCAGATGCTCTATACTGGCTTTATCCATAACGGACCGGCTTCGGTACGTTATCCGCGCGGTCGAGGCCCGGGTGTGGCTATTCAGCAGCAAATGGAAGCCCTGCCTCTAGGTAAGGCGGAAGTGAAGCGCCAGGGTAAGGACATTGTGATCTTTGCCTTTGGCAGCATGGTGACGCCAGCGACGACCGTGGGTGAGCACTTCGATGCGACTGTGATTAACATGCGCTTTGTTAAACCCTTAGATGAAGCTCTGGTCAAAAGAATGGCTGAAAACCATACAGTGATTATTACTGTTGAGGAAAACGCCATTGCGGGGGGAGCAGGCAGTGCCATTAATGAATATTTGCAAGCCATTAAATTACTGCGGCCAACCTTGAACTTAGGATTGCCTGACAGCTATACTGATCAGGGCTCGCGAGAAGAGCTCTTAGAAATTTGCCAACTCGATGTCAACGGTATTCAGACCGCTATCGAGAAATTTA
>MPSY01000237.1 GCA_001901525.1 Methylococcales bacterium OPU3_GD_OMZ | reverse complement strand
ACCAATAACAGTGGGCTTGCTGTGACCAGTTATGGTAACTTGCTTTTAGATGTTGATTTTGGATCTTTGTTAACGGCTGAACAAATAGACACGACTTTAAATGCGATGCCTGGGGTTATTGAGCATGGTATTTTTCGTGATTTAGCTTCTGTTGTTTATATCGGCGCTGACGGTGTTGTGGAAGAATTAAGGCGCTTATAAAAAGTTTTCGGAGGTGATTAATAGGGTGCTATTTGGGTGCGGCATGTTTTGAGTCAAGGAAAAGAAGTGTGACGGTTTGAGGCTATAACCGTTGCAAAAGGTTGGTTTAAAAAACAAAAAAGGGGGGGTATGTTAGTAAAGGGTCAAAAAGCACCGGCATTTTCTGTCGAGAATGAAGCCGGTAAAAGTATTAGTCTTGATGATTATCAAGGTAAACGTAATGTGGTGTTATATTTTTATCCTAAAGATGATACGCCGGGATGTACGATTGAGGCGAATGATTTTACTCGTTTGGCAGATGAATTCTCTGGTTTTGATGCGGTTGTATTAGGAGCCAGTAAAGATAGCTGCGAAAGCCATCAGGATTTTATTAATAAATTTAAGTTAAATATTGCCTTATTGTCTGATGTTAGTGGTAAGTTGTGTGCGGATTATGATGTCTGGCGAGAAAAAGTAAGAGCGGGTGTGACGTCAATGGCAATCCTTCGGTCAACCTTTATTATTAATAAAGCCGGTGAACTGGTTGAAGCTTACTATGGGGTGAATCATGAAGGTCATGCCGAAGCGATTCTAGAGCGAGTGCAGCAATTGCATTATCGGCCTTAAGGTAATTGTTGTTTAAGAGAAAGTTGTGGCTAGAATGGCCACAACTTTCGGTATTATTTAATTTTAGGGTTGTTCAAAAACTTCAATCGCATTAGCATCAAGGTCACGGAAGAATAGTGCACGCCGTCCTGAACGGCTTACGCTATAGCCAACATTATTTTCATCAAGTTTTTCTACGATGAGATCAATATTACTCACTGTGAATGCAACGTGGCGATCATGACCGCCGTGTTTAGGCCGATCAGTAATTGGGTCTGGGTTGCTG
>MPSY01000119.1 GCA_001901525.1 Methylococcales bacterium OPU3_GD_OMZ | reverse complement strand
ATCGATAGCCTCTTTTTGTGGCCCCGAAAGTTGTGCAAACAACGTTGGCCAAACGCGTTTATCCGTTCTTAACGCCAGTTCCAGATTAGCGTAAACAGATAACGTTTCAAAGACCGTGGGTTTCTGAAATTTACGACCAATACCCGCCCGTGCGATTGCCGGTTCATCCATTTTCAATAAATCAATGCGTTGACCAAAAAAAACTGATCCGGTATCGGGCCGTGTTTTACCGGTAATGACATCCATCATGGTTGTTTTACCCGCGCCATTAGCGCCGATAATACAACGCATTTCACCGTCATTAATATAAAGATTTAAATTATTAAGCGCCTTAAAACCATCAAAGCTAACACTGATATCTTCCAAATATAAAATAGGTCCATGGCGGGTATCCAAGTTGTCATCAAAAACCGGTTCTGGAATCAAAAAATCATAAACTTTATCCCGACGGGCAAAGGCGCGTGTTTTCTCCAGAAAACTCATGAGGACACCGCTTTCTTACGCCGTAACAGACCGACAATTCCGTAAGGCAAAAATAAGGTCACCAGAACAAATAACCCCCCTAAGGCAAACAGCCAGACTTCCGGTAATGCCGCGGTAAAAAAGGTCTTACCAAAATTGACTAAAACGGCACCTAAAATAGCGCCATACAAGGAAAAACGACCACCCACAGCCACCCAAATCACTAATTCAATTGAATTTAAGGGGGCAAATTCACCGGGGTTAATAATACCTACTTGGGGCACATATAAGGCTCCGGCAATTCCGGCTAAAATCGCTGAAAACACAAACACCCATAACTTAAACAATTCGACCCGATAGCCAATAAAGCGGGTTCTGTTTTCAGCATCCCGCAATGCGACAATCACGCGGCCCAGTTTAGAACTGACAATAAAACGACAAACCAAATAACCACTGATTAACGCGGCAATCGAAAACATAAAAAGAATAATCCGAGTCAAATCTGACTGCAAACTAAAACCCAGAATATCTTTAAAATCAGTCAAGCCGTTATTACCGCCAAATCCCATTTCATTTCGAAAAAATGCTAAATACAATGCATACGTCATGGCTTGCGTAATAATTGACAAATAAACGCCGGTAACCCGTGAGCGAAACGCTAACCAACCAAAAACAAAAGCTAACAGCCCCGGCACCACCATCACCATAATCATGGCAAACCAGAATTGATCAAAGCCATGCCAATACCACGGTAACTCCGACCAATTCAGAAACACCATAAAGTCCGGCAATAGTGGATTACCGTAAACACCTCTATCGCCGATTTGGCGCATTAAATACATGCCCATGGCGTAACCGCCCAAAGCAAAAAAAGCCCCATGTCCCAGTGTTAAAATACCGCAATAGCCCCAAACCAAGTCGACCGCCAAGGCTAACAGTGCAAAGGCCAGATATTTTCCTAATAAGGTCACGGTATAGGTACTGACATGGAAAAATGACGTTTCAGGGAGCCATAGATTACAAATAGGCACCCCCACGGCCAAGACCACAAGAACCCCTAAGAGCCATTGCCCGCCGGTATCGCCTTGTAATAATTTTGATAAGCCCATGATTAGCCCTCAGCCGCCCGACCTTTTTGCGGGAATAAACCCCGGGGTCTTTTTTGAATAAAAATAATGATAAAGACCAACACCAAAATCTTTGCCAACACGGCACCGGCATAAGGCTCAATAAATTTAGTCGCCACGCCTAATGAAAAACCACTGATTAACGTCCCCAGTAAATTTCCAGCGCCGCCAAAAACCACCACCATGAACGAGTCAACTATATAAGACTGCCCCAAATTAGGCCCGACATTGGTCAACTGACTCAAGGCAACGCCGGCAAGCCCTGCAACCCCTGAACCTAGCCCAAAGGTTAACGCATCAACCCGCTCGGTTTTGACCCCCATCGCTTTAGCCATGGCACGATTTTGTGACACCGCCCGCACCTCAAGGCCCAAGCGCGTCCGCTTCAGAATCATTAACAACACAGAAAAAACCAGCAAGGTAAAGGCCAGAATATAAAGCCGGTTCAGGGTCAAACTTAACACCGGATTAAAATCGATAGAACCGCTCATCCACTGCGGTGTTGAAACCGACCGGTTTAAAGGCGAGAAGACCGAACGCACTAACTGTTGCAACACTAAACTAATACCGAATGTTGCCAGCAAGGTTTCTAAAGGCCGGCCGGTTAAGTGCCGAATCACGCCGCGTTCAATTAAAATACCGCACAGCCCTGAAACTAAAAAAGCTGCCGGAATAGCGACAAAAAGCGATAACTCTAATTGTTCCGGCATTAATAGTTGCACCACATAAGTGGTATAAGCCCCGAGCATAATTAACTCACCGTGGGCCATATTAATAACGCCCATCACCCCAAAAGTAATCGCTAAGCCAATGGCTGCCAAGACCAAAACCGACCCCAAACTCAAGCCAAAAAATAAGGTCTGAATATTTTCATACCAACTAATTCTGGATTCGATTTCTTTAATCGCCTGTTTAGCCGCTTTTATAACTTGGCGGTCTGACTCTACATAAGTCCCTTCTGCATCGACCACTAAAAGTTCATTGAGTGCGCTGACATATTCTACCTGCATGGTTTTGGCTAAAACCTCAATAGCAGCGAGTCGCACCGCCCCATCCGTTGCGGTCAAATCAGCATTTGCCACGGCCGCTAACATCAACCATTGAATGTCTTCATCGGCCTCATTTTTCGAAACCTCCCGAAATAAGGCCACCACCGCCGGGGTCATATGCTTACTCATCGTCTTAACCGCTTGAAGCCGCACAGAAGTATCAGCAGCCCTTAAATCTCTTTGTGCCAGTGCACCGCGTATCAGTTGCCGTAAACGGTTATTAATTCGAACTTTTTTAATGCTCCTCTTGGCAACAATACCCAACAACTGACCGCTCACCGCATCGGTGAGTCGGTACCCTTGGTCAACCACCTCGACGATATAAACGGGATGCGGCGAAGCTTTGCCATAAAACAACCGCGCTTTAAGTAAGGCCTCCAACAACGGCCGAACCCGGTCATTTTCCAGTTTGACAATAGCCTCAACCGTGGTTTTCTTTTTGCTTAACGATTTAACTGATAATTGACTGACCAAGTCCTTAAACACCCCGGTTTTATCTTTAGGGCCACTCACCGCAGTAGTACTCAAATCATGATTATCTGCCCATACGATTGGACAGATCCCCAACATCATCGAGATTACTATGGCTCTTATTATCATAACGCTCCATTTTCTAACGGCAAAATCTTATAGCCAGTTGTTATTTCTACCTGATTACCACGGCATATTCAACTGGCTATAACATCTTTTACGGATTAAAAAAACATGGGCATCAGAACGATGCCCATGTGAACTCACACTGACTTTAGAAATTTTGTCCTGAACATTTATGAGTTTTAGTATTGTAATTACCGCAACGCATGTTAGGCCGCCAGTTAGCGACAATATCTTTACTACCCGGTAGATAATCTGTCCAGGCATCACCCCAAACCAAGCCATCGGTTTCCCAAACGGTTTCTAATTGACCGTCTTCTTGTATTTCACCGATCAAAACCGGTTTCGATAAATGGTGGTTACTGTTCATGACCGCCATACCGCCGGTTAAATTAGGAAATTTACTGCCCAGCATCGCTTGCTCGACCGCATCAACATCAGTGGTTCCGGCTTTTTCAACGGCATTCACCCACATATTAAAACCAATATAATGCGCTTCCATCGGATCATTCGTGACCCGTTTGGTATCTTTAATAAAGGCATGCCATTTTTTAATAAACGCAGCATTTTCAGGCGCATCCACACTCATGAAATAATTCCAGGCCGCTAAATGACCCACCAACGGTTTAATATCTAAGCCTGATAACTCCTCTTCACCCACAGAAAAAGCAACGACAGGAATATCGTCAGCAGAAACCCCCTGATTACCTAATTCCTTATAAAAAGGCACATTCGCATCACCGTTAATGGTTGAAACCACCGCTGTTTTCTTACCCGCCGAACCAAACTTTTTCACATCAGCAACAATACTTTGCCAATCTGAATGGCCAAATGGCGTGTAATTAATCATGATGTCTTCATCAGCGACGCCTTTAAGTTTTAAATAGGCTTCTAAGATTTTATTGGTGGTCCGTGGATAGACATAATCCGTCCCTGCCAAGACCCAACGTTTAACACCAATATCGTTCATCAAATAATCCACCGCCGGAATCGCTTGTTGGTTCGGCGCGGCACCGGTGTAGAACACATTTTTAGAAGACTCTTCACCCTCGTACTGCACCGGGTAAAACAACAAGCCGTTTAATTCTTCGATGACCGGTAACACTGATTTACGTGAAACCGAGGTCCAGCAACCAAACATCACATCAACCTTGTCCTGTGTTAATAATCCCCGTGCCTTTTCAGCAAACAGCGGCCAATTTGACGCTGGATCCACGACCACAGCTTCCAATTTTTTACCTAATAAACCGCCTTTGGCATTTTGTTCTTCAATCAACATCAACATGGTATCTTTTAACGTGGTCTCACTGATCGCCATGGTGCCCGATAGTGAATGTAAAACCCCAACCTTAATCGTATCGCCGAACAGATTAAACGCCATGGCTCCGGGGC
>MPSY01000236.1 GCA_001901525.1 Methylococcales bacterium OPU3_GD_OMZ | reverse complement strand
GAACATGACTTCTAAAACCTAATTCTTGGTATTCCTCAGAGAACACAATACCCGAACGACCGACCTTTAAAGAGTCAACAACCTCTGTCTGGTTATTCCCGATCGGAGAGACTATTCCTAACCCTGTAACCACTACTCGCTTCATGTTATTCCTCCTCAAAAATCTTCGGTTGAGGTAAACAACCCCACACGGAGATCTGTTGCTTCATAAATAACTTTACCGTCCACTTCCATCGTGGCATCGGCTATACCCATCACTAGCTTACGTAGAATCACACGTTTTAAATCCAAACGGTAGATCACCTTCTTGGCACCCGGCAAGACCTGACCGCGAAATTTAACATCACCGACACCCAGTGCACGCCCCTTGCCCGGACCACCCATCCAACATAAATAAAAGCCAACCAATTGCCACATGGCATCTAATCCCAGACACCCTGGCATCACCGGATCACCTTGGAAATGACAATCAAAAAACCATAACTCAGGTGTAATGTCTAATTCAGCCACAATACTGCCCTTATCAAACTTTCCACCTTCATCTGAAATATGGGTAATACGATCCATCATTAACATATTAGGCAGGGGTAATTGCGCATTCGTCGGGCCATATAATTCACCTCGCCCAGACATTAATAACTCTTCTCGGGTAAAGCTATGCTGTTTCTGCATCAGTCGTAAAATCCTTAAATTTTGAAATATGATTGCTATTATCTAATACTCAACCATAAAAAGCAGTAAATACCACGTTTTTTTACTTTCACGTCGCAATAAAATCAATGGCTCGCTGTATTCTTGCCAGTGTTTTAGAGCGCCCCAACAGCGACAAGGTCACATCAATCGCCGGCGTTGCCGCCTGTCCGGAAATGGCTACCCGTAACGGTTGCGCCACCTTCCCAAGTTTCAAGTCCATCGCTTGTGCTGTCTCAAGCACTATCTGATGCAAGGCTTCACCGTCCCATTCTTCCATCGCTGTGAATTGAACCAACAACTGTTGCAAGACCCTAGCCGCCTCACCTTTAAAGTTCTTTTTCGCCGCTTTCTCATCATAAGATTCAAAATCTTCGTAAAAATAACGAC
>MPSY01000012.1:1863-29175 GCA_001901525.1 Methylococcales bacterium OPU3_GD_OMZ | reverse complement strand
GCTTACTAACTGGATCTTACGCATCTTTACTTCTCCTGAAATTCAACCTTAAAATACAAATTCAGAGTCAAGCTCTAAACTTTATGATAAATATCGGCACCATCATCTAAAAACTCTTTAGATTTCTCACCCATACCTGTCTCTAAAGCTTCGCCCACCTCTATACCTTTCTCTGCCGCATAATCTCTAACATCTTGACTAATTTTCATAGAACAAAAATGAGGCCCACACATCGAACAGAAATGTGCAACTTTTGCTGAATCTTTAGGCAATGTTTGATCATGAAATTCCCGTGCTTTCTCAGGATCAAGACCTAGATTAAATTGGTCTTCCCAACGGAACTCAAAACGCGCCTTAGATAAAGCATTATCCCGCGCCTGCGCACCGGGGTGTCCTTTCGCCAAATCAGCTGCATGTGCCGCAATTTTATAGGTCACAATACCTTCTCTAACGTCTTCCTTATTCGGCAGGCCTAAATGTTCTTTTTGAGTCACGTAACACAACATAGCACAACCATACCAACCAATATTAGCCGCTCCAATCGCTGAAGTAATATGATCGTAACCCGGTGCAATATCTGTTGTTAATGGCCCTAAGGTATAAAATGGCGCCTCGTCACACGCTTCTAACTGCTTTTCCATATTGACCTTAACCATATGCAGCGGCACATGCCCTGGCCCTTCGATCATAGTTTGGACATCGTGTTTCCAAGCAATTTTAGTTAATTCTCCCAAGGTTTCGAGCTCACCAAACTGAGCAGCATCATTGGCATCTGCGATAGAACCGGGGCGCAAGCCATCCCCTAAAGAAAAGGAAACATCATAAGCCTTCATGATGTCACAAATATCTTCAAAATGCGTATAAAGAAAACTTTCCGTATGGTGTGCTAAACACCACTTAGCCATTATGGAGCCACCGCGTGAAACAATACCCGTTACACGCCGTGCCGTTAATGGCACATGTTGCAATCGAACACCCGCATGAATAGTGAAATAGTCAACGCCTTGTTCTGCTTGCTCTATTAATGTATCTTTAAAAATTTCCCACGTTAGTTCTTCAGCTTTACCGTCTACTTTTTCAAGCGCCTGATAAATAGGCACGGTACCAATAGGTACAGGGGAATTACGTATAATCCACTCCCGCGTTTCATGAATATTCTTACCCGTAGAGAGATCCATAATCGTATCGGCGCCCCAACGAATACCCCACAACATCTTTTCAACCTCCTCTTCAATGGAAGAGGTCACCGCTGAATTTCCTAAATTACCATTAATTTTGACCAAAAAATTACGACCAATAATCATCGGCTCTAATTCCGGATGATTAATATTACACGGAATAATCGCCCGGCCTCTGGCGACTTCATCTCTAACAAACTCTGGCGTGATAATGGTTGGAATCGCTGCACCAAAAGATTCCCCTGGATGCTGGTTACGATAAAACTCGTGATTTTCTGCAATTTTCTGATTTTCTCTAATCGCAATATATTCCATTTCTGGTGTAATAACACCCTGCTTCGCATAATGCATCTGGGAGACATTAGCGCCAGACTTTGCTTTTCTTGGGTTATGCGTATATTGGAACCGTAAAGAGTCAAGTGCGGAATTTGATAAGCGCTCCTGTCCATAACGAGAACTTAATTGTTGTAATTGTTCCGTATCATTCCGGTCTTCAATCCAGTTGCCACGAACTGATGACAGACCTTTCAGTAAATTTATTTCAACTGCCGGGTCGGTATAAACCCCAGAAGTATCATAAACATAAATAGAGGGGTTCTTTTCTACGCCCATCGATACCGGGGTATCTGACAAGGTTATTTTCCGCATCGGTACGCGAATATCTTCGCGGCTTCCTTCCAGATAAATCTTCTCAGAAGCAGGGTATGGATCAATTCTGACACTAGAAATAGTAGCCGATGAAATGTCTTCACGAATAGCGCTCATGCTAATCTCCAATAATTTTAAACAAGGCGCAAGAGTATGGGGCTTTCCTACGCCGGTATTAACCGGAATCAGGTTCAAAGGGTAATCTCAGCCTTAAATCAGGCACCCCTAGCCTTGGGTGTTCTGGGGCATAAGAGAACTAGTCATGTTTTTCAACTAGCTCTCATTAAATTCCACAAGTTTGGTTATTGCCAATAATTATAGCAAAACTGACTCCTGACTTATAGATAAAGCAATTCTATTACTGATTAAAAAACTTATGCAATGATACTTAATGGCTCGTAGCGCATATAAAACTGTTCCCCTGCCAACAAAAAGAATGCTATTCTTCACCAACATAACCCCGTTGACCCTAAATAAATACTCAGTGGATATCGCATACTTACATACATCGAGCTAATGTCTTTAACCAGCGACCCAAAAATCTCACATAAACCGGTTCTCGAATTTAAAAGTGGATCTTTTACCGTTCCTAGCTTACATTTGGTCGGGAATGATTTAGATGCCATTAAAATTGAGCTCGAAATAAAAATTAAACAGGCACCTGATTTTTTTAGTCAATCCGCTATTATCATTGACCTTCAGACACTAACTGAAAAAAATATCACGCTCAATGCAAACGATCTCATCGTCTTAGTTCGCACACTGAATTTCCAGCCTATTGGACTGAGAGGTGGTACTACAGCCCAAAATGAGCAAGCCAGATTATTAAATCTGGCCGTCCTCACGACACCTCATCAAGGGAATTCAACAAAAACAGAACCATCAAAGTTGGCATCACCACCCACCCCTGACGAGCCTGACTTAGAAACCAGCAAGATCATAAGTTCACAAGTTCGCTCTGGCCAACGTATATACAGCAAAACTGACTTAATCATTTTATCCAGCGTCAGCCCGGGAGCTGAAATAATTTCTGAAGGTAACATCCATATCTATGGATCCCTAAAAGGACGTGCCTTAGCCGGTGTCTTAGGCGATAAAGAATCCCGAATTTTTTGCTTAAACCTTGAAGCAGAACTCATTTCTATTGCCGGCATTTATCAAGTTAGCGAAAATCTTGATGCCGCAAGCCACAAAAAACCTATACAAATTTTTCTGAATAATGAAAAATTAATTATTCAAGATTTCTAAAGACAGACTTATCAGGAGAACATCAAATTGGCTAGAATTATTGTCGTAACATCAGGAAAGGGTGGTGTTGGAAAAACTACAACCAGCGCTGCACTCGCCATGGGTTTAGCTCAAAAAGGTCATAAGACTGTTGTCATTGATTTTGATGTAGGTCTACGTAATCTTGACTTAATCATGGGGTGTGAGCGCAGGGTCGTTTATGATTTTATTAATGTCATTAGCGGTGAGTCAACACTTAACCAATCATTAATTAAAGATAAAAGATGTAATCAGCTGTATATCTTACCCGCATCTCAAACACGTGATAAAGAAGCGCTCACTCAAGAAGGCGTTGGGAAGGTGCTGGATGAGTTATCAAAAACTTTTAAATATATTATCTGTGACTCACCGGCTGGAATAGAAAGAGGCGCCACACTCGCCATGTATTATGCGGATGATGCTTTTGTTGTTACTAACCCTGAGGTTTCATCTGTCCGTGACTCTGACCGTATGCTGGGAATACTTTCAAGTAAATCAAGACGTGCCGAAGAAGGTCTCGAACCAATCAAAGAATACCTGTTATTGACACGTTATTCACCGAGTCGTGTCGAACTGGGTGAGATGTTAAGTATTGATGACGTCCAGGACATTTTATCACTCCATCTGATCGGTGTGATTCCTGAATCTAAAGCAGTATTGAATGCTTCCAATGCAGGCATACCGATAATTCTTAATGAGAAAAGTAAAGCAGGACAAGCTTACTCTGATATTGTTGAGCGCTATTTAGGCAATGATGTGCCACATCGTTTCATTGCACCTAACAAGAAAGGTCTCTTTGGCAGAATTTTTGGAGGTAAATAATGAGCTTGTTAGATTATTTTAGAACTAAAAAACCAAGTTCGGCATCTCTTGCGAAAGAGCGATTACAAATTTTAGTAGCGCATGAACATGCCGCTGAAAATCAACCCTCATACCTCCCCGAACTACAAAAAGAACTTTTAACCGTAGTCGCTAAATATGTTGAGGTTGACCTCAATGCCATTACCATTAATTTTGAACAAGATGAACATCAAGATATTTTTGAACTCAAAATAGATATCCCCAGTGACGCAGACTAACTCTCCCTGTTGCTATCAACAGGCTTAAAATGAGCTATCTTTTAGGCCTGTTTTACAACAAATAAATAGTAGCGAGCCCAAGAAAAACAAAAAAGCCAAGAACATCTGTTACGGTTGTCAAAATCACCCCGCCCGCCAAGGCCGGATCAATATTTAATCGCTGTAACACCATGGGTATTGACGCTCCTGCTAAGGCTGCAAAAACTAGATTAATCATTAACGCTACAGCAATTAAAATACCAATATTAATATTATCGAACCAAAGCGAAACGATACAACCAACAAAAAAAGCCCAAACCACACCATTGATCAGTCCAATCGCTAACTCTTTGATTACCAGACTATTAACATTAGCACGACCAATTTGACGAAGTGCCAAACCACGAATAAACAAGGTCAATGTCTGACTGCCGGCAATCCCGCCCATACTCGCAACAATCGGCATTAAAATAGCCAAAACAACGATCTTATCAACCGTCGCCTCAAAAACACCAATCACCCAGGAGGCCAACAGAGCAGTACACAAATTCACACCCAACCAGAGCGCTCTTCTTTTAGCACTTAACAATACTGGCGCAAACATATCCTGTTCTTCATCAAGCCCAACCATACTCATAAACGAATGGTCACTCTCGTCACGAATAACATCAACAACATCATCAATGGTTATTCGACCTAATAATTTCCCTGATTCCGATAAAACAGGCGCCGAGACAAGATTATGTTCTTCAAACAATAAAGCAATGTCTTCAATTGGCATTTGTACCTGAATAACATCCACATTTTCTTTAATCATGAGGTTCTCAACACGTTCCCCACCGTCATAGGTTAATAATGCCGTTAACGGTAAAACCCCCTTAAAGTTATCGTCGCGATCAACAACAATAATCTTATCAGTCGACTTAGGAATCTCTCCTTTCAAACGCAAGTAACGAATAACAACATTTAAATTTACGTCTGAGCGAATCGATAATGTGTCAAGACTCATTAAGCCGCCAGCACAATCATCGTCGTAATTTAAAACACTTTCAACACGCGCCCGGTCCTGTTGCCCCATGGACTCTAAAACAGTATTTAATATAACTTCCGGCACATCTTTTAGAAAATCAACTAAATCATCAGACTCTAATGTATCGGCCGCGTAGATCAGTGCATTATCATCTGTGGCTTCAATGAGCCCAACTCTAACCTCATCATTTAATTCAACCAATACCTCACCAACAAATTCAACCGGCACTAACTCCCAAATAATCTCACGGTCTCTAGGCCTTAATGACTCCAGTAAATGCGCTATTTCGGCCGGGTGTAAAACACTCACCAACCGCTGCACCGATTGTAAGGTACCGCTTTCAAGACGATCGGTTACAAACTGTAATTGTTGTTCTTTATTGGGCTGCATAAATTTACCGGCGTTATTAGCTACGTTATTTAACAGTCATAAAACTCAAATAACTCATAAGGACTTAAAAGCATAAGTTCCCTCATTTTCAAAAAGAAAACCCAACTCAAACGTTAGATATTACAACAACTCGCGGTGCCGGTGAATCACATTCATTGCTGATGACTTAAAATACTGTGCCAGTTTATCAATTAAAAACACCGATCGATGTTGCCCTCCGGTACAACCAATCGCTACTGTCAAATATAAGCGATTATCAGCTATAAACTTAGGAAGCCAACGATCAAGAAAACCGGTAATGTCTTTATAAAACAGTTGCACATCTTCTTCATTATTAAAAAAGTCAACGACTGCGGCATCTTTCCCCGTGAAGCCTCTTAATTCCGGCACCCAATAGGGATTAGGCAAACTTCGGGCATCAAAAATAAAATCGGCATCGAGTGGCGTACCATGCTTATACCCAAAGGACTGAAGAATCAACGACAATCGGGTATTGTCATGCATACCCACATATGATTTGATCTGACTCCGTAACTGGTGATAATTAGTTTGACTGGTATCGATCACTAAATCGGCATATTTAGCAATTGATTTTAGAACATCTTTTTCAATATTAATCGCCTCAGCCAAGGGCAAATTAAAATCAGATAAAGGATGACGCCGACGGGTTTCACTGTAACGTTTTAACAGCGCTGACTTATCTGCCTGAATGTATATAACCTCAACATCCACACCTTTTGTTCTGATTAAGGTCAAGACCTCTTTAAAGTCTCTTAGCGCTTCACTTTGGTTTCTTGCATCAATACCAATAGCCGTTTTTTCATAAACGTTTCGTTCTACTAACATAACATGACTAATGAATTGTTCGAATAACAGTATCGGTAAATTATCAATACAGTTAAAGCCACAATCTTCCAAAGCACCTAAGGCAACATTCTTACCTGCTCCAGAGTGGCCACTGACAATAACGAGTCTCATAATAAAAGATCTTTCATTTTGGATTCTGCAAAATAACTTAAGAACGGAGCAAACCGAAACTGTTCACTATTTTGCAAAACCCAGAAAAATCACATTTAACTAAAGGCGATGATCACTAACTTTCTCTTTATTTTTCAAAAGTTGTCGATCTAATTTATCAACTAAGGCATCGATAGCTGGATACATATCTTCTTGATGATCTTCTGCAAAAATCTTAGCACCACGGATTTGAACAGTCGCCTCTGCTTTCTGAATCAATTTTTCTACTGATAAAATCACATGCACATCTGTGACATTATCGATATGCCGCTCTATTTTCTTAAATTTAGCATTAACATAACCTTTTAAAGATTCAGTTACATCAATATGGTGGCCAGTTACACTTATCATCATAAATACACTCCTGTTTTCAGTAACAACTTAAATCACTTTTACGAAAGTCTTTTCCTTTGATTCGATGATGGGATAGACATGCCTTCCCGATATTTAGCAATAGTTCGTCTTGCAACGTTAATACCTTTTTCATTCAAAAAAGCAGCAATCTTACTATCACTTAGTGGTTTCTCAGGACTCTCCTCATCAATTAACTCCTTAATAAAAGACCGAATTGCAATTGCAGAACACTCCCCTCCTCCAGCAGTTGAAACATGACTTGAGAAAAAATACTTAAATTCAAAAACACCACTCACTGTGTGCATATATTTTTGCGTTGTCACCCTTGATATAGTCGATTCATGGAGGTCTAGTTCCTCAGCAATATCTTTTAAAATCATAGGTTTCATCGCTATAGGTCCATTTTCTAAGAAACCGACCTGTTTTTCCACGATACTTTTAGCAACACGCAAAATAGTATCATTACGACTGCGCAAACTTTTTATAAACCACCGAGCCTCCTGCAATTGATTTCTCATCGAAATATTGTCTGTGCTTTCGTCGGCTCTTTTAACCATACCTGAATACAAGGCATTGACCCGTATTTTTGGCGCTACATCAGGATTAAGTTCTACTTGCCATTTCCCCTTTCCTAAGCGCACCACATAAACATCAGGCACAACATAATCACTCAGAACCGTATTTAAGATAGCACCAGGTTTTGGATCTAATGAACGAACAATGGCAATAATATCTTTCAATTGCTCTATAGTGACCGCTAATTTTCGCATTAATTTTTGGCGGTTATTGCTAGCAAGTAATTCAAGATGATCGGTTACCAATCTCAAGGTGATTTCCTTTATCTCCTCAGGTAACGCCTTGTGTTGTAATTGCAGTCTTAAGCAATCAGATAAATCAATTGCCGCGACACCGGGCGGGTCAAAATTCTGGACTCGATGCAAAACCGCTTCAACTTCAGAAAAAAACAACTCCTCTAACTGTGGAATAAGACTCTGCCAAATGACATCCAGAGAGTCAATAAGATAACCATCATCACTAATATTATCAATTAAGGAACTTGCTATAATTTGTTCGCGCTCTGAGAATGAGACAAATTCCAATTGCCAAAACAAATAATCTTGTAACGACTCAGCCTCACTGTATTGAGCCTGATAATCAGGCCTATCTGCAGTACCATTAACAGGCATAGTTTGAGCGTTATCATAGATATCTGCCCACGTTGTATCGATCGGCAAGTCATCAGGAAGTACGACCTCAGAGCCATGACTTGTAATTAAGTCACCCTCATTTTCCTGACTAAGAGAATCACTATTTTCTACCGGTTTTTGAAAATCATCCGCTTCATCCTCATTTTCAACCTCCAGCATATAGTTAGAATCTAAAGCCTGCTGAATTTCTTGCTGCATATCCAAAGTGGATAATTGCAACAACTTAATCGCCTGTTGCAATTGAGGCGTCATTGTTAACTTTTGTCCAAGACGAAGTTGTAATGATTGTTTCATAAGATCCTTACTAAGAACACATTGATTTCAGCCTGATTCTATTAATTTTTTTTACCTTAACTCAATTTTCAAACCTATAAAAAAACATTTATTACCCTAACTTTTTTAATCTAACCCATTACTTAAAGTAAAGCATTGCTGACAGTTTACTACACCTAACCCGCTATAACTGATCGATTTAAGGGTACAAACCACAAATAATTGCAGTTTACAAAATTTATAAGGTAAAGTCCTCACCCAAGTAAACTTTACGCACCTCTTCGTTATCTACAATTTCATGACTGCTTCCTTCGGCGATAATCTTTCCTGCATTAACAATATAGGCCCGATCACAAACGCCGAGTGTTTCTCGAACATTATGCTCCGTAATTAAAACGCCAATCCCACGTTTAGAAAGGTGCTCAATAATTCCTTTAATGTCTTTAACTGACAGCGGATCAACACCTGCAAAAGGCTCATCTAATAAAATAAATTGCGGCTCCATTGCTAAAGCCCTCGCTATCTCTACGCGGCGACGCTCCCCCCCTGACAAGCCCATTGCTACATTATCAGACAAATGTTCAATAGTTAACTCATGAAGCAATTCATCAATCATGACTTCAATCTGTCCGTCTGTTAATTCTGGCCGCAGTTGTAACACCGCTCTTAAATTATCTGCCACACTGAGCTTACGAAACACTGACGCCTCCTGCGGTAAATAGCCAATCCCCATTTTCGCTCTTAAATTCATGGGATGATGGGTGATATCTATTTGATCTAAAAAGATCCTACCGGAGCCCAACTTCACCAACCCTACAACCATATAAAAACTGGTTGTTTTACCCGCTCCATTCGGTCCTAAAAGCCCAACAATCTCACCGGTATCAACATGAATGGAAATATCATCCACAACATTGCGTTTATGGTAACTTT
This sequence comes from Methylococcales bacterium OPU3_GD_OMZ, assembly GCA_001901525.1. Lineage (GTDB taxonomy): Bacteria > Pseudomonadota > Gammaproteobacteria > Methylococcales > Methylomonadaceae > OPU3-GD-OMZ. The sequence goes on along the minus strand of MPSY01000012.1, from coordinate 19,820 downwards.
TAACAAGGTTCTTAGCGGCTAATCTGGCCATAGTTAAATCATTTTATTTGAGGTTGTAAAATCACACGAACACGCTTTTTAGATTTAGGCTCACCCACTGCTTTGGCTATTTTAGTTTCCAAATCATATTCAATTTTTTCACCCACATAAGTACCATCACTTTTCCAAACCACAGCACTCTTTGACAATAAAAATAATTGCCCGGGAAAATAATCAGCCTGTAAAGACTTACTTCTGAATTCTTCCTGCCCATCGACTAAAGACAGCTTTTTTATTCGGGTCGGTCTTCCATAAGATGTCATTTTCTTAACACGACTATCTTCCTGAAAAAAAATGTCTATCTGATCACCCTTAACCCGTAATTGTTCTGAAGGCTGCCAAGCAACTGCATTTTCTGTCAGTGTTAATAACGATTGAGCTGGCAAATAGTGGACCTTTAACGACTCACTGTTATAGTCAATCAGTGTACTATCAGGTAACATTTTCCTAATTGTTGCCGGTTTCCCCTCGGCTTTCATTTCTTCGAGGTGACCCTCTTTATTATATATTTCAATCTTATCACCCTTAATACGCAATCTGTCACGGGATTTCCAAGCAACCGCCCTTTGCGTAAGCACCCATAATGATTTTCTTGGGAAATAATCCGCTTGTAAAGATTCGCTACTATATTCAACACCCTGACCATCTTGAGTCATTTGCTTAATATACGTTGGGTTACCGGTGGCAACTAACTTTTCAACTTCACCTAGCTCATTACTGTAAATTATCAATTCATCTGACTTCACTTCGAGCCCCTGACGAACAGTCGTTACTGCACCAATAAATCGGGTGATTAATTTATCCTCCGAATAAACAGCACGATTAGAATCAATGTAAACCGGTGTCTTACTTTTCGATTGTTCTGCCCTAATAACAGGAATAAAAAGGCTATTTAAAGCAATCATAAAAATACCCACCCAAAGTGACATTCTCATAGCCTTACTGCATTTCATAACGCCCTTTCACCGTATGCATCAATTCCAATTGAATGGGTTTTGAATAAATCATTTGAAGTCCTGTTCCCTCGGTCCGGTCAGGAGGCGTAATAATTTCAGCCCAATTATCAGTTTCCGCATAACTCTGATCTAACTTAACTCTGAGATCAGAGGTATTAATTTGGACCGGACGAACACCTTCTACAGGTGCACGGTTAATATGTACCACACCATTCAAAAACAGATCGTTACCATTGGCCCATAAAACCGCAGCATCTGCCTGAATAATCCACGATGAGCCATCTGAATTAAAAAAAGTTATTTTACATTGTGCTAATTCGGTCGTTTGATCATCCTTAAAATGTGTCAGGGTCTTGGCTTCTAATATACTAACAGGGTTACCCATCCCATCCATTTCAACTTTTTTATAACCTTCACTAAAATAATCTGCTGAATGCCCTTCTAATTTGATGGGTACACCCTCTTCACTCTGTTGTTGCTCCAATAACCACCAACTACTTAAAGTGATAAAAAGGAGTACAGAATAAAGGCCTAAATTCCTAATCACTCGGAACAATAATGACTTAAAACGGCATCCATCTGGCCACATGCCGTCAATATTAAATCACTAATCTCACGGACAGCTCCCGCGCCCCCATTGAGATCGGTACACCAATCCGCAAATTCCTTGACTGCTGAATGACCATCGTTAACTGTAATTGAGAGCCCGACCCGAGACATAATAGGCAAATCAGGTAAGTCATCACCCATATGTGCAACCTGATTCGCTGACACCCCAACCGTATTCAGTAAGCTCTCAAGGGCAGGTATTTTATTTTCTTGTCCCTGAAAAACATGTTTCACACCCAGACTCTCCATTCTAAGTGCCACCGCATTAGATTTACGACCTGAAATGACCGCAACGTCAATGCCGATCTGTTGCAATAACTTAATACCATGACCGTCTCGCGCATGAAAACATTTATATTCAATACCCTGATCATTAAAAAACAACCGCCCATCCGTCAATACCCCATCGACATCAAGAATCAATAATTTTAACGCCCGTGCTTTCTTATTAAATTCGTCAATACTTTTCATAATGATTTATATAATTCCCGACTGTATGAGGTCATGCATATTCAATGCTCCGATGACATGCCGCTGTTCATCCGTGACTATCAAACCATTTATCTTCTTTTCTTCCATAATTCGCATCGCCTCAACAGCAAGAATTGACTGTGAAATAATCGTGCAACTTTCGCTCATCACCTTAGCAATACAGATTTGCTGAATATTATCATTTTTGCCTAGCATGCGTCTTAAATCACCATCGGTGAAAATACCTACAACCTGTTTGTTCTCGTTAACAACAACGGTCATGCCTAATTTCTTTTCGGTTATTTCTAATAATACTTCACTCATAAGTGCAGTCATAGAGACGATCGGAATAGCCTCATTTTTATGCATGATGTCACTGACTCTCAGTAACAGTCGCTTTCCTAGACTCCCGCCCGGATGAGAAAAAGCAAAATCCTCTGCGGTAAAGCCACGGGCATTAAATAAAGCAATCGCCAATGCATCGCCCATCACTAAGGCGATCGTGGTGCTCGATGTGGGTGCTAAACCTAAAGGACAAGCTTCTCTTTCAACCTGAACATTTAAAACAACCGAGGCGCAGTCTGCCAACATAGAATGCCGACAGCCTGTCATTGCAATTAAAGGAACACCGAGGCGCTTTATTAAGGGTAACAACGTTATAATTTCAGCGGTTTCTCCAGAGTTAGATAACGCCAAAACGACATCATGTCCAGTCACCATCCCCAAATCACCGTGACTGGCTTCCCCGGCGTGAACAAAAAAAGCCGGTGTACCTGTACTGGCTAAGGTAGCCGCAATTTTACCGCCAATATGCCCTGACTTACCCATACCGAGGACAATAACACGACCTTCACACTGATTCATCAGTTTACAGGCACGAATAAAATCTTCATCAATTCTATCGCGTAATAACTGGACCGCCTGAATTTCACTGTTAATAACCGCTAGGGCCGATTTTTTTAATGCTTGCTCATCCATTACATCAATCACACTGTCAATATACCAAACACTTCATGCACTTTTAAAAAATAACCCATTGATAACCAGCATAAAAACACATCAACATGACGCCTTCCAGCCGGCTGATAGAACCTGTTTTTTTAAAAAACTTATACCCAAAAACAAATAAAACACCTGTCAAAAAAAGCATCACGGGAAAATCTCTGTACAAAACATTCTGATCCAACAGATTTGGCGCCAACAACCCGGGCAGAGAATAAACCGCTAATAAATTATAAATATTAGAACCAATAATATTGCCCAGTGCCAAATCCCCTTCTTTTTTAATAACACTCATAACCGAAGCTGCCAATTCAGGAAGACTGGTGCCAACGGCAACAACACTCAAACCAATAACTAAATCACTGATACCAAAATACTGTGCAATATTAACGGCAGACCAGACCAATAATTTAGAACTCACTAACAAGCCCAAAAGTCCTAAAAAAAAGACAATCCAAGCTTTCCTAGCAGTCATATCGCTATCAAACTCATCAGAAAAGTCATCTGTATGCTCGTTCCCTCGGGATGACTTAATTAACCAGCCGATAAAAACAACCAGAGTCATTAACATCATCACGCCATCAATCTGGCCTAAACCATCAAAAGCAAGCAAATAACAGGCTATGCTAATTACCATCAAAATTGGAAGCTCACGCTTTATAATACCCGAGGGCATTGCTATCGGAGCAATAATCGCCGTTATCCCGAGCACCATCCCAATATTAGCAATATTTGACCCCAAAGCATTTCCAACAGCTAAGCCCGCATTACCCTGCAAAGAAGAAATTCCGGACACCAAAATCTCAGGAGCTGATGTCCCCAATCCGACAATAGTCAAGCCTATGACCAGAGATGAAACCCCTATTGTCTTTGCGATAGAAACCGCGCCAGAAACAAAGTAATCTGCAGCATAAACTAATGCAACCAAGCTGATTATCAGCACTAATATATTAACAACCATAACTTCAGATCAGATAAAATTTTGTCATTATGCCACGCTCCCCCCTTTTCTGTATAAACTTATCCCCACTAATCATTTGACTTTATATTATCTGCTCATGGAAAATAGCACCTTTTTACCTTCAATCACTGTTAATGAAAGAAAATAACACCCAAAATCCGAGTCTGGTGACTATTCGCAACCTGTCATTCTCTCGCGGGCAACGGGTTATCTTTGATAATGCCTCGCTTGATATCCAACACGGTAAAATTACCGCCATCATGGGTCCGAGCGGTAGTGGTAAAACAACCTTACTAAAACTTATTGGCGGCCAACTCAGCCCATCCCATGGCACCATTGTGGTCGATGGCTTAAACATTAACCAATTAAGTCGCTCGGAACTTTATACCTTACGAAAAAAAATGGGTATGTTATTTCAAAGTGGCGCATTACTGACAGATCTTAACGTTTTCGACAATGTTGCTTATCCAATTCGAGAACATACCGCATTACCTGAAACCATAATCAGAACACTGGTTTTGATGAAGCTACAGGCGGTCGGCCTCAGAGGCGCAAGGCATTTGTCACCTAATGAACTATCCGGTGGTATGGCTAGGCGCGTTGCCCTCGCCAGAGCTATTGCCTTAGACCCCATGATGGTAATGTATGATGAACCCTTTACCGGACAAGACCCTATTTCCATGGGGGTGCTGATCAAACTAATCAAAACACTCAATGACTCGGTCGGCTTAACCAGCATTATAGTTTCTCATGATGTACAAGAAACTGCTGCCATTGCCGACTATATCTATATCATGTCATCTGGTAAAATAATCGGTCAAGGCACACCGCAAGAACTTAAACACTCAAAATCTGAATGGGTGCAACAATTCATGAATGGGCAACCTGACGGTCCCGTTAAGTTCCACTATTCATCGGATAATTATTTCGATGACTTATAGCCATCTAGGACAAAACTTAAAAATGATTACGTTTTTATCAGCTATTGGTCAATCTGTCATTGCCAACTTAACCAAAACCGGTCGAGGAACTTTATTCTTAAAGCAAACCCTCTCTTGCACATTCAGTGTCCTGTGCCACCCTCGGTTAATTATTAAGCAATTGTTTTCTGTCGGCGTATTAACAATCCTTATTATCACGATTTCAGGATTATTTGTGGGTATGGTTTTAGGGTTACAAGGCTACTATATCCTTTCTGATTTTGGTGCTGAAGAAACCTTAGGTGTTATGATTGCCGCTTCACTGGTTCGTGAATTAGGCCCTGTGGTTTCAGCCCTACTCTTTGCCGGTCGTGCAGGGTCTTCACTTACTGCCGAAATTGGTTTGATGAAAGCAACTGAGCAATTATCAGGCATGGAAATGATGGCTGTCGATCCCATCCAACGAATCATCTGTCCTCGCTTCCTAGCAGGTTGCCTTTCCATGCCACTACTGGCTGCAATTTTTAGCATGGTAGGTATTTTAGGCGGGCAATTGGTAGGTGTTACTCTCCTGGGCGTTGATGAAGGTGCCTTCTGGTCGCAAATGCAATCGAGTATTGATTTTTATGATGACATCCTCAACGGCGTCATAAAAAGTTTAGTCTTTGGCTTCGTCGTTACGTGGATTTCACTCTTTGAAGGTTATGACGCAATACCGACTTCCGAGGGTGTAAGCCGAGCTACGACACGCACGGTTGTGTACTCTTCTTTTGCCATCCTAGGTATGGATTTTATTTTAACAGCACTCATGTTCGGAGATATTTAAAAATGCACAATCCTAAATCGCTGGATACTTTGGTCGGGCTTTTCGTCATTATCGGTATTGGTGCTCTTTTTTTTATCGGCATGAAAGTCAGTAATCTTGCTTCTTATTCCAATAACGATGGTTATACCATTACCGCGCGATTCGAAAACTCTGGCGGCCTCAAAGTCCGCTCCCCTGTTTCTGTTGCAGGTGTTAGAATCGGACGTGTAACAGCCATTGATTTCGATAACGAAAACTATGAATCAGTTGTTCAAATGCAAATTGAGCCACAATACAACACGCTACCTGATGATAGTTCGGCAAGTATTTTTACTGCCGGCTTACTCGGCGAACAATACATCGGCTTACAAACCGGCGCATCAGATGAATTTTTAACGCATAATAGTGAAATAGAAATAACACAATCCGCTATTGTGCTTGAAGAAATTATCGGACAATTCTTGTTCAGTGAAAAAGAAAATTAATAATGACCCCTATTTCATTTATAAAAAACAACAACAGCAATTATCTCGTCAGCGGTGACTTAACATTTGCAACGATTAATCGATCCACTATTGGGGCACTTACCTTTAACCAAAAGACTATTATTGTAGATTTTGAGTCAGTCACTCTGGCCGACAGTGCCGGATTAGCACTACTCGTGGAATGGCACAAAAAGGCCAAAAGTAAGAATATAACCTTACATTTCAAAAATATACCTCAACAAATAAAAGCATTAGCCGTACTCGTTGAAGTAAACGATTTGATTAAAAACACTCATTGATGCTGTTTTGTAACACCCCACTGACTCCAATTCAAACGTAATCTTATGGACAAACTAATTATTACCGGCGGCCAGACCCTCAAAGGAGAGTTACGAATTTCTGGCGCTAAAAATGCAGCATTACCTATTCTAGCGGCCACATTATTATCTGAAACCCCTGTTAAAGTAGGCAATGTCCCTCATTTACATGACATTACTACGACCATTGCCTTACTCGGTCATATGGGAATCACCATCACCATCGACGAACGCTTGAATATCGAGATTGATACGCAAAGCATTTCTCGGCTTGAAGCGCCTTATGAACTGGTAAAAACTATGCGCGCCTCTATCTTAGTTTTAGGCCCACTTTTATCACGTTTTGGAAAAGCACACGTTTCACTTCCTGGCGGCTGTGCTATTGGTACCCGACCCGTCAACATCCATTTAGATTGCCTGACTAAAATGGGTGCCGAAATTACTGTCAAAAATGGCTATATTCATGCCTCTGCTGAACGCCTGCACGGCACCCACCTTGTTATGGATCAGGTCACGGTAACCGGCACCGAAAACATCATGATGGCCGCTGTTTTAGCCGAAGGCACGACTATTATTGAAAATGCCGCAAAAGAGCCTGAAGTTGAAGACCTTTCTCACTTCCTTAATTGTCTGGGCGCTAAAATCACAGGGATAGGTACTTCAACCATAACCATTGAAGGTGTCGAAAAGCTACAGCCTAAAGATCTTTTTTACAAAATCTTACCTGATCGCATAGAAACCGGCACTTATCTCACTGCCGCCGCTATCACTGGCGGGCATATCAAACTTAAAGACACACACCCTAAATCACTTGAGATCGTTATTAAAAAACTGCGTGAAACCGGTGCGGAGATAACCTGCGGAGACGATTGGATTGAACTGAATATGCACGGCCAACGTCCTAAAGCAGTTTCTATTGATACCGCACCCTTTCCTGCATTTCCGACAGATATGCAAGCTCAATTTACCGCATTAAATACCATTGCTACCGGAACCAGCATTATTACTGAAACTGTTTTCGAGAACCGTTTCATGCACATTCAGGAAATGCAACGCATGGGCGCTCAAATAACCATTAAGCAAAACACGGCCATCTGTGAAGGCATTCCAGAACTAACCGCTGCCCCGGTCATGGCTACTGACCTACGCGCCTCTGCCAGTCTGGTTTTAGCCGGACTCGTTGCCAAAGGTGATACCATCGTCGACAGAATCTATCATATCGACCGCGGTTATGAATGTATCGAAGAAAAACTAACCCAATTAGGCGCAACAATACGCCGTGTCCCTCATTAACTCAACAAACCAGAACTGCCGTTATGCTAACTATTGCTATTTCTAAAGGACGTATTTACGAAGAGGCCTTGCCCTTGCTTGCCGCCGCCGACATTATCCCTATTGATGATCCCAAAAAATGCCGTAAACTCATCCTTGATACTAATCATCCCGATGTTAAACTGGTCATTATCCGTGCAACCGATGTGCCCACCTTTGTCGAATACGGTGCTGCTGACATTGGAATTGCTGGTAAAGATGTGTTAATTGAACACGGCGCTCAAAGTCTTTACGAACCCTTAGACCTGGGCATTTCAAAGTGTCGTTTAATGACTGCCGCACACAAGGATGCACCGGCCTTTGGCCGCCGTATCCGCGTTGCAACAAAATATGTCAAAACCGCCCAGCACTATTTTTCCAGTCAAGGCATTCAGGCAGAAATCATTAAATTGTATGGCTCGATGGAACTTGCACCACTTGTCGGCTTAGCAGATTGTATCGTTGACCTTGTCGATACCGGAAATACCTTAAAAGCCAATGGTTTAGAACCTAAAGACCTGATCATGACTATCAGTTCACGCCTCATTGTCAATAAAGCCTCAATGAAAATGAAACACCAACAAATTCAAACGGTCATTGAGCAAATTGCATCTGCCTTACCCGCCACTGCGGTATAAAGTTATGATCGTTACCGCTCAAATAAAACAATTAATAAGTACTGATGACGCATTCTCAGCTCAGCTAAAAACATTATTAGCCTGGGATCAAACCGAAGACCAATCGATCCACCAAAAAGTGCTTCAAATCATTTCCACTGTTAGAAGCCAAGGCAATAGCGCGCTCCTTGAATATACCCACCAATTTGACCAAAACCATATCCACCATGCGAATGACCTTGAAATTCCAAGAACAGCCCTAAAAGCCGCCTGGGACACCCTGCCTAGCGACTGGTCTGATGCATTATCTGTGGCCGCTAAACGAATACGCCACTATGCTGAACACCAAAAACTACAATCCTGGCAGTACCAAGAAGCTGACGGCACCCGTTTAGGTCAACAAATTACCGCACTTAACCGGGTCGGTATCTATGTGCCCGGCGGTAAAGCAGCCTACCCATCTTCCGTTCTGATGAATGCTATCCCGGCAAAAGTCGCGGGAGTCAATGAAATTGTAATGGTCACACCCACACCATCAGGCAACCAAAACACATTGGTATTAGCCGCTGCCTATCTGGCCGGTGTCGATCGTGTTTTTACTATTGGCGGCGCCCAGGCAATTGCCGCCTTAGCCTACGGTACAGAAACTATTCCTGCGGTAGATAAGATTGTCGGCCCGGGGAATATTTATGTCGCCACCGCCAAAAAACTTGTCTTCGGTCAAGTCGGAATTGACATGATTGCCGGTCCGTCGGAAATACTCATTATTTGTGATGGTCAAAGCAACCCAGACTGGATTGCCATGGACTTATTTTCGCAAGCAGAACACGACGAAGATGCTCAGGCTATTTTAATTTCCCCCGACGAAACTTTTCTCACCCAAGTCACCCAAAGTATTAATAAACTCCTACCCACCCTAGAAAGAGCAGACATTATCCGCAAGTCTCTTGGCTCAAGAGGCGCTCTCATTCATGTCCCTGATCTGAGTAAAGCAGTAGAAATCGCCAATATTATTGCACCTGAACACCTTGAACTATCCATCGAAAAACCTGAAGAGCTTGCCCCTCTCATTCACAATGCCGGTGCTATTTTCATGGGGCGTTATACCGCTGAAGCACTGGGCGACTATTGTGCCGGACCCAACCACGTACTACCCACCGCCGGAACAGCTAAGTTTTCCTCTCCACTGGGCGTTTATGACTTTCAAAAACGTACCAGTTTAATAAACTGTTCTGAATCAGGTGCAGACTCGCTGGGTCGTGTTGCTTCCGTTCTCGCTCGGGGTGAAAGCCTGACTGCGCATGCGCGATCAGCTGAATACCGAATTCTCAAAAAGAACCCTGAATTTTAACCTGTAAAAACGAATCAGCTCTCACTTGTTAAAAACCATGAAAACCATCGAAAAATTAAGTACCGGTATTTTCCGCAAGAAAATTCTGGAAATGACCGCCTATCAAGTAGCCGAAGCGGATGGGTTCATCAAATTAGATGCCATGGAAAACCCCTATGGTTGGCCCAATGACTTAACTGATGAATGGTTAAACACCCTAAGGACCTGTGAAATAAACCGTTACCCTGATCCTGACGCCCGTCAATTAAACAACAAACTCAGAGCCATGAATCAAATCCCGACGGAGCTCGGGGTACTTCTCGGAAATGGCTCAGATGAGATTATCCAACTGTTATTAATGGCACTTACGCCCCATGCAACGGTCATGGCTCCAGACCCCAGCTTTGTCATGTACAAACAGATTAGTGACGGCTTAGACCTTAACTTTCATGCCATTCCATTACAAGCAAATAATTTTGCGCTTGATTTACCCTGCTTTCTCAAGGCTATTGAAGAAATAAAGCCTAAAGTTATTTTTCTGGCATACCCAAATAACCCAACCGGTAATTTGTTTAATGCCTCAGAGATACGGGAAATCCTTAATCATGCCCCTGGGTTGGTCATTATTGATGAGGCTTATGCCCCTTTTACTGATGCCACGTTCATGACTGAAATCTTACATTTCAACAACCTATTGGTTATGCGTACCGTCTCCAAGTTAGGTTTAGCCGGACTGCGATTGGGCTATTTAGTGGGTCAAAACGAAATCATTAACCAACTGAACAAAATTCGTCTACCTTATAACATCAACGTACTCACCCAAATCAGCACGCTCTTTGCGCTATCAAACTACGCTATTTTTAAGCAGCAAACCCAATTGATTTGCCAAGAAAGAACCACTCTAACGCAAGAACTCAAAAAAATGCCACAACTTGAGGTTTTTCCTAGCGACGCCAATTTCATTTTATTCCGGGTTTTAAATCACAGTGCAAGCGGACTTTTCACTTTTTTAAAAGAACAACAGGTTTTAATTAAAAGCCTTGCAAACCACAAAACTCCGTTAACTAATTGCTTGCGTGTGACTGTCGGTAAAGCAGAAGAAAACCAAGCTTTTTTAACGGCCTTATCCCAATACTTCATCGTTGTTGATCACACAGACTAATTTGGCTAAAAAAAAAGCCAATAAATGCTATATTAGATCGTTTTAAGCAAGTTGAACAATAACTGTGGATTTTCTTTAGGAGTGAGATGTAATGAATAATTCAGGCGTAGACAAAACAAGACGCCAATTTCTTACCAATGCCTTAACTGTTGTCGGTGCTGTGGGAACTGGGTTCGTAGCCGTTCCTTTTTTATCCCAAATGCAACCCAGCGTTAAAGCAAAAGCAACCGGGGCACCGGTTCAAGTTAGCCTCAGTAAACTGGAGCCTGGTCAATTAATACGTGTCGAATGGCGAGGAAAACCCGTTTGGATCCTGAACAGAACCAAAGCGGTTCTGAGTACATTAGCCCCTTTAGAGAGCGAATTGAGTGATCCAAACTCAACTGAATCGATTCAACCGCCAGCGGCTAAAAACGCAACCCGATCATTAAAACCGGAGGTGTTTGTTGCTATCGGACTTTGCACCCATCTGGGTTGCTCACCCACTTATCGTCCAGAAATTGCGCCAACCGACTTAGGAAAAGACTGGCAAGGCGGCTTCTTTTGTCCGTGTCATGGTTCTAAATTTGATATCGCCGGCCGAGTTTATAGCAGTATGCCTGCCCCTACAAATTTGGAAATACCGCCTTATCGATATATTGATGATAATACCATCGTCATTGGCGAAAATGCTTAAGGAGCCTAACGAATGAATTCTCCACGTTTTAATAATTTTGTAAATTGGATTCTCGCACGGTTCCCATTAACCAAAGTATGGAATGAACACCTTGCCGAATACTATGCCCCCAAAAACTTCAATTTCTGGTATTTCTTTGGTTCCTTAGCATTATTGGTTTTAGTGAACCAATTTGCTACCGGCATCATGCTGACTATCAACTATAAGCCTGATGCAGCACTGGCCTTTGATTCGGTGGAATACATCATGCGCGATGTTGACTGGGGTTGGCTGATCCGCTATATGCATTCAACCGGCGCATCCGCTTTTTTTATTGTCGTTTACTTGCATATGTTTCGTGGGCTCCTGTATGGCTCATTTAAAAAACCAAGAGAGTTAGTCTGGATTTTCGGCATGTTAATCTACCTCTGCCTAATGGCAGAAGCCTTTATGGGCTATCTCCTTCCTTGGGGACAAATGTCCTACTGGGGCGCTCAAGTCATCATCTCACTCTTTAGTGCTATTCCTATTATTGGTGAAGACCTTTCTTTGTGGATCAGAGGAGACTATGTCGTGGCCGATGCCACCTTAAATCGTTTCTTTGCCTTCCACGTTGCAGCAATTCCATTAGTGTTGGTTTTGTTGGTTTTTCTACATATTGTTGCACTTCATCAGGTGGGTTCTAACAATCCTGACGGTATTGAGATTAAAGAGAATAAAGGTCCAGACGGAATACCTGTCGATGGCATTCCTTTTCACCCTTATTACACCGTTAAAGATATTGTTGGCGTGAGTGTATTTATCTTCTTTTTTGCAGTGGTACTCTTTTATATGCCGGAACTTGAAGGCTATTTTCTTGAACATGCCAATTTCATACCGGCAGATCCGCTGCAAACACCGGAACACATTGCACCGCTGTGGTACTTTACGCCGTTCTACGCTATTTTACGCGCAGTACCCGATAAATTTGCCGGTGTCCTTGCGATGGGTGGCGCTATTTTCGTTTTATTTCTACTGCCTTGGCTTGATACAGTCAAAGTTAAATCGATACGTTATCGGGGTGGAATATACAAAAAAGCATTATTCCTTTTTGTCATTAGCTTTTTTGGTCTGGGTTATCTTGGAATGCAAGCACCGACACCCAGTGCTACGATTGCAGCCCGCGTGTTAACTGTCATCTATTTTTCATTTTTCCTATTAATGCCAATTTATATGCGTTGGGAAAAATTTAAAACCGTTCCCAAACATCTGACATCAAACGACTCGCTAGGGAGTAAGATACCGTTAATAAAACAAGCGGTTTCCGACATCACACAAGATACTGTTGTGACCACTAAAAGTGGAAAAACCCTCCATCTAAAAACACCTAACCCTAGTGGCCTACGTAACGCAAGCGTTGATTTGGCCAAAAAAATGAAAGATAGCCTAGATTAATATGAAAACATTATTAACTGTTATATTTTCCTTGTTCGCTTTCACCTGTTCTGCAAGTGGAAAGACTGAACTTATGCACGCCAATATTGACCTGAGCGATAACACCTCTCTGAAACGTGGTGCTGAACATTACGTCACGTATTGCTTGGGTTGTCATTCTGCAAAACATATTCGTTACTTACGAATAGCAGAAGATTTTGAACTAAACCAAGATGTTGTTTTAAAAGATATCGCACCTGTAGGCGCGAGTATTTATGACTCAATGCTGTCAGCAATGGATAAGCATGATTCTAATATCTGGTTTGGAACTGTACCACCTGACCTATCCCTTATAGCCCGCTCACGCGGCTCTGATTGGCTCTATACGTATTTGAAAAGTTTTTACCGTGATGACACCAAAACGCACGGCACAAACAATACTCTTTTTAAAGATGTGGGCATGCCTAATGTCTTATGGAAACTACAAGGTCAGCAAATTGCGCACTATACCCTTGAGGGAGAGAATAAAGTCATCAATTCACTGAGTTTAGAACGTCCGGGTGAATTGAGTCCGAGTGAATTTGATGTTGTCGTGACTGACTTAGTTAACTTTTTAGAATATGTCGGCGAACCTGCAAAATTAAAACGCCAACAAATGGGCAAATATGTTCTCTTTTTTATTCTGATTATTGGCTTTATTGGTTATTTACTAAAAAAAGAATATTGGAAAGATATCCACTAATTCAATCAGTAATTATCAGCCTTTAACGGTAAGACTATAAACAACTGAATGTTTCTGAGACCTTAACCACAGAGACATTCAGTTAGTTTCATTATTTAAACGCTGCATGCGTGAGATTTCTATGACTATAGGATCTTCAAGCCAAGCCACACCACACACCCGCCAACAACAGAGGCCAACTTAAACGGATGACAAATTACCATACTTCTGGGATGACACTGATTTCACCGGATGACTGCATCTGGAGTCAAAGTACCCGCATGGTCATTTATGAAAAACAAATCCCAATAGAATTAAAATTCTATGATGCCAATAATCCCCCTGATTATCTACTGGAACTCAACCCGAATGCGTTAAGCCCGACACTCATTGACAAAGAACTGATTCTCTATCATGCGACTATTATTATGGAATATCTGGAGGAACGTTTTCCTCAACCGGCACTTAATAAAATGGACCCCATTTCCAAGGCAAACAACCGTATGATTATTAAACGCATCTCTGATGACTGGTGTCAGTTACTGGAAGCTATTTTATACCGTCCTGAAGATCCACAGCAATCCAAGAAGTTTCTAACTGAGAGTCTGCTTTCGTCAGTGCCACTGTTCCGAGCCAAAAAATACTTCATGAGCGATTCGTTCACACTCATTGATTGTATTTTAGCGACCCTGCTTTGGCGTCTTCCAAAGCTTGGCATCCCTATTTTTGATCATTCACCTGATATTAAAAACTATGCACAACGCCTATTTTCTAGGCCATCATTTAAAGACAGTTTAAGTCGAACAGAAAGAAAATTAGGCGATTTTAATTTATGAAAGACCTCAAACCGTACTTAATTAGAGCGATTAACGAATGGATTAACGACAATGCCTTAACGCCCCATTTAATGGTTGACGCAGAAGTTTCCGGCACTATTGTACCAACCGATTACATTGAAGAAGGTAAGATCATTCTCAATTTACGCCCCAGCGCAATTAATAACTTAACCATCGCTAACGAGCACCTTGAATTTAACGCCAGTTTTAATGGCCAACCCATGAAGGTTTTTGTACCCATCGATGCTGTCATTGGGCTTTATGCCAAAGAAAATGGCAAAGGAATGTTCTTTGATCCGACAGAAGATAATGACAAAAAACCGCCAGAACCCCCAAAAAAAACAAACCCCTTACGCGTTGTCAAATAGATAACGTAACTCGGAAAGAATACCTCAGTAAAACCTACTTACTTTCCATCGGGTTGATATATTTTAGAAACCTTTGCAGAACTGTTACTCTCCTTGTTCCCAGCAATAATTTTTGCCGTCCCTCTTTTTTTAACCTGATCAATCCGAATAATTTCATGCATCGGAATAAAGGACTGACTCACACCTTCAAATTCATTTCGAAGCTTTTCTTCTGAGGGGTCAATAACAATGGCACTTTTTTCACCAAAAACAAAATCTTCAACAATCACAAATCCGTACAAGTCTCCTTGATACACATGTTTAACATAGATCTCATAGACCTCTTGTTGATTAAAAAAAGTAACTTTATAAAGATGTTTATCGGACATAAAAATTTTTGAGGAAAAAATAAGAGTAAGAATGTGAAAAAATTTGACGCTACCCCGCCAATTCAATAAAACCGAAGTCAGGCTTGAGAAATATACCGAATGATTTCTATAATTTGTTGAGGGGTTTCAGTAACCGCTAAGGCAGCACCGTCAATTTCCTTCAGCGCATGCGTTAACTCAGGCGCATGCAATGTAATTAACGGCTTTCCCAAACCAATGGCCAGCCCTGCATCAAAAGCTGCATTCCATTGCCGGTATTTATCTCCAAAACGAACCACAACAAAATCTGCCCTTTTAATCAAGCTCGTAGTACGAAGAGCGTTAATTTTTGCCGCTTTGTGATCTTTCCAAAAGGGATTATCTTCCGCACCCAAGATATCGACGCCAACATTATCACTGTCCTCATGATCCGTCACGGGGCTGAATACTTTAGTATCTAAATCATAACCATCCAAACCGACTTGAATTTGCTCTCGCCAATTTGAATGAATTTCACCCGAAAGATAAATACTGTATGTCATAAAATAGCCTAACGTTGCAATTTTATCATTATACGCGAATAGATTACCCGGATCCCAGCTATGTTCTTCAAAGGTTATTGTTTCTTGTGCAAAAACCCTACATTTTTGGGTATTAACAACACCGTAATCTTATTTAATCCATTGCGATAAGATGTAGTAGTGTCATTACCAAGGGAAACTGTCGGACTAATTACCGGGGTCGCCACTTTATACTTTTTTGTTAGCTGCATTGAATCAATGCACTCGGGTAATCTCATCGAAATTACGACCCGTCGTCATAGGATAAACCAATATTAATTTAATCTTTTTATCAGGATCAATAATAAATACAGATCTAACAGTCGCATTGATTTGCGCGGTACGCCCTTCGGAACGCCCTGATTCATCAGCAAGAAGCATGTTGTATAATTTTGCGACGGCTAAATCAATATCAGCAATCACCGGATAATTAACACTATTTCCTTGTGTTTCTTCTATATCCTTGACCCACTCAGCATACGTTATTAAACAGTCAACAGTTAACCCAATGATCTTACAATTTCTCTGCAAAAACGCACCTTCCAAACCTGCCAGATAACCTAACTCAGTGGTACAAACCGGTGTGAAATCTTTAGGATGTGAAAATAACACTCCCCAACTCGCCCCCAACCATTAATGAAAATTAATTTCTCCTTGGGTTGTTTGTGCAACAAAGTTCGGTGCTTCATCATTAATTCTAAATGTCATCTTGTTGTCCTAAGATAATTAACTCTTGAAAGAAACCTATCAGTTCTGGCAAATATGCATTAGATTTCTACTTGTGGCTAGATCCTTTATTTCAAGGGCTAACCATGGAAATAGTTTAGGACAGTTCCCAAAGAACACAATAAAACGAACCGCTAAAGAATCTTTACCTTTCAACAACATGTCGACGCCATAAAATCACCGTAAACCTTGCCTTTTTACTTAATATCGTCAACCAATAGCGACCATCACTCCCTTTAAAAAACTGACTAACGCTGACAACTCCTCTCTTAAATATGGCAACAGAACAGCCGAAGAATACCAGACAATAAAATTCCAGCATTATATGAATAATAATCATTAATCCCCGTTAAATTAACTGATACTGCTTTATTTTGAATCAATAAATGCATTATTATTACAGGTTGTGCTTGAATATGGTCGATGCATCTATAAGCCTTATTTAACCCCTTTTTCCAGCAACTATATGCTCTTGGATATCGTTGTTGATAACACTCTGATTCTTAAAAAAACGTCATTCACCTTAACATTATGAATAACCCATCTAAAAATAACGCTGCCACTGTCTTCTTATTTGCTACCACGCTATTTGTCAGTGCCTCGCTAATGTTTGTATTACAGCCCATGTTTGGCAAAATACTGCTTCCTTTACTGGGTGGATCCCCAGCCGTATGGAACACTTGTATGGTGTTTTACCAAAGTCTGTTATTTTTGGGTTATCTCTATGCGCACTTTCTATCGACACGGCTCGTCGCTTCCAAACAAATTCTGGTCCATGCCGGTGTACTCCTTATCAGCCTCATGGCCCTACCGCTGGGTTTACCGGACAATATCAACCCACCCACAGAAAGCGACCCTACTTTTTGGTTAATTTCAACTCTTTTTCTTGCCATTGGGTTACCCTTCTTTGTTGTTTCAACGACCTCAACACTGATCCAAAAATGGTTCTCAAACATTGGCCTAAGTTCAAGTAAAGACCCCTATTTTCTCTATGCTGCCAGTAATATTGGTAGCTTAATAGCCTTATTAGGCTACCCCTTCTTCATTGAACCCGGCATTGGTCTTGAAAACCAGAAACTATACTGGGGCGGTGGTTATTTACTCTTATGTACCCTTATTCTAAGTTGTGGGGCTCTTTTTTGGAAAGTCTCTAAAAAACATCAAGAACTCACCGAAAAAACAGTCACTCCAGAAGAAGAGGCCCCCGAATTAACGCTCCAGAAAAAATTATATTGGTTAATACTCGCATTAGTCCCTTCAAGTTTATTACTCGGTCTGACTAATTTCATTAGTACCGATATTGCCTCAGTTCCCTTACTCTGGGTCATTCCACTCACGCTGTATTT
>MPSY01000012.1:0-1519 GCA_001901525.1 Methylococcales bacterium OPU3_GD_OMZ | reverse complement strand
CCATTTATTTTTGATTCGGTCTACGAATACCCTATTATGATCATTGCAGCACTGATGCTCAGACCGCGGTTACGCCGATCAGAACGCCCTTGGCTACAACAATTGGGTATGGATGCACTTTTCCCTCTGGTCATTTTCATTACCGGACTTAGCATTTACTTTACGAGCGATGACTTAGGACAATATATTGATCCGATTGGCGCCGCACTCATTTTATTGGCTGGATTAAACTACAGTTTCCGAGACCGTCCGACCACTCTTGCCTTATCTACCGCTGTGCTCATCTTTTTTACCATGGGTCTCCACGGGGTATTATCAAGCACACTTTTTCAAGAAAGAACTTTCTTTGGTGTCATGTCAGTCAGAGACAGTACGCTACTCAATGAAAAGGGGCAACCTGAAAAGTACCGTGAGTTCTATCACGGCACCACTAAACACGGCGCACAACGATTACCACGCCACCTACAACAAACACCGTTAACTTATTTCAGTCGGCAAGGACCTATTGGTCAACTCTTTGCAGAATATAACGACCAAAATAACGCCTGGAATATTGCCGTCGTTGGCCTTGGTGCTGGCACGCTGTCCTGTTACGCTAAAAAGAAGCAAGACTGGATATTTTATGAGTTAGACCCGGGGATTGTTGACGTTGCTGAGAACCCAAAATACTTTACCTACCTGAGAAATTGCGGCCATAAAATCACCATGAAAGTCGGCGATGCACGCTTGTCAATTGAAAAAGAACCAGACCAGCGCCTAGACCTACTTATTATTGATGCCTTTAGCTCCGACGCCATTCCTACGCATTTATTAACCCAAGAAGCCTTTGATTTATATTTCTCCAAAATCAAACCCAATGGTATTTTAGCCTTTCACATTACCAACCGACATTTAGCCCTAAAGAAAGTCTTATCTGACCATTCACAAACCATGAAGATACCGGCTCTCATACAAGAGTTCAAGCCTCAAAACCCACCGCCATTAGTCGTCGCTACTGACTGGGTTGTCATGGCTAAAAATAAACAAGTCCTAGAACCCTTACGCCAAAGTAATCTTGGTCACTGGCAGAAAATGCCCTTATATTTTGGCCTTAAAAGCTGGACTGATGACTTCACTAATATTATTGACATCTGGAAAGACTAGGAAAACAAAAAACCGGTTAAAGACCTTCAGTCTTTAACCGGTTTTTTTAAACGGGCTGAAAAATTATTTCTAGACCGTACGGGTGACGACCATCATTCCGAAAACAATAAAATTTCACCCTTATTCAGTTCCAGAGAATCACCGCTCCAGCTTTGATAGTTACCATTCAGATAAGCATCATCAATCGTAAAACCTAACTTCTTTAAATAAATCAGATATCGTTTTAAAAAAGTTGGCTTATAGGTGGTGTTATAGGTGAATGTAGGTAACAATTGTACCGACTGTGTTGAGAAAATAGTCCCTCGAATCATACTGGCGCCGGGTCGCTGCCCTAACTGCCCTAAGACCATAACGGTTCCGGCTTTCATATTAACAC
>MPSY01000118.1 GCA_001901525.1 Methylococcales bacterium OPU3_GD_OMZ | reverse complement strand
CCTGATTTTGCTGGATTAAGTACCACTTACGATATTGCGCCGGGTGTACAGCCTGCTATGTGGGTATTTGCACCGAAGACTCGGGGCATGTCGACGCAGAGTTTTATCAGTAATGAGGCGAATACGACATTAAGAGCGCCGTCACCGGTAATTCGGGTGGAACAAGATGATATTGTTTGGTTGCAGTTAGAAAACAGTCATTATTTCCCGCATACGATACATTTGCACGGTGTTGATCATCCTTATGTTGACAGTTCAGGAGAAGGTAATGACGGTGTCCCACAAACGAGCGATAAGGTGGTGATGCCAGGAAGCGCAAAGACTTATGAATTCAAGCCCCGAGTTCCCGGTACTTTTGTTTATCACTGTCATGTTCAGGCCCATGTGCACATTGGTATGGGTTTAATCGGTATGCTGGTGGTTGAAGAAAATAAACCTAATAACTGGGTGCAGACATTGAATGTCGGAGCAGGACAGGTCCGTCACCCTTCCAAAGGGGTTCTGGCAGACTATGACAGTGAATATGATATGCATTATCATGCGCATGATAAGGACTTAGGGGATATCGTTAAAGAATTTAATGATCCACGGTTGGTTGCGCGAAAGATGAACCGGGAATACGATTTACAAGATGCGACTGACGAGTATCATTTATTAAATGGATTGTCATTTCCCTTTACCTTAAGGGAATCGCTTATTGTTGCAGAGCCGGATCAAAACATTAAGATGCGGATATTTAATAGTTCCGGTGAGATGTCAGCTATGCATACGCATGGCCATAAAGCGACGATTACCCATTATGATGGGGTCGAACATAATCCAATTGCACAAATCACCCGTGATATTTACGATTTAGCCCCAGCGCAACGTAATGATTTGAAGATCAGTACTAAGAATGATGGCTTTCACAGTTACGGTGAAGGGATCTGGATTTTTCATGAACATCGTGAAAAGTCAATTACCACGGATGGTATGAATCCGGGTGGCGGGATCAGTGCAATAGTTTATAAAAAATACTTGGACGACACTGGAATGCCTAAGGTACAGGGCAGTGATATTACGCCTTTATTTACCCAGGCTTTTCATTCACGTCAATATCCTGTTTGGCAAGACTTTGATGAATGGAATAGTTTAGGGGAACCTGAAGAGGTTGAAGATGAAGATTTAGGCGATGCATTTGTAGTGCCGCCCCCTAAAGATAAAAATAAAAAGACAGTGGCAGCGACCTTAATAGCCACAACGGATGCGACACCGGTGGTGAACTTTATGAAAGGCCTAGGTGCCGCATTAGTGGTCTTTTTACTTTATGCTTTTAGAGGTAAATTGACTGGGGTGTTGTCATTGTTTGGTAAGAAAGGAGGGCGTAAAGATGCTTAATTTTAAGTCTGTTGCCTTGGTCCTTTTACTGGTAAGTCCCTCATTGTGGGCGGCTAAGATCGTTGTTCATGATCGTATGATGGATCATGGCGGTGGCCACTTAATGGATATGGGCGGCGCTATGGTCATGGGTCAGAATATTGACCGTGTTCCTGATGGTTGTGGAACCATATCCGGTACTAAAGAGATTACTGTTCGTGCAGGCCACAAACATGCCAAACGTTTTCCAGGGCGGATGTTTGCTTTTGACCAACAAGAATTTAATTTTGAGCCGTGTACAAAATTAACGATTAATTTTATCAATGAAGATAAAATTCGCCATCAATTTATGATTCATGGCCTGCCGCGTTATCTTTATGCTAAAGGGATGTTTCACTTAGAAGTGACAGGGCCTGGCCAAGTGACAGGCACATTAATTTTGCCGCCAGCGAAAAAGACTTATTTGGTTCATTGTGATATTGCCCAGCATATGGAAAAGGGCATGAAAGGTCAGATGAAGGTAGGCGGAGGAGATATTGATTTACCCAGTATTCCAGGGGTAACACCGTATGTGGTGCAAGACTCTTATAAGCGTACCGTACCTTTATATGTACCGCCGGTAGATCCCAGTGTTGCGGCGAAAAAGAAAAATGCGCCTTATTTTACGGTTAGTATGATCGCTGGTTTAGTGATCGGGCTTATACTTTTGGTAGCGCTAGCAAGTTATTTAAAAGGCAAACAAATAACAGAGATTTTTGCTTCTTTATTTGGTTGTACGGTTGCTTTAGGCTCTAAAGGCGTTAGTTTTTTTAAATCAATTTTTGTACGGTTATTCGATAAAACTAAGAAGTTATCGTTTAAGAAATAATAACTGGAAAAACAATATCTAGACCCTTGTGATCGTTCTCGGTTACAAGGGTTTTTTCTTTTACTATGGAACTATTCTTTGAAAATTTAGGGGTGCTGGGATTATTTCTTAGTGCTTTCATATCGTCAACTGTCGCCCCGGGTGGGTCTGAAGCGGTATTGGCTTATCTGGTTGTTGACGGTCACCATAATGTTTGGGTTTTAGTCGCCGTTGCTTCGTTGGGAAATACCTTAGGTGCGTTAACAACCTGGTGGCTAGGGGCTTGGGCGAGTGTTAAATTTCCGGTTTCAAAAGTATTATCGGCAAGGCAACAAAAAGCGATTGGAACGGTAAAGAAGTGGGGTGTTTTGGCATTGTTATTTTCATGGCTACCCGTAGTCGGTGACGGTCTGTGTTTTGCAGCAGGGTGGTTGCGGTTGCCGCTGTTAAGCGGTGTCATAGCCATTGCAGTTGGAAAAATAGCGCGTTATAGTTTTGTAGTTTTTTTGTTTGAATAAATCGTAATAACAGTATTTGTGAAGTAGTTAATGAAGTGAGAGCCTATAAATGATTTTGAACACGTTTACCAATGATAGAAATGATCCGGTGCATAATCAGCGTGATTATTTTATTGCGGCATTTACCTTTATTTCTGTCGCGGGATGTTTAATTTCAGATGGTAGCGGCAGTCAGCAATGGCAATATGCTTTAGGTGTTTTTGCATGGTTTTTTCTATTCTGTTTACTGATGGGGGAAACCGTTTCAGTCAGAATGCAGGTCATCGTGGCGGTGGCTTTTGCTACCGTTGGGGAAAATTTCGCATCCCCGTATTTGGGCGGTTACATTTACCGATTTGAGAATGTACCTGCTTACGTGCCACCGGGGCATGGGATGGTGTATTTAACAGCGTTGGCCTTATCACGATCAGGTTTGTTTCTGCGGTATGCGCGAGAGTTAGCTATTTTTGTACTCATCGTTTGTGGGCTATGGTCACTTTGGGGCTTATTGCTAGCCGAACGGTTAGATCAATCGGGGGCTTTGTTATATATTGTTTTTGTGGCGTTTTTATTTAAGGGACAGTCGCCCTTGCTCTATTTAGCCGCATTTTTTATTACCACGTGGCTGGAAATAATTGGCACGGTTTCAGGGACTTGGCAATGGGCGCCGACGGATCCGGTTTTACATTGGAGTCAGGGGAATCCACCCAGTGGTGTTGCTGCTATGTATTGCTTAGTTGATGCCGTAGCAATAAACGGCGCGCCGGGGGCATTAAAATTAATGGCAAAGTTGACGCATCGTTACCCCATTGATAGAAGTCACAATAAATATCGACTCTTTCAATATCTCTCCAAAGGAGTCGCACTAGGGACAGATTTTTGCATCAAAAAAACGTCAGGTTTAGTACTAAGAACCTATGGTGCGATTAAAAATTAGCATAAATTTTAAGGGGTTATAGCTGCTGTGATAATGTCATCAGCATCGTCTCAAGCTCTTCTTCCCAAGGTGTTAGAGTGATCGATAATTGTTTAGTAATTTTATCTTTATCTAGGCAAGAGTTTTGAGGGCGAGTACAAGGGAGTGGGTATTGTTCGGAGGTAATTTTATTAACGGTTATCTCGTGATCAATTAAGTTATATTTTTGTGCTAAGTCGATTATCTTACAGGTAAAGCCGTGCCAGCTGGTATCGGGTGTGTTAGCAAAATGATACAACCCCCAGGGCATTGCAATGTCATTATTGTATTGGTCGCAAATCTGTAGAAGACAGTGCGCAATACTAGTCGCTGAAGTCGGCGCCCCAAATTGGTCGGCAATAATATTGAGTTCACTTCGGTCTTGGCAGAGTCTTAAAATAGTTTTAACAAAATTTTGGCCATGGAGCCCAAAAACCCAGCTGGTTCTAAGGATTATAAAGCGGTTTAGTTGCTCGGCAATAACTTGTTCGCCGGCTAACTTACTGTGTCCATAAATCCCTAGGGGATTGGGTGGGTCGGTTTCAATGTAAGGGCTAGTTTTCTTGCCATTAAAAACATAATCCGTTGATATGTGCAGTAATGGGATATCGGCGTTTAAACAACCCGAGGCTAGATTATCAACGCCATCGCGATTTATGTTAAAAGCTGATTCCGCATTGTCCTCGGCCTTATCTACGGCGGTATAAGCCGCTGCGTTGATGACAATATCAGCATTTTCTTTGGCGATAGTTTGGTTAACTGCATCCTTGCAAGTAATATCTAAGTCACGACGTTCTAGAGCAATGGCCGTATGTTGTGGGTATTTTCTTGCGAGTTGTTTGAGCGCCCAGCCGACTTGGCCGTTAGCACCGGTAATTAGAATACGCATTATGTTAGTTCTGGCAGACGTTTTCCTAGGCGGTCTTTTTCCGATAGAATGGGTGTGTCGGTAGGCCATTGAATAGCAATATCAGGGTCATTCCAAAGTAGACAGCCTTCATCTGAAGGGTCGTAATAATCAGTACATTTATACTCAAAATCAGCCGTATCGCTGAGGACTAAAAAACCATGGGCAAGCCCGGGTGGTACCCACAGTTGTCGTTTGTTTTTGTCAGAGAGGCAGG
>MPSY01000235.1 GCA_001901525.1 Methylococcales bacterium OPU3_GD_OMZ | reverse complement strand
GCGACCTTCTCTTCCAGTGCTTTAAGTCGTTTCTTAAAGTTCTCAAGGTTATTTTGTAATCCCCCCAATAAATAATAGGAGTTGAAAGTAGAAAATTCAGATACACTAAATGAAGGAGTTTTCTATGAAAAAGATACGACACACCGACAGCCAGATACTTGGTATCTTAAAGCAAAATGAGATGGGTAAATCCGTTCCTGACCTTTGTCGTGAACACGGCATGAGCAGTGCTTGTTTTTATCAATGGCGATCAAAATATGGTGGAATGGATGCGTCATTAATGAAGCGAATGAAAGAACTGGAAGAAGAAAATCGTCGGCTTAAAAAGATGTATGCTGAAGAACGCCTTATGGGTGTAATAGCACGAGAGGCGCTTGAAAAAAAGTGGTAAAGCCATCTCGACGAAAAGAGATGGCACATCATGCTGTTGCGCACTATCAAGTCAGCATCAGGCTCTCTTGTAAAACCTTTTCTATCAGTGAAACCTGTTATCGTTACCAAGCAAAACTGAGTGATGAAAATGCCGAAATAGCCAACTGGTTACTTCGATTAAGTGATACCCATAAACGTTGGGGCTTTGGGCTATGCTTTTTATACCTCCGTAATATCAAAGGTTACGGCTGGAACCATAAGCGTGTTTACCGAATTTATCGGGAACTAGAGCTTAATTTACGCATTAAGCCAAGGCGGCGAATTAAGCGAGACAAGCCGGAAGCTTTGAGCGTACCCGATAAAATAAACCAAGTTTGGTCAATGGACTTTATGAGTGACTCATTGATAGATGGCCGAAGTTTACGAACCTTTAATGTCCTTGATGATTTTAATCGTGAAGGACTAGGAATTGATGTTGATCTATCCCTGCCAAGTGCTCGTGTTATTCGTTCACTCGAACAAATTATTGAATGGCGAGGTAAGCCTTTAGCTATACGCTGTGATAATGGCCCTGAATACATTAGTCAAACACTTAAATACTGGGCTGAACAGCAACAAATAAAACTCATGTACATTCAACCTGGTAAGCCGACACAAAATGCTTATATTGAACGATTTAATCGGACAGCACGGCATGAATGGCTAGACTTACATTTGTTTGAAT
>MPSY01000234.1 GCA_001901525.1 Methylococcales bacterium OPU3_GD_OMZ | reverse complement strand
ACCCCAGCCCTGGGGCTCACGCACCGGTGTTTTACGCTCCAGTAAATCATCCAGTTGATATTTATCGATGGTTTCATAAGTCATCAACGCATCCGCCATCGCATGTAAAATATCTTCATTCTCTTTCAGAATTTTCTCAGCACGCTGATAATTACGATCAATAACCGCTCGAACTTCTGCATCAATAGCCTGCGAAGTACTCTCTGAAACCGATTTGGTTTGCGTAACCGAACGACCTAAAAAGACTTCACCTTCCTCTTCACTGTAGGTCAAAGGTCCCAACTTCTCAGACAAACCCCATTTAGTTACCATACTGCGTGCTAATTGCGTGGCGCGCTCAATATCGTTTGAAGCCCCTGTGGTGACACTCTCAGTACCAAAAATTAACTCCTCAGCTATACGACCGCCATATAAACTGGAAACTTGACTGTCTAATTTTCGCTTACTGGCACTGTAGGCATCTTTCTCCGGTAAAAACATCGTAACACCCAAAGCTCGACCCCGCGGCATAATACTCACCTTATAAACCGGATCATGCTCAGGACACAAACGACCCACAATAGCGTGACCAGCCTCATGATAAGCCGTCATCCGCTTGTCCTCTTTACTCATAACCATTGAGCGCTTCTCCGCCCCCATAATCAGCTTATCCTTCGCCTTCTCAAGTTCTACCATGCTCACTAAGCGTTTATTGGTGCGTGCCGCCGTCAATGCGGCTTCATTCACCAGATTAGCCAATTCAGCACCTGAAAAACCCGGAGTCCCTTGTGCAATGTACTTAACAATCACGTCATCTGCTTTCGGAACTTTACGCAAATGAACTTCTAAAATCTGCTCACGACCCTTGATGTCTGGCAAGCCTACGTTAACTTCACGATCAAAACGACCCGGCCGTAATAAGGCTTTATCTAATACATCCGGACGGTTGGTCGCGGCAATAACAATAATACCTTCGTGCCCGTCAAAACCATCCATTTCAACCAATAACTGG
Source organism: Methylococcales bacterium OPU3_GD_OMZ (assembly GCA_001901525.1). Lineage (GTDB taxonomy): Bacteria > Pseudomonadota > Gammaproteobacteria > Methylococcales > Methylomonadaceae > OPU3-GD-OMZ. The sequence goes on along the minus strand of MPSY01000234.1, from coordinate 112 downwards.
TTTAAGGTTTGTTCGCGTTCATCGTTGCCACCGCCTAAACCGGCACCCCGTTGACGACCGACCGCATCAATCTCATCAATAAAAATAATACACGGCGCATTTTTCTTCGCTT
>MPSY01000117.1 GCA_001901525.1 Methylococcales bacterium OPU3_GD_OMZ | reverse complement strand
GGAGAACGCTTAGATCGTTCTAATAGTTTTTTATGATCTGGGTGATTGATTCAATATAAAGCATAGCTTCAATGGCTTGTACACGTTTTCGTAGTGTTTCGACAGTATCATCGGGGTGAACGGGAACTTCTTGTTGAGCAATGATCGGACCATCATCATAAATTTCATTGATGAAGTGAATGCTGGCGCCACTGGTTGTTTCTTTTGCGTTAAGTACCGCCTGGTGGACACGGTCACCATACATCCCCTGGCCGCCGTGTTTAGGAAGTAAGGCAGGGTGAACATTCAGTATTTTGTTTGAGAAGCGTTTAAGTGTTTGCTGTCTTATCCGTTTCATATAGCCGGATAAAATGACAAAGTCTGTTGCAACTGCAGTCAGTGCATGCTTAATGGCTTTATCTTCTTGCTCGCCATCTGGGTGAGTCGAAGTGCTAATGCAGGTGGTTTTTATACCGTTCTCTTGGCACCATTGAGAAATGGCAGAATTTTTGTTATTAGTAATAACCAGACCAATATTAGCGAATAACGTTTTATTTTGTATAGCCCGGATAATTTCTTTTGCAGCAGAGCCGCCGTGAGAAGCGAGAAAGCTGAGCGTGGGTTTTTTAGTCACAATGCGTCGTGTTTTTTTGGGTAAATCAAATGGAAACTGAGCTCTCAGTCAGCGCTTTGAATGCCTGTGCGGTTCAGTTGTTTTTGATAGTTGGGCGAAGTACCTAAGGTCCACGTCAGTGATTGGGCCAGTAAACCTTAGGTTTTATTTCAGGTTAGTTGCGCCTAAAATTAGATTTTACCATCAAGTCCCATTTGGAAATATTTATGGGTAATGTTTTCTTGGTTTTCTAGTAACCAGTCGATGCTAGGCTGGTGGTTCATCGCTTTATGAATGGCTTGAGCCGTTGCTTTGCGATGAATATCAAAAAGAATTTGGTGATCTAGATTATCATCTGTGGCAACGCTGGGGTTAAGCCATACGGAAACGATAATACCTAAGTCGTTTGCCTTTTCTTTAGGAATGTCACCGGCCCGAACAGCATCTAAAACACCGTTTGCAATAGCCGCTTGAACAGTGCCCATTAGGATATTAGTATAGCGATTATCTTTAACAGTGACTTTGCTCACCATTAAGGTAACTGGGCGAACTTGTATGTCGGTATTTAAAATGGCAAAAACGCGCGAGTGGCCTTTGACTTGATCGCCCGTTAATGTTGCTAGAGCAGTACCAACGGGACCGTCCAATTCACCAATGATTATTTCAGGTTCTGCTGCTGTTCCCGGAGGACCGCCAGCGACTAAGGATTCACCGGTCCGCAATACAATTCTTTCACTCATGGTGTTTCTCCAAAAAAAGGTAGTTAAAAAATATTTTGATTAGTAATCTAAACGAATAGAATAGCATATTTGCTGGTTATATTTATTTGCTTTATGGCGACAAAATTAACAACTCAAGATCATAGTCGTGATGTGGCGGGATTGACTTATGTTTATCCGGTTTTGTCGAGGCGAGCAGGTGGGGTTTCTGTAGGCATTAATTTTAATGTGAATAATGCCTGTAACTGGCGCTGTGTTTATTGCCAAGTACCTGATTTATCTGTCGGCAGTGCAGCTGATATTGATTTGTTAAAATTAAGAAAAGAGCTGTATTTTTTTCTAGACTATGTCGATTCGGGACGTTTTTATAGCGACTTTTCAGTAGATCCTAAGTGCCGAGGTATTAAGGATATTTCTATTTCCGGAAATGGTGAGCCGACGAGTTTAACGAGCTTTTATGAGGCTATTGAAGCGATCAAAGAGGTTTTGGAGAGTACATCCAAGATAGGGCAGATACCCTTAGTGTTAATTACCAATGGTAGTTTGTTGCACCGAAAGGGCGTTAGGCGAGGATTGGCGTTATGGGGTGCATTAGGCGGGCAAGTTTGGTTTAAAGTGGACAGTGCAAGTTTAACAGGACGGCAGATAATTAATAATACGATGATGGCTGTTGAGCAGATGATGGATAATTTAACGTTTGCCGCGCAAAATTGTGATCTTTGGCTGCAAACGTGTTTATTTAATTATAAGGAAAAAATAAACTTTGACGATGAGTTGAGGGCTTACCATATGTTTTTGCAGAGCGCGCGCGCGAAGGTCGATATACAGGGTATATATTTATACACAACCGCACGTCCTTCCTTGCAGCCGGAGGCGTTGGCGATTTCTCCAATGCAAGGCTATCAGTTAGATCGGGTAGCAGATAGTATAAGAAGGCTTGGTTTTAAGGTTCAAGTGAGTTATTGACGGGTTTATTTCTCAGGTACGTGTAGCTTAAAAATAACGCGGTAATGAGTGTTAACCAGATAGTTACCATGGGGCCTATAACACCGTCATAATTGCTGACCATAAAATACCAGTCAGAATCAGGGTTTCGATTTAAGAATGCGGAATTGGTTTTAATCAGAAAGACCCAGCCAGCATGGATTCCAATGCATAAACCAAGACTCATGGGGAATTTGGTTCGTATTGTGGCAAGAAATATACCCACGCTCATGAGGGCAATGAATGCAGATAGGTTGTCAGGGTTGGTGAGTTGGGTGAGAGCGTCGGTTATTAGATAGTAACTACTGGAGAGGCTGGCTTGGTCGGCAGGAATTTCTGTTTTACTTTTAAGAAAATGTAGTCCGGCATAATAAAAAGCGCTGAGAGAAATTGCCAATAGAGTCCCGTTTACACGCTTAAGACTTGCCAGTAAAATGCCTCGGAACAATGCTTCTTCCGGAACGGAAATAAGAAATGAGATAAGCAGTATTTTAAGCATCTTTTCGGTCATTATTGCGGGTGTGAATTGAAAGTTTTCATCAATAACCCAGATGTTAAGGTAGTAAAAAGTAAGAAATAGAGGGGTTAGGATGGCGATGCCGATAAGCAACCCTGCCATGATTTGTAGCACAAAGTTTTTCTTAGGCATAATTCCTAAGTCTGCCTTAGAAAATTTCAGTAAATACATCGTTGGAAATATGGCGAGTATTAAAAGTATCAATGCCGTTTTGCTAATGAGTTTACGCAAAGGAATAGCTCCATCAATAGCGATAAATAAAAAATAACCAAGAATGCCCGCGATAGCGATTGCAAGGGTTAATACAGCAAGAGGGGTTAGTGCAGAAAGGAGTTTTTTCATAAAGTGAACAAATGTTTTTTTTATTGTTAGGTAGGGAGATATTAAGTTATAATACCTCGATAATTCAAATGCGAATGTGGCGGAATTGGTAGACGCGCTGGTTTTAGGTACCAGTATCTTTGATGTGAGAGTTCGAGTCTCTCCATTCGCACCATACTTTATATTCTAATGGATGTTAGTTTGACCCGTCTATAACTGGATTAGTTACTAGAATGCTGTTAGCAGAACATCATCAGACCCGATCTATATTTTATATCCCCGTAAATTTATTGAGGTAAATAAATGCAAATTTCTGTTGAGAAAGTTTCTGATTTGAGCAGAAAAATGACTGTTCGTGTTCCCGAAGAAATTATTCAAGAAAAGATGGAGACCCGGCTTAAGACGTTGGCTAAAGACGCGAAGTTAGATGGTTTCAGGCCAGGTAAAGTGCCTTTTCATGTCGTCAAGAAAATGTTTGGTGAACGCGTTAGGGGTGAGGTGATCAGTGCGTTAATTGAATCTTCTTATTATGAAGCGTTGCAAAGTGAAAGTCTGGAGCCAGCAGGACCGCCACATATTGTTCCGAGTGAAAATCAAGAACAGGATAATGGCTTCGAATATATTGCAGACTTTGAAATTTTGCCGAAAGTTAATTTGGAGGGGATAGATAACATTGAGGTCCAACGTCCTGTTTGTAGCGTGCAGGCAGAAAATGTTGAAAAAACAATTGAAACTTTACGACACAATAAAAAAGAATGGAATGGGGTGGAGCGTTGTAGTCAAATGACTGATCGTTTAACGTTTCATTTTTCTGGTGTTTGTGACGATAAGAACTTTACAGATGGAAAGGTTGAGGATTATCAGTTGGAATTAGGGACCAATCAAATGATTCCAGGGTTTGAAGATGAATTGTTAGGTCTGGAAACTGGGCAACAGAAAGTTTTTGATATTGTATTTCCTGAAGAGTACGGTAATGCCGACTTAGCAGGTAAAACCGCTACATTTGATGTTGAGATCGTTCTTGTGGAAGAAGTCAGTTTGCCTGTTGTTAATGAAGACTTCATTAAGTCTTTCGGCAGTACGGCGCATGATGTTGATTCATTTAAGAGTGAAGTGAAATCAAATTTAGAAATTGAATTAGGCCAAGCGATTAAACGTCGAGTTAAGACCCAAGTCATGGATTCGTTATTTGATAAATTCTCTATTAATCTCCCTGATGTGCTGATTGATCAGGAGATAGAATTGCTTAAGCAGCCTTATAAAGAAAATGCTAAGCGTCAAAACCAGGTTGTTGATGATAACGATTTACCGCGGGAGATGTTTGAAGATCAAGCTAAACGGAGGGTAACGTTGGGGCTTGTGTTGGCTGAAATTATTCGAGGAAACGCTATTCAAGTGGATGCAGCAAGGGTGCGTCAAGAAATTGAAGTGATGGCTAATACTTATGAGAAACCGGATGATGTGATAAATTGGTACTATGGGGATAAGAAACGTTTGGATGATGTTGAAAAAATGATTCTTGAAGAGCAGGTGATTGATTGGGTCATTGATCAAAATACAGTGGTTGAGGCGGACGTCGCGTTTGATGAATTAATGGCGCCACAGAATTCAGGGGTTGTAAATGGCTGATTTTAACGAAAGCGCTTTTACTATGACCAATAGTGGATTAGTGCCAATGGTTATCGAGCAAACGGCTCGAGGTGAACGTTCTTATGATATTTATTCACGG
>MPSY01000116.1 GCA_001901525.1 Methylococcales bacterium OPU3_GD_OMZ | reverse complement strand
GGATCAAGAGTCATATTCAATTCAAGGTCGTTCATTAGGGCGCACACCAATTGCTGATTTGATTTTGCTTAGAGATAAATACCGCGCTGAATATGTGCGTGAAACTCGTGCAGAGCGTATTCGCAATGGCCTTGGTCATGGTGGCATAATTAAAACAAGGTTTTAAAATATGAATTTTTTATCCATTTTTAGAAAACATAAAAAAGCCGTTGCCAAGCGTTCGTATGCCGGTGCAAAGATTGATCGCTTAACTTCATCATGGGCAACCACCTCGCAAAACATTAACAAAGATTTACAAGCAGGCGGCAAAGTATTGCGCACTCGCGCACGTGATTTGAGTATTAACAATGATTATGCGCGAAAGTATTTGCAAATGTGTGTTTCAAATGTTGTTGGCGCAAAGGGCATTGTTTTACAAGTTAAATCAAAGACAAGCCGAGGCAAACTCGACCAAAAATCCAACCGCATTGTTGAGCAAGCCTGGGCGAAATGGTCAAAAGCTAAAAATTGTGCATGGGATGGTCGTTTGTCATTTGTTGAGATGCAGCGTTTATTCATTGAAACCGCTGCACGTGATGGCGAGGTGTTAGTGCGTATGGTGCGAGATGATTCACAGTTTGGTTTTAAATTGCAATTTTTAGACACTAATCGTCTTGATGAAAATCTTAACAAAAATCTTGGCAATGGTGCGGTGATCAGAATGGGTATTGAGTTTGATGCTACCGGCCGTGCAGTGGCGTATCACTTACTAACTAATCTTGAAAGCGCAGCAGCGGCCGGTGCAAGATATGAGCGCATTGATGCGGATAATATCATCCACGCCTTTATGGGTGAACGCCCAGAGCAAATCCGTGGTGCAACGTGGATGGCTAGTGCTATGTCACGGCTTAATATGCTCGGCGCGTATGAAGAAGCGGAGTTAGTAGCAGCAAGAATTGGCGCAAGCAAGATGGGTTTTTATACCTCAGAGGCCGGTGATTCGTTTATTTCTGAAGAAGATGATCAAGGTTATTTGATCGATGCGGCCGAGCCGGGGCAATTTGCCCAACTACCGTCTGGCACTGGCTTTACCACTTTTGATCCTACCCATCCAACAAGCGCATTTGAGTCATTTAATAAGGCGATTTTGCGGGGTATTTCAAGTGGTTTGGGTGTGGCATACAACTCGTTGGCGAGTGATCTTGAGGGTGTGTCATTTTCATCTATTAGATCTGGCACGATTGAAGAACGCGATCAGTGGCGAGTGAAACAAAATTGGATGATTCAGCATTTTATGGATCGCATTTATGAGCAATGGTTGAGTATGCAATTGCTGAATGGATCGATGGGTTTATCGATGACTGATTTTGATAAATTATCCGAGATCAGATGGCAACCAAAAGCCTGGACATGGGTTGATCCACTCAAAGATATTAAAGCCTCAACTGAGGCGATTAATGCTGGCATTAAAACCGCCAGTGAAGTGGTGGCAGAGCAAGGCGGTGATATAGAGGATGTATATGACCAGCTTGCTTATGAGCAACAATTGGCCAAAGAAAAAGGCCTTAATTTAAGTATTAATAATGAGGTAATAAGCAATGAAACAAATCAAAACGGGTAATTTATCCCGTTCATTTAATTTAGATCGTAGTGCGATTGATGAAGAAGCACGCACGGTGGGATTATCGTTTTCAAGCGATGCACCAGTTGAACGTTGGTTTGGGATGGAAGTGTTAGATCACTCGCCTAAATCAGTTGACTTGGGGCGTTTGAATGATGGCGCACCGCTTTTAATGGATCACAACACTAACGATCAAATAGGCCGAGTGGAAAATGCTACGGTAGATGGAAAACGCGGCACGGCCGTGGTGCGTTTTTCTAAGTCAGCACGCGCTCAAGAAATATTTACAGATGTGATGGATGGTATTCGTCAAAACATTTCTGTTGGATATCGTATCAATGAAATGGAGTTAGACGAGTTACGTTCAGAGGATGAGTTGGAAACTTACGTTGCAACTAATTGGTCACCTTTTGAAATTTCGGTGGTCAGTATAGGCGCGGATAATTCCATAGGAATATCAAGATCAGCTGATGGTGACAATATTACCAAAATCACAAATTTAAAAACTAAAAATAAGGAAGTCAAAATGACAACAGAAAACACAACAAACATCGATGCTGCAACAGTAGCACGCGATGCAGTGGCGGCGGATCGCGCACGCTCACAAGAGATCGATGCAATCGTTGCAAAGCACCCGGAATTAAAAGAGATCGGCAGCCAATTTAAAGGCAATGACCGTTCTATGGATGAGTTTCGTGGTGTGGCATTAGATTCAATCACTAAAAACCAACCAACAACAGCAGCGATTGAAGATACTAAAATCGGCATGAGTGATAAAGAGGCGGATAACTTCTCAATTGTTCGTGCGGTCAACGCATTAGTAACGGGCAACTGGAACGATGCAGGCTTTGAGCGTGAAATGTCAGATGAGATGGCAAGCAAATTGGGCAAAAGAGCGCAGGGTTTTTACATCCCAACAGACGTTTTAATGCGTGACTTAAATGTGACAACTGCAACAGCCGGTGGTCATACAGTGGCAACAGATTTATTGTCTGGCTCATTCATCGATATGCTTAGAAACAAAATGGCAACAGTTGGCTTAGGTGCAACAATGATGACTGATTTAGTTGGCAACATTGCAATCCCACGTCAAACTGGTGGTGCAACGTCTTACTGGGTAGCAGAAAGCGGCGCGATCACAGAGTCACAAGCAGCCTTTGATCAAGTATCAATGTCACCTAAGACAGTTGGTTCAATGTCAGACATTTCACGCAAAATGTTGTTGCAATCTTCTATGGATGTAGAGTCTTTTGTTCGTAACGATCTTGCAACGTCTTTGGCATTAGCAATCGATTCAGCAGCAATCAACGGCTCTGGCGCTTCTAACCAACCAACGGGCATTTTAAACACTTCTGGAATTGGTTCGGTAGTGGGTGGCACAAACGGTGCAGCGCCGGATTGGGCGGATATTGTTGATCTTGAGTCAGCAGTGGCAATTGACAATGCAGACATGGGCGCACTCGGTTTCTTAACTAACGCAGCAACACGTGGCAAGTTACTACAAACCGAAAAAGCATCTGGCACGGCGCAATATGTTTGGTCAGATAGTAACACATTACGTGGTTACAACGCAGCAGTATCAAACCAAGTGCCATCAAACGGCACTAAAGGCACGGGCACTGCTCTTTCCTCAATGGTGTTTGGTAATTGGAATGACTTGATAATCGGCACTTGGGGTGGTATTGACATCAATGTTGATACTTCAACAGGTTCGGCTTCTGGCACGGTTCGTGTGGTGGCATTGCAAGATGTTGACATCGCGGTACGTCACGCCGAGTCATTTGCAGCAATGACAGATATTATAACTTAATATCAATCATTGTTAATTGAGCGGCATTTATTGTGAGTGCCGTTCATTTTATAAAAAATGACATTTATGTGAGTGTCATTCTTTATAAAAAAAGGAATAAATTATGAAATTACAATTATTAACAGCGACTGCAATTGACGGTACATCGTTCGCCAAAGGTGAAGTGATTGAAGCCAATAAAACATTAGCAGCTAAATTAATTGGCATGAATAAAGCCGTGATAACTAAAGCCAAAAAAAAGGCGAAAAAATAAAAAATGTTTGCAGAAGATTTAAGCGAGTTTTTGGATAGCACTGAGATGGCAGACAATGCCACCATCGGCGCATCTACTATCGCCGGAATTTTCGACAACCAATTTGTGGAAGTACATGGCATTGAGGGTGTGCGCCCAGTATTTGTTTGCGATGAGGCTAATGTGGCAACCATTGCACATGGCGATGCGCTTACTATTAATGCTATTTCATTTAAGGTGGCAGGCATACAGCCGGACGGTACGGGTTTGACTTCTTTGATTTTAGAGAAACAATAATGAGCCACGTCAGACAACAAATAAGAGATCAGCTTAAAACCACATTAACCGGTTTAACTACCACGGGGGCAAATGTATTTGCATCAAGGGTTTATGATCATGATGCGTTGCCATCGATTGCGATTTATACGCTAAGTGAAGAACTCGGCTCGGAGTCTGCCAATAAGCAAATGCGTATTTTAAATGTTGTGGTTGAGGCGCGTGCCAAAGCCACCACCAATTTGGACAATACTTTAGACACCATCGGTGCTGAGGTAGAGGCGGCCATTTTTGCATCGGGTGACACCACGTTAAGTGGCAAATGTAAGGACATTGATATTGAGGGAGTTGATATTGAACTCTCTGGCGATTCTGATCAACCAGTGGGGTTGATGACCATGCGTTTTGCTTGTTTGTATCGAGTGGACAAAGCAGATGTAACGACTTTAATAAGTTAGGAGGCAATATGCCAAAAATGTATAAAAAAGGATCTGAGCCAATTAATGTACACCCCGGCCAGATTGACAATGCAATTCAGCGCGGTTGGTCGCTTGAAAAACCAGCCACAAAAAAACAAGTTAAATCTAAAAAGGAGTTATAAAAATGGCAACACATACAGGTATTGAGGGTGTAATCCACATTGGAACGGACGCAATTGGCGAAATAAGAGGATGGTCATATTCTGAGGGTGTAAATATACAAGACACTACAAATTTAAACGCCACAGCAGAAACGCACACTGTTGGAGCAACTAATTGGAATGGATCAGCAGAAGCATTTTGGGATTTGGATGATACTGCGCAAACAGCACTTACTATTGGTGCATCGGTAACATTAAAGTTTTATCCAGAGGGTACAGCAACAGGTGATAAAGGTAAAACAGGTACTGCAACAGTTGAGTCAATTACAGTCAATGCTGCAACTAATGATTCACAAGGTATCTCATTTACCTTTAAAGGTAATGGC
>MPSY01000233.1 GCA_001901525.1 Methylococcales bacterium OPU3_GD_OMZ | reverse complement strand
AAAGATACGCTGCGGCCTACGCTTATTTTATTTTGGTCTTCGGGAAAGACAGCCAGTTCACTGATTAAAATTGAATCATCAATGATGGAAAATAAAATACGATTATTGGTTTGTTCGCCGGGGTTGGCATTTCGATGGTGAATGATACCGTTAAGTGGAGAATAAATTTTAAACGGTTCAAGGGTTGAGTTTCTTTTAACGGTTAGTAGTAATTGGCCCTTATTAACGCGTTGGCCTAGGGAGGCTGTAACGCTTTTAATCGTACCTTCGAAACGCGATTTTATTTCACGGGTGTTCTCAGGGTGTGTTGTTAATTTCCCATAGGCTGAAATGGTTTTCTTGAGTATTCTAGGTTGCGCGATAGCGGTTTCAAGCGCTAATTTTTTAGCGATATTAGCTTGGATATGGGTGCGGCCTTCAAAGCTATTATATTGCCAGTGATGATTGTCGCCGTGGTACTGAGCACGGATAGAAACTACAAATGAATGTGGTTCATAAATAAGATTATTGCCACGAAGAAAATCTTGCTGTGCGGTGAAATTGATTTCGTTTTGGGTGCCGTCAAGGCGTGTCAGCGTGATTGCTAATGAAACCTCGGCAGGCTTAATGGGCTGACCTTTTTCGGTTATCCAGGCCCGAAATTCAGGCGGAATACCACGTTCGTAGATAACCAGTTCGATAGCAAAATCATTATGTGTTAAAAGCCTTCCTTGGTGAGGGCCTTTTTCTGGGGCAGTTGTGTTGACGGGTGTCGTTGACTCTGCCGTGGCCCAACTCAGGGCGCAGGTAGATAGTAACAGTACCAATGTAAAAGTAGCGCTCAGAAAGAGGCGGGCTAGTGTCATAAGTTAGTCTTGAGGGCTGCTCCAGTGTTTTGTTAATTTAACATAAACACGGGAGCAACTGGTTTTTTAAGGGCGTACAAAGCAACGGTTGTTTGCAAATTTTTTAGCGTCTTTAAGTTTTTTACGCAGTTTCTTGGCGTTTGCAGGGTCTCTGAAAACACCCCCGTTTTCACCGGGCGTACGGCGCATAAAGGTAAAAGTTAAGGCTTGATCATATTCGTCATGCGACATTTGAGTGGCTATTTTATCAATGCTACAAACGCAAGGG
>MPSY01000115.1 GCA_001901525.1 Methylococcales bacterium OPU3_GD_OMZ | reverse complement strand
GAGACGGATAATGGCATAGCCAGAGTTACCGAGCCAGCGTCGGCTATTGCTTCAACGGCTAATGCTTTGGCGACAGTACAATTTCTCAACGAGGACATAGCCATTGCGCTTGATGATACAGTTAAAGTAACAGTAAACAGTGTAGACTTTACCACGGCGGCGTTGGGCGCGGGTGCGACAGCGGCTGATATCTCCAAAGCCTTTAGTGATAAATTCGGAGCGGCTGGGACTAATCCAGTAGGAAATTGGACCGTTGTGGATAATGGCAATGGGTTAGTTTCTTTCGAACAAACGAATAGACAAACGGCATTTACGACCGATTCTACAGCGGTTAGTGTTGCAACTGCCACAAACTCAGTTAATACCGTGCAATTCACTGCTGGTACTACTAGTAATGTTCTTGCTAATGGTGTAACGCAGGTGTTAACGATCGATGGTACCAACCTCGAGGTGACCGGTGATGGTAATCTGACCATAGCCGCACTCTTTGCGGCCCACGCGACTCCTCCTACTGGTTATACTATAGACGTGACAGGCAACGATAATGAGATCACCATTACCAGTACCGGCGCCGCCGGTGTAACTGATGTGGGGATTACGGTAGGTGATATTTCAATCGCAGCATCCAGCGATGGGGTTACCGGCGCCGCATCGTTGACAGCTACATTGGTAGCTGGAGCGGGTGGGGCTGTAAGCTCTTTGGAGAAAGAAATTGCTGTTGGGTCTTCGGTTGATCCTGTTGTGGGTGAAAGCACGGTGAATTTTTCCGGGCTAGATTTAATCAAAGGCGATTTGGTTACAATTACAGTTACCGAGAGCGGTGGTGCTGGTACATTTGAGATTTCAGGATCCTTCGATACCGATCTGAAAACCACTGTTGCTAATCTGGCGGCTGATTTAAAGCTGGAAGAGAATACTTTTAGTAATGTGACAGTCGACGATTATATTATTACTTATAATGGTCTTTCGGATGGCACAGCCTTGCCGACGATGTCAGTGAAAGTTGAAGTCACTTCACTTTCAGATGTTGGGATCCAAAAAGTTGGGTCAAAATTTCTGTCTAATAGCAAGGCAGGTGATCCATCTAAGCCAAGTGTAATCAATAATATTCTGGGCATTGGTGAAACCTATGATAAAGAGTTGCAAGCAACGACAGGTGACGGTCTTGAATCCACACCCGGTGTGGCGACGGGCTCTAAAGCCGGGGTTGATATTTCAAGTACCTTTGCTGTTTTAGCTGAAAACGCTGTTAATGTGATTAACGTCACCATTGATGGGATTGACGGTGAGGTGGTCATTCCGCCGGGTTCTTATACCGGAACGACGTTTGCCCTAGCCATGCAGGAACGGATTAATTTAATTCGCTCAAATGATGGTCACCAGATTGCCAATGTTAAGGTTGATTTTGACCTGGATGCCCAGTCTTTTACCATTACTTCCGGTACGGTAGGGTCTGAATCATTTGTCAATATTAACGGTAGTTCGAACTGGGGTCTAAATAACAGCACTCAAGTACGGGGTACTGTGCCGTCGATTACCGTCATTCAACAAGCAACCGATACAGAAGGTAACAAACTGTTTATCGGTCTTGATGGCAAAGAGACCACGGTTCCACCTAAAGTCTTACCCACCTGGGCGCCGATTTACCTCGATAAAGGGGAGTTGACTTTCAACACCAAGGGTAAATTGATTTCACCTAAAGAAGGGGTAATTTATTCACCGTATGATCCCGATAACGGTTCTAACTTGTTACGACTCGGGGTGGATTACGGTAAAAACTCAACGCAATACTCGGCACCATTCTCGGTATTGTCTTTATCTCAAGATGGCTATCCCTCAGGGCGCTTAGACGGCTTGGCGATCGATTCTAGCGGGGTAGTTCGGGCCAACTATACCAACGGTAACCAGGTGGCTTTGGGTAAATTGATTTTAGCTAACTTTGCTAACCCGAACGGTTTAAAACAGGTCGGTAATGCTAACTACGTATCAACAGCGACATCGGGATCCCCGGTCTTGGGTCAGGCCGGTTCTGATGGTTACGGAACCATCCAGGGCGGTGCCTTAGAACGGGCCAATGTCGATTTAACCGAAGAACTGGTGAATTTGATTACCGCACAACGGAACTTCCAGGCCAATGCGAAAGCCATTGAAACCTCCAGCACCTTAACGCAAACCATTATTAATATCCGCGGATAAGTACTAAATCCCTAAGTTCAACCACCAGATTCCAATATGGAGCCTGGTGGTTGATTTGTTGGCATAGACTATGCATGTTTTTTGGTATGTGTATCAGAGACAGGAGATAGTCAATGGATAAAATGATTTATACCGTGATGAGCGGCTTACAAATGCTCGATGTCGCCCGGATTAATAATGCCAATGAGATAGCCAATGCCAATACCATCGGCTTTAAAGCCTCCTTCAGTCAGGCGGCAGGTTTTAAAGATATTGGCGTTAAGGGAAGTCAATCAGCACGTGCCATTCCGGTACTGAGTGGCGATAATGTAATGAAGCTAAAGCCCGGTTCTCTTATCTCTACAGGGCGTAACTTGGATGTTGCCGTTTCTGGCAAAGGCGTCTTATCGGTACAGAGTAGCGACGGCAAAGAAGTTTATACGAGGCGAGGTGATTTAAAAATCAATCAATCCGGCGTCTTAGAAAACGGTAAAGGCCAGTTGATTTTAGGTGATGGGGGGGCCATTACTATTCCAGCGTCACGGCATCTTGAGATTAATTCCCGAGGGGATATTTTGATCATACCGGCGGATGCTGTCGGCAATAATTTGCAGTCCGTAGGTCGTCTTAAACTAAGTGATACAGAAGGAAAGAGTCTTAGAATTCGTCCGGATGGTCTTTATGAAACACTGGATGGCACTTCTCTGGAAGCCAGTAAAAACATCGCGGTCACCAGTGGCGCTTTAGAAGGCAGTAATGTCAGTATTATTGGGGCGATGACTAAGATGATCCAAGGTTCTCGTGATTACGAAATGTTTATTCGTATGTTAAAGCAAGCCAAAGAGGTTGATTCTGCCAGTGCGGGTGTTTTAACTGCCGAATAACACTATTGGCACAATCCATGCTTGTTATTTAACCAATTGTTAACGAATTAAGATACCGAGGAAATTACTATGGAAGCTTCATTATGGGTCGCTAAGACAGGATTAGATGCCCAACAAAAACGAATGACCGTTATCTCCAATAATCTGGCCAACGTTAACACCATGGGTTTTAAACGTGACCGAGCCGTTTTTGAAGATCTGTTGTATCAGAACTTCAACCAGGCCGGAGCGCAAACGTCAGCAGCCACACAATCGCCGACCGGCCTCATGTTAGGCACGGGCGTCCGGATCGTTTCCACTGAAAAATTACATACCCAAGGCAATATGGTGCAAACACAGAACGCGCTCGATATTGCAGTTGACGGCGCCGGCTTTTTTCAGGTGTTGCGTCCCGATGGCGTCATGGGTTATACCCGTAACGGATCGTTCAAATTAAGTCAGGTAGGTCAGTTAGTGACGGCCAACGGTTATCTGGTTCAACCCGCCATTAATATTCCACCGAATGCACGATCCATCACCATTGGTTCTGATGGCTCGGTGTCCGTGCAATTTTTTGACCAACCTGCCGCGCAAATGATTGGCCAGGTCAATGTCAATACATTTTTGAACCCAGCCGGTTTGCAACCTATGGGCGAGAATATGTTCGTTGAAACCTTTGCCTCAGGCCCTGCAAACCAAATGTTACCGACGCAAAACGGGGCCGGCAAATTGGTGCAAGGCGCATTAGAAGCCTCTAATGTCAATGTGGTTGAAGAAATGGTCAGCATGATAGAAACGCAGCGTGCTTATGAAGTGAATTCAAAAGCGATCTCTTCGGCCAACCAAATGCTGCAATTCCTTAATCAGAACTTATAACGATTAAGAGATTATTGTGAAAACCTGCGCGTTTTATCGTTGGACTCTGATTTTAGCGGTTACGCTGTTGGTGGGCTGTTCCTCAACACGGCCGATGCCGCATCGCAATAAAAATTTTTCTCCGGTCCTGCCCTCCACGATGCTGGAGGAACCCGTGCCGGATGGATCAATCTATACCAAGGGGGTCAGGGATGGCTTATTTGGTGACAGTAAGGCTTATCGGGTCGGCGATTTAATCACCATCGTGTTGCAAGAAGAAATGAATTCAATCAAAGGGGTCAGTAACAATTTAAACCGTAAGAGTACTAATTCACTGCTGTCGGGGTTACAACGCGCCGCATTAGCCGGTGCCAGTGCTTTTAGTTGGCCGTGGATGATCGCGTCGGATCAACTGGATGCTGAGACCGAACAGGAATTAAAAAATGAAAGCTCAGGCTCGACCGGTCACGCCAATAAATTATTTGGGCAGATCTCAGCTTCCGTCGTACGGGTTTTGTCGAATAAAAACCTGGTGGTTCGAGGAGAAAAGCTAATCACCTTAAATCAGGGGGATGAATATATTCAAATTTCCGGCATTATCAGGCCCGAAGATGTGTTACCCGATAACACGGTTTTATCTTTTCGGGTCGCCAATGCCCAAATTACCTATAGCGGTAGCGGCGAAGTACACGATGCCACACGGGCCGGCTGGGGCACCAGTTTGTTGTATAAAATCTGGCCTTTCTAGTCATTACCCGCGACGGTGCTCATAAGTGTATTGCACCGCTTATCGGCTCTGTTTTGCTGATAACCGGCGCCACTGTCTTATCATATGACCCTCACAGCAGAGGCGTAATGCAAAAAAAAAACACCTACAACATAGCCCGGTAACTAACAAAAAGACACATGATCGCATCATTAATCGGTAAATAACTAGAAAAACAAGGCAAAAGATTGCCGCACCGTGAACAAATACGTGTTAGAAAATCAATTTTATTAACGTAAGCAACTGATTATAAATAACTATTTATTTTGGTACATATGTTGCATTATTTTTGGC
>MPSY01000114.1 GCA_001901525.1 Methylococcales bacterium OPU3_GD_OMZ | reverse complement strand
ATTTAGTCGACCGTTTAAAAGATATGATCTTAGTTTCTGGTTTTAATGTTTATCCAAATGAAATTGAGTCGGTTGTATGTGCGCATCCACAAGTGAGTGAATGTGGTGCCATAGGAATACCGGATCAACATTCTGGTGAAGCGGTTAAGATTTTTGTCGTTAGGAATGACTCCTCACTAGATAAAGCACAGTTAATGCATTATTGCCAACATCATCTAACTGATTACAAGTTACCACGCGCTATTGAATTTAAATCATCATTACCGAAAACGGCTGTCGGAAAAGTTTTACGTCGCAGCCTGAGCCATTAATAAAAGGAGAAACACGCATGAATAAAGCAATTATTGCGGGCTACTGTAGATCACCTTTTACGCCTGCATTCAAGGGCCAATTAGCGGTTACTAGGCCGGATGATCTAATTGCACAAGTTGTCATGGGATTAGTCGATAAGACCGCTGTGAATGTGGCTGATATTGAAGATTTGATTGTAGGGTGTGCTTTTCCTGAGGGGGAGCAGGGGCTTAATTTAGGACGTATTGTCGTACATTTGGCTAAATTACCGCATTCAGTTTCGGGGATGACAATTAATCGTTTCTGTGGCTCTTCGATGCAAGCCATCCATATTGCTGCAGGGGCTATTGAAATGAATGCGGGCTCGTTATTTATTTGTGCCGGTGTTGAATCAATGACTCGTATTCCTATGGGCGGTTATAATAGTCTACCTAATCCCGTCCTTTATGATCGTTACCCTGAAGCCTATATCAGTATGGGAGAAACCGCTGAAAATTTAGCGACGGAATATCAGATAGCACGTGAGACTCAAGAACAATTTGCTGTAGAAAGTCATGCGAAAGCAACTATCGCACAACAAAAAGGATTTTTTCAAGATGAAATAATTCCAATTACGTCAACGCCACAGGCAATGCCGATTAATCAGGATGGTTGTATTCGCCCTGATACCACTGAAAGGATATTGTCTGAATTACCCTTGGCTTTTCTTGAAAAAGGAAGTGTTACGGCGGGGACGGCTTCTCCTTTAACCGATGGCGCTGCGGCCGTACTGGTTTGCAGTGAACAGTATGCTGACCAAAATAATTTACCTAAAATAGCCCGCATTAAAAGTACTGCAGTTTCAGGTTGTGCCCCTGAAATTATGGGTATTGGGCCTGTCGCCGCAACTGAAAAAGTACTCCAACGTGCTGGGTTAGAATTACATGATTTGGGGGTTGTAGAATTAAATGAAGCCTTTGCGGCACAATCATTAGCCGTTTTGGAACATTTATCAATTCCAGAAAATATTTTAAATATGGATGGCGGTGCCATTGCACTGGGACATCCCTTAGGAGCGAGCGGCGCACGGATAACGGGAAAGGCAGCCATTTTATTACAACGCGAAAATAAGCGTTATGCCTTAGCAACACAGTGCATTGGCGGTGGTCAGGGAATTGCAACTATTTTGGAGGCAATCTAATGGCTATTTCAAAAGTAGCCGTTATCGGCGCGGGTGTTATGGGTGCAAGTATTGCTGCGCATATAAGTAATGCTGGCATTCCGGTGTATTTGCTGGATATTGTGTTAAAAAATAACCGCAATAGAAATCAGCTGGCCGAGACAGCTATTAAACGGCTGTTATCAGTTCGACCCGCCGCTTTCATGAAGCCCGCTAATGCGCGGTTAATTACCCCGGGTAATATAGAAGACCATTTGGATAAAGTAGCAGAAGTAGACTGGGTTATTGAAGCGGTTGTCGAAGACCCTGCAATTAAAAATAATCTCTACCAGAAATTAAATTTGCTCTGTGCACCGGATACGGTGATTTCATCAAATACTTCAACACTGCCAGTGTCAGTGTTGATTGATGGCCTACCGGAAACATTCACACGACGATTTTTTATCAGTCATTTTTTTAATCCACCCCGTTATATGCCATTACTGGAAGTGGTTATTACTTCTACGACTCAACCAGCGCTGGTACAACCTGTTATTGAATTTGCGGATCATCAGTTAGGTAAAGGCATTGTTTATTGTAATGATACACCCGGATTTATTGCCAATCGTATCGGTATTTACTGGTTACAGTGTGGTATGAACAGTGCAATAGCGATGGGCCTGACAATTGAACAAGCAGATGCTGCCTTGCAACCGTTTGGAATACCTAAAACAGGTATTTTTGGTCTCCTCGATCTTGTGGGTCTGGATTTGATGCCCGCTATTATGCTGAGTATGAAAAAAGCACTGCCTGAGACGGATGCTTTCCATCAGATTAGTCATATACCTGATCTGGTCAATGAAATGATTGCTAAAGGGTATACCGGACGTAAGGGTAAAGGAGGGTTTTACCGTTTAAACACAACGGATGGTCAGCGTATTAAGGAATCTATTAATTTAAAAACCGGGCAATACCACATCAGCACTAAACCCTTAGCGGTTAATGATTTACAGACAACTACTTCATCACTGCAAACCTTATTATTAACCGATGATCTTATCGGCCGTTATTGCTGGGAGGTGCTGTCAAACACAGTCTGTTACAGTGCCGATATTTTAGTAGACATTGCCAATAATATTACCGATATTGATAGTGCAATGACCCTGGGCTACCATTGGCAATTCGGTCCTTTTGAATTGCTCGATAAATTAACGGTTCCCTGGTTTGTTGAGCGCCTTGAATCAGAAGGTAGAGCTATTCCCTCGGTACTTAAACATAAACGCTCCTTATATAATCGGGTTCAGAAAAAGCCTTGTTTCTTAACACCAGAGGGACACTATCAAGCGGTCATAACTGCACCCGGGGTATTAAGGTTAAGTGAAATAAAACAACAAAATAGTGCTGTTTTAGAAAATAGTTCGGCTAGTTTATGGGATTTAGGTGATGGTGTTGTTTGTTTAGAATTTCATAGCAAAATGAATGCACTGGATTTTGACACGCTTTCTTTGATACGACAAAGTATCGACAAAATCAGACAGGAATTTATTGCTTTGGTCATTTATAACGAGGCGGATAACTTTTCTGTCGGCGCTAATTTAAAGCTCTTGACGACAGCGATTAATCATCAATCCTGGCATGATATTGAAGTGATGATAACTGAAGGGCAGGAAACGTTCCGTGCACTTAAATATGCACCTTTCCCTGTTGTTGGAGCACCTTCTGGGTTAGCGCTGGGGGGAGGGTGTGAAGTGTTATTACACTGTGATGCGATAGAAGCACACAGTGAGCTTTATATGGGCCTGGTTGAGGTGGGTGTTGGCTTAATTCCAGGGTGGGGCGGTTGTAAAGAGTATTTACACCGGTGCTTGCATAAAGCCAGACAGACCATGGGGCCGATGCCTGCCATTATTAAGGTATTTAAAACCATTGCTATGGCCGAGGTTTCTAGGTCTGCTATAGAGGCTCAAGAGCGTCAGTTTTTATCCTCAACAGATGGCATTACCCCCAACAGACAACGACTATTAAATAATGCCAAGGTTAAAGCATTGGTTATGACTGATGGCTATCAGCCACCCAAAGCTCCGGTATTTATATTGCCGGGTCCAAGCGCCAGAGTCACGCTTGACATAGCCTTAAGAGGGTTTCAACTTGTTGGTAAAGCAAGCGATTATGATGTTGTTATCGGGCATCAATTAGCTCAAGTTATCAGTGGTGACGGTTGTGATATAACTGATTCCGTAGATGAAAAGCAGTTACTGAATTTAGAATTGCAAGGTTTTATGGCATTGGTTAAACAGACTCAAACGCAATCTCGATTAGAACATATGTTAAGCGTCGGTAAACCATTAAGAAATTAAGGGTTCTAGAGATAACATATGGCATAACTTTTTTAAGGAGTATGACCCAATAGAATACTCAGTAAGGATCTTCTGATTACTCTCAACAGGGATAAGGTGACACTATGAAAATCCTTACCATTTCAGATATTCAGGCAATAATAACCACATTGGGGTTCGAAGATTTTCTGCGCCGTTTAGTAAAAACGTTAGAGACAGATTTTCATCGTTGGCCTGATTTTCAAAAATCAGCCCGGCAGGCAACGCACTTCGCGCATGGGGTGATTGAACTCATGCCCTGTTCGGATCAGGAGTACTATACCTTTAAATATGTTAATGGTCATCCTGAAAACACGGACCACGGGAAACTGAATGTTGTCGCTATTGGTCAATTAAGTTCAGTAGCGACAGGTTATCCTTTAATGATAAGTGATATGACCTTATTGACAGCACTTAGAACCGCTGCAACAGGTGGGTTAGCTGCAAAATATTTAGCGCGTGATAATTCACAGTCGCTTGCTATTATTGGCAACGGGGCACAGTCTGAATTTCAAACAATTGTATTAGCACATTTATTTCCCATACGTGAGGTACGTTATTATGATACGGATTACAAGGCTATGGTGAAGTTTGCAACTAATCTCGCAGGTTCTGCTTTTGCGCTTAAACCGTGTCTAAATGTTGCTGAGGCGATTCATGGGGCTGATATGATTGTGACGGCAACCGCAGCTAAAAAAAAGCAATGTTTATTTACACTAGATCAGTTGGCACCGGGGACTTATATACAGGGGATTGGCGGTGATTGCCCTGGGAAAACAGAATTGAGTCGTGAATTAATGATGAATGCAAAAGTCGTGGTTGAACATACATTGCAAAGCATAGTAGAAGGGGATATACAACAATGTAGTGCTGCTGATATTTATGCTGAATTATGGCAGTTAGTTTGCGAGATTAAAGCCGGGCGTGAAAATAATACTGAAATAACAGTATTTGATTCTGTTGGTTTTGCCTTAGAAGATTTCTCAATACTTACCATGATTTATGGCTTAGCAAATGAATTACAGCTAGGAACCGATTTTGAGTTATTACCTGAATTGGATAACCCGAAAGATCTTTATGGGCTTTTACGGTCATAGAAGGTAAAAATTATTTTTTTCATGAGCTCTAGGGTTTTATTTTTTTTATCACTTTGTGGATAAAATTCACTTATCTCTAAGCCTGCAATTTTAGGCATATGATTGATAAGTTTAAGGGCGTTAATAAGTTCTTGGGCTTTAATGCCATGTGCTACCGGTGTGGCAACGCCAGGT
>MPSY01000232.1 GCA_001901525.1 Methylococcales bacterium OPU3_GD_OMZ | reverse complement strand
AATCCGCGCGACATTAACCGGTTAGAAAGAGTTAATAAAAATTGCGCTAATTTCTTGCTTGCGGCTTGATTTTTATGGCTTGGGTTACGCTGAGATTCAGTAATCGCTTCACACGAGTGGGAAAAAAGCTCTCGAAGTAGTGAAGGAAATTGATTACACAATAGATCTAGCTTGTCGGGGTTGAGTTTACAGTAATTGACAGTTTCTAGTGCTATTGCGGAGCATTGATGTGAATTAGTAGCTACGCCGTCAAAGCCAATAAGTTCTCCGGGTAAGACAAGGTTGGTGAGGGTTTCATTACCTTCGCTGTCTGTTGAAAGCATTTTTGCAGAGCCCGCATTAATAGCTATCAGACCAAAGAAATCATCACCCTGACGATAAATAAAATCTCCTTTATGAACGAGTGTGTCGTTTTGCACTAAGTCGCTTAGGTTTTGAATATCTTGTTTGGATAATCCTCGAGGAATGCACAGGTGTTGCAACCGACAATTAGTGCAATCAATTTTTAAATTAGCTAATACACTATTCATTTTAGGTCTCTAGAGGCATTTTATTGATACAGATCAAGTGGTGGTAGTGGAAAGGTAATTAGAATTAGCTTGCGCTCTAACATCAATCAGGGCGCTTTATCAAATAATATAGAGGAATTTGACATTGAAAACAAATCTAAATATTTCTAAAAAAATTACTTTAATAGCTACAGTTGTGGCGCTATCTGCTTTATTGGTGGGTTGTGGCACTAGTGCTGACCAGTACTCATCTGCCCCGACTACACCCATTAGCGTTAAATAATTTTTTTTATAGTTACTACTCAGTTAACGACTTAGTTAACTGAGTAGTATTACATTTTGAAGGTATTAAATGAATTTTATTAAAATATTTTTTTTCACTCTTTTTTTTACTCCTTTTGCTGCCAATGCTGCAACAGCGATTGATCAAAGCCTTCTATTAGGTGATTGGACGGTTAATTGGGAGGCGAACAACTCGTCAGGCCAAGCCGCCAATAAAGGCAGTGCAATTGAAACGACCTGGACATTTACACCTAACGGTACATTGGCCAGTCGGTCTATTGATTATGATCCCAATACACGGATGAGGGATTTTGCTGCAACATTGAAGTATCGCGTCGAG
>MPSY01000231.1 GCA_001901525.1 Methylococcales bacterium OPU3_GD_OMZ | reverse complement strand
CATCGTATTGGATGATTGGCGTAATTCACCGCCCACCCAGGTTTTTAAATCCAACCGATGCGGGTCGCCGACCTCATCGGCCGTAACCAGCCATGGCCCTAAAGGTCCGTGTGTATCAAACGATTTACCCAAGGTGAACGTAGGGGAGCGAAACTGCCAATCTCGAACCGACACATCATTGGCAATGGTATAGCCATAAATAACATCTTTAGCCCGATCAATCGGCACATGCCGGCACCGCTTACCAATTACTAGTGCCAACTCACCTTCATAATCGACTTTTTCAGAAACCTTGGGCCGGTGAATCGGCTCGCCATCAGCAATAATACAACTGGTTTGTTTATTAAAAAACGATGGGAATTCCGGCTTTTCAAGACCAGTTTCACTGATATGGTCGGCATAATTCAAACTGATCGCCAAATATTTAGTCGGCTGTAAAACCGGCGCCTCTAGCTTAACTGCATCGAGATCAAGACGACCGCCCCCTTGAGCAATACGTTGATCCATCGCCGCTATAGCACGTTCGCCTAAATTGATAAAATCAACCATCGTCGTCAAACCGTCGATAAGTCCTGTGGAATCAACCATCTCTTGCCCGACGACCGCACCAACGCGGGTTTGATTGCTATGAGTAAATGTTGCCAACTTCATTTTTAACCTCTTAAGCCCCTTTAAAAAAACCATTATAACGTGAGTCATCGACAAAAACGCTCAGCCTAGGTGTATTCAAGCCATTTTGTACTATCTTTGAAACTTATTGATTTGCACCAAAACCATGAAAAAAACAGCCGGGGTTACCCTGATAGAAATGCTAATCGTGTTAGCGATACTGGCCATCATCGCCACGCTGACTGCCCCCGCATTAGGCTTGATTGCTGAAAAGAACACCATCCGCTCCGTTGCTGAGCGCATCAAATTAGATCTACAATGGGCCCGAACCGAGGCGATTAAATCTAGTCAAGATCTCACAATCTTATTTCAGCAAACTGATGCTTGTTATGGGATAAGGATAGACAACAATCCACCTTGTGATTGCACAATTCAAAACAATTGCAAACTTAAATCCGTCGAACCTTTTCTTCATCACAGCACGATTGGATTTTCTTATATCGGTTTTTTTCAAACACCCCCCAC
>MPSY01000113.1 GCA_001901525.1 Methylococcales bacterium OPU3_GD_OMZ | reverse complement strand
ATTCGCATAATATAGAACCATATTTAAGATCTCCTCTTAAATTAGAATTTTTATTACATTCAATGTAATTTTTAACCACCCTGTTTTGTAGCGGGGTGGTTTTTTTTTGACCGTTTATCAATCGTTTCCTGATTGCTGCAAATGATGACTTTTTCGCGACACGCCGCCATACACTGAAACGGTGAATTGGTTTGTTTTAAAGCCTGTTGTTGAGGCATCGCCTAAACAAATGTATTCGATTAATAAAATTGCAGGCAATAATGTTAAACCTTTTCAAGGTCAGTACGGCAGAGTTGTCGATTAATTAAGGTGTGCCGGGTGGCTTTCGTTTAAAGGGAAGTAGTGTCTGGTAATAGTCTTCGTAAGACGACTGACTTGTTTTTTCTTTTTGAATGAATTCGTGTATTGCTTTTGAGAACTGCGGGTTCTTAATCCAGTGCGCTGAGTAGGTAGTAATAGGAGTAAAGCCGCGCGCTATTTTATGTTCGCCCTGAGCGCCGGCATCAAACCGGATCAGCTTGTTTTTTATACAATAGTTAATGCCCTGATAGTAGCAGGTTTCAAAATGTAAGCCACTGAATTCGTTTTGGCATCCCCAATAGCGGCCGTAAAGGGTGTCGCTCCCTATAAAAAATAGAGCCATAGCGACAGGTGTTTCGTTTAGTTCAGCGATGACCAGTAACAATTGTTCTGGCATGGTGTTAGAGATTTGTTTGAAAAATTCAAACGTCAAGTAAGGGGCATGGCCTTTTTTCAGGTATGTTAATTGATAAAATTGATAGAAGTAGCGCCATTGTTGATCGGTAATCGTACCTCCTTTAACGGTTATAAGTTTAATACCTTGTTCTGCGATACGTTGTCGTTCTCGCTTGATTTGTTTTCTTTTTTTAGAGCGTAAGGTATCTAGAAAATCGTTAAAATCGCGGTAGTTGTTATTAAACCAATGGAATTGAAAGCTCAGGCGAATACTTAGACCGAGATTCTTCAGTTGTTCTGCTTGCTCTGCATGAGGAAAAAGACAATGCCATGAGGAGACATGATAGTGTTCAGCATGTTCTTGCAGATAATTAAAAATAGCGTGTGTTATTAAGGACGGATCCCTGCCTTTTTTTATGATGATTCGGTTGCCTTGGCAGGGGGTGAAAGGAATACTGGTGAGCCACTTTGGATAATAAGATTGTTGGTGATTGTGATAGGCGTTTGCCCAGAGGTGATCGAAAACATACTCACCTTGAGAATGAAATTTTAAATACAAAGGCATCACCGCGACCAGATGATTGTCAGAATAGACTATGAGATGATGGGGTTGCCAGCCGGTTTTGCGGCAAACGGATGAACTTTTTTCTAAGGCGAGTAATAGGGCGTGTTGTACAAAGGGATCGGCGGTTCCGGTAACATGATTCCACTCATCAGCATTAACTGCGTCGATCCTTTGAATGAGTTTGATATCCATTGTCGGAACGTTTTTTTATAGAATTAATCGCTATTTTGGATTAATAGTGCTTGAAGGTAAAATGATTCCTGTTTTTTGAGGTGGGGCGTTTGTTTTTTAGTCGATTAATGGGCTATCGTGTCTTGGGTGATTGAAGAATTTATTCTGATCGTTACGAGCATCGATGGTTATTAGGGGGGAGATGTAATGAGTCATTTAGAGAAAAATAACGTAATAAATAACGCTTCAGTAATTACATTCAGAGAGTTATTTTTTGGTGGGTGGTAACGGTTATTACGCTGGTTCCGGTCTCTTGGTTTCAGGCATAACTTTTTTTATGATAGCTGATAAGCCTTTTTCACAAGCTTGTGAAAATAACAAGAGCCCGATTCTTCAGCAAATAGAACAGATTTTTACTGCGCCAATGACAGTCTGGGAAATTGGCAGTGGTACCGGGCAGCACGGTTGTTTTTTTGCGCAAAATTTACCGCACATCATTTGGCAACCGACCGACCTGTTAGAGAATTTAGCGGGTATTTCTCAGTGGGTTAAGCAAAGTTCTTTGCCTAATATTAATCCGCCACTGGTATTAGATGTCAGAGAGGAAGTGTGGCCTGAAACCGGTATCGAGGGGGTATTTACAGCAAATACCTTGCATATTATGAGTTGGGGCGTTGTGTCAGAATATTTTGAAAAGTTGAATGTTAATTTGAAAGTCGGTGCAGCAGTAGTGATTTATGGTCCTTTTAATTTTAACAATCAATACAGCAGTGAGAGTAATGCTCGTTTTGATCAGTGGTTAAAATTGAGAAACCCACGAAGCGGCATTCGTCATTTTGAGGATATCGTTTCTTTAGCAACTAATGCAGGGATGGTCTTGATGAAAAAGGTTGCTATGCCGGCAAACAATCAATTACTTGTTTTTCAGAAACAGGTTCAAGATTATAGATCATAATGTTTTCTTTTGCGCCAGAAGGTAGCCCGACTCATGCCGAGACTTTCTGCTGCCGGGTTAATTTTACCTTGGTACTGATGTAGTGCATTTTGAATAGCGGTTCTTTCTTGTTCTGAGGTTAATATGCAGGGGAAATTTTCTGAGGGGGGTGTTGGACGTTCTTGTGGTTCTTTAAACTCCGGCGGTAATTCCGAAAAGTGAAGCGTATTGCCTTGGCCGACAATAAAGGCATATTCCAAAACGTTTTGCAGTTCTCTGACATTGCCGGGCCAAGAGTGATTGAGTAGTGCTTGCATTGCTTTGGGGGCAATTTTAGTAATGATACGAAATTTTTTTAGATTATTTAGTTTTATAAAATGCCAGAGTAATAAGTGGATATCTTCTCGGCGTTCTTTAAGAGAGGGTATGAAAATAGGAACCACGCGGAGTCGATACATGAGATCAGCACGAAACTGGCCTTGGGCAACGCGTTCGCGTAGAGAATGATGGGTTGCTGTAACAAGGCGCACGTCTATCGCAATGCTTTGACTACCCCCGACTGGGGTTAACGTGCGCTCTTGAATGACGCGGAGTAATTTTGCTTGTAATTCTAAAGGAAGCTCAGCAATCTCGTCTAAAAATAAAGTCCCTTGGGTTGCGCGTTGAAATAAACCGGTATGATTATTTACGGCACCGGTAAAAGCACCTTTGACATGGCCAAACAGTTCGCTTTCGAGCAAGTTAGCCGATAACGTGGCACAGTTAATGGCAAGGAAGGGCTGATCGTGACGACTACTTAGGGTGTGAATTGCTTGTGCAACTAATTCTTTTCCTGAACCACTTTCGCCGCGAACCAAAACCGTGGAGTCGGTTCTGGCGGCATTCTTGATAATTTGGAAAACGGGCTCCATTGTAGATGACTGGCTCAGAATGCCGTGGAAGTTAGTGTGTGGAGTAGGGGTATCTGTATTCGGTAACAGGGATTTTTTAGGTGTTGGCGGGGGGGCTGATAGAACAATAAGATGGCCAATACATTTTTGTTGGGCTGCGAATAAGGGATAAACTGTTATTTGGTATAAAGAGCCGTTAATATTTATTGTTTTAGCTTCGGAGTTGTTGTCGGTGGCAGGGTTAAGTAATTCGAGAGGGCAAGTTCTTCCGATTAGATGGGTGCTGACCGGCTGTAATAAGTGAGTTGTTTTAACGTTACTGTATAAAACGGTTTGATGGCTATTAACGAGTAAGAAATAGCTGTTTTCAAAGGCCTGTAATAGAGAGAGGGCTGTAGAATGATCCCGGTGTTCTAGAAGCCAATGATTAATAAGGGTGTTTGGTTTCATTGCTGCGCTCAATAGTGTTTCAATAGTGTTTCATTGAAACAATATAGGAACGATGATGACAGTGCAAATATTAATTAATTTATTTTATTATTAAGCACTTAGGCGTTTTTCGTTAGAATGGCATGATATTTGTTTAAAGATAATATATTGATGACATATAGCAGTGTTATTTTAAGATCGGTGCTTACTTTTAGGAGATTAGATTAAATGTTTTTTAGACAGTTGTTTGATGAGGATACTTGGACTTTTACTTACTTTTTGGCAGACCCTGTTACCCAGGAAGCCGTTATTATTGATCCGGTTAAAGAGCAGATAGAGAATTATCTGAATTTAATTAACGATATGGGGGTTACTTTAAAGTACGCGTTGGAGACGCACGTTCATGCCGACCATATTACTGCAGGTGGGTTATTAAGAAATCATCTAGGCACCCAAACCGGTGTCGGCGCAGCTTGTGGTGCAGAATGTGCTGATATTCAGATAAATTCTGGTGATGTTTTTACCTTTGGAGAAAATGAACACATTAAAGTGATTGCAACGCCGGGGCATACTCCAGGGAGTGTTAGTTTTTATTGGCGCGATCGAGTTTTTACCGGGGATTCATTGTTTATAGGGGGCTGTGGCCGTGCAGATTTTCAAGGGGGTGATGCCGGTGCGCTTTATGATGGCATTACGACACAACTATTTACCTTACCCGATGAGACCTTGGTTTATCCTGGGCATGATTATCAGGGCAATGAAGTGAGTAGTATTGGTCAGGAACGTCGGTACAACCCACGGTTAGTTGGGAAATCCAGAGCAGAATTTATTGATTTGATGAATAATTTAAATTTACCTAATCCTAAATACATAGATCAAGCGGTACCGGCTAATAAAGTGTGTGGGCTGGATGAGTCAGAACGCCAAGATGCAATCGTAAAGGGTCAATTTGGGAAGACTTCTTCTGTGGCATCAACGGCTACTTTAGTTTCAGAAGCGCGCCACCAAATTCGTGAGATTAGTGTTGATCAGGCTTTAGTGGAAATGCAGCAACTGACAAATTTAGTCGTCATCGATGTGCGGGAAGAACATGAATTTGTATCAGGGCATATTGACGGTGTGATACATGTCCCGCGCGGGGTTTTGGAATTTAAATTACAAAATATCAATAATTTGGCGGACAAAATGACTCCTGTACTGTTATATTGCGGAAGTGGTGCTCGCTCTGCATTAGCGGCTGTTGCTATGCAGCGATTAGGTTACAGTAAGGTTATGTCTTTAAGTGGAGGCTATAAAGCGTGGAGTGCGCAAATATTACAGCAGTGATTTTTGGTATGGACTTAAAAGAATTAAAATATCTAAACTAAACCGAGGGGGGTTATAAATGGCAACAAGTAAGGTAAAAGAGACTAAGGCTAAAACGGAGGCGGCGAAGAGTAAATCCGGTGCTACTAAAGCTAA
>MPSY01000230.1 GCA_001901525.1 Methylococcales bacterium OPU3_GD_OMZ | reverse complement strand
ATGACCCAGAGGCGTTTCATACAGAAAATTACAAATAATTATACAACAATGTGGGTGTCTATTTTATAAACAAAAAAGCCCCACACTTAAGTGAGGGGCTTTTTAAGAATTAGGATGAAGTTTTAATTACCGTTATTAGCATTCTCAAACTCTTCTTCACTTAAACACCCATCACCATCTGTATCCATATCTTTAAATGTAGGTTCTCCTGAATCATTACCCTGGTTCAAGGACTTGATGTAGTTGACTTGTTCCTGCCAGTAGGTGGGGAGTTTGTCCCAAGGATTGGGCATCACGTCATCGGTGACGTATACCAAGCCAATGTTGCGTTGCAGTGCAAGATCTATGGCGGTCTGCATTTCGCTGGTCGTACTGGCGGTGTGGACAAGCATCGAGAAGCGTGCCGCATCGTATTCATTGACCCAGGAGTCAGTGACATACGATGGCCACTCCGACATGTAGTTTTCGGAGATCACCAGAGCTGTGGTCGCGGGCGCCGACACATAGGCTTCTTCCGAGGACACCCCAGAGTTGCCGTGGACCTCCTCGAGGCCGGGCTTGTTCAAAATATATGCATAGAGGTCTTCGTAGTAGGATAGTTTACTGGTTTCATTTGACATTTCGTCGATGAAAATTCCCGAGAGGCCGTGAGGAACCCAATAGTCTGCCCATTCGTCGATCTCAGCCTTCACGGTCGAGATATCGCGGTTTCCGTATCCCGTAGGCACATAGCCTACTGTGGTTACTTTACCGGCCAATTCCGACATACCCACTATATAGTCTGCGTTGGGGCCTCCCGATCCGGGACCATTGTTAGCGTTGATGATGGCGGTGATCGGGATTTGCGAGGCCGAGCTGGCGAGGTCGTCCCACTGGTAGTCCGCCGACCAATGGATGGGGTAGTTGTACCAGGGGATCAGCACCCGTAGTGGCTCATCCTGAGCCTTGAGAAATCCCATTACAAGTAATATAGTTGTGATTATTTTATTCATGATCTTCTCCTGTTTTATCTTATAATATTAAAGCACTATTTTTATAGACATTCAAATCTACCCATAATCCCACAAGTAGTGGGGCTATTTGACCCAGAGGCGTTTCATTTTCTTTATTTGCCGGAATTTGAGTTGCCACTTTGCATAA
>MPSY01000229.1 GCA_001901525.1 Methylococcales bacterium OPU3_GD_OMZ | reverse complement strand
GTGTTAAATAATCAGGAGGCGTTAATACAGGTGGGTGATCAAGTGCCGATCCGTACATCGGAGTCGACTAACACCAGTGGCGGTGTTAATCCGATTCAGACCAGTGCTATTCAAATGCGTGAAACCGGCGTGGTGTTGAATGTGAAACCTCGTGTTAATGCCAATGGCTTGGTGACCTTAGAAATTAAGCAGAGCGTTGACCGGGCGATACCCACGGTGCAAAGCAATATTGATTCGCCGACGATCCAACAACGTAAGATCGAAAGCACCGTGGTGGTTCAAAGCGGTGAATCGATCATTTTAGGGGGGTTAATGGCCGAAAATGATGTGATCGATTTTTCAGGGGTTCCGGTATTACACAAGATACCGGTTTTGGGGTCTTTATTTGGCAGTACCACTAAAACTAAAGAGAAAACCGAGTTAATTGTTTTAATAACCCCGCGTGTGGTTGAAAACCGCTGGGATTCAAGAGCGATTACCCGAGAATTTAAGCAGAAATTACGGTTTGTTTTTCCGGACGTAACCAGTGAGCCGGCTCAATCCCCTGCTTTGATTAACAGTCCGTCATAGCGGGTAAGGTTCAGATGGCGACTATTATTTTACTCACCGAAGATGGGTTAAGGGTCGGTGGTTGGACCGATACCTTAAAGCAACACCACCGCGTTCAACTTGCGGCGACGGTTCGAGAAGTTGAGGCCTTTAAACAGCATGTAAAGGTAGATCTGATTGTTTTTGACTCGTTATTGTTACCGGCAGTGACAGAAGAGGTTAGCGCGTTAATGAGCGACGGTGAAAAATTGCTGATGCTGGGTGAAAATTGTTCAGAGCAATTACAAGTCTTAGTGATGATGCAGGAAATATCGGGTTATTCAGAAATTAATATTGCCCCGGTATTGATCCACAAAACGATTAACGCGGTGTTAAACAACGAGATCTGGGTACCGCGGCGGTTGATCCCGAAAGTCATCCATTTATTAATAAAGAAAAATAATAATCAACCGTTAACGAAAAACCCCTTGTATCGTTCTTTATCGTGTTTAACCGCAAGAGAATTAGAAGTGGTGGATTTAGTGTATCAGGGCTTCAGTACGGCCAAAATGGCGGCACGGTTAACCATTACCGAGCGAACCGTGAAGTCGCATTTAGG
>MPSY01000011.1 GCA_001901525.1 Methylococcales bacterium OPU3_GD_OMZ | reverse complement strand
ATATACCGGTATTGAATTCAGTATACTGTTGATGTTACCCGCTAACGTTTAGTTAATTAACGATGAGTGCTAAGATTTTAATTGACTTGTTTTTAGATGCGACTTGGTCTGAACAGGGGTTGAGTGAGAATACACTCAGTGCATATGGCAGTGATTTAATGATTTTTGCCGATTTTTTGGCATCAAAAAGTATGCTTGATGTGGGCAGTAGTGATATTTCACAATTTATGGCGATGCGTTTTGAGCAAGGTGTGAGCCGACGCTCAGCGGCTCGGATGTTGTCCTCGTTACGCCAGTTTTACCGTTATTTAGTGCGTGAGAATCAACTTAAAGTAGATCCGACCATGCACATTGAGCCACCGCAGTTAGGTCGTCCGTTGCCGGTGAGTTTGTCTGAACAAGACGTTGAAAAATTACTGGCAGCACCGGATGTGCTTTTGCCTTTGGGTTATCGTGATCGAGCCATGTTGGAGTTGCTTTATGCGACAGGGCTTCGGGTCTCAGAATTGATAGCACTCCGCTTTGAACAAATCAGTTTGCGTCAAGGCGCGGTACGTATTGTTGGAAAAGGCAATAAGGAGCGACTTGTTCCTGTAGGCGAACAAGCATTGAGTTGGTTAGAGCAATATATTAGCGTTGCGCGAGAAGCTATTTTAGCCGGTCGACAAAGTGACTTTTTGTTTGTAACGAAGAGAGGTTCGGCGATGACCCGACAAGCTTTTTGGTATTTGATTAAGCGTTATGCCAGTGTGGCCGGCATTACTAAATCACTGTCCCCACATACATTGCGACACGCCTTTGCGACACATTTGCTAAATCATGGTGCGGACTTAAGAGTGGTACAATTACTACTCGGACACAGTGACTTATCGACAACACAGATTTATACGCATATTGCCCAAGAACGTTTAAAAGAATTGCATCAGCAATATCATCCAAGAGGTTAATTGACATGACAACGAGTATTCACCCTACGGCGTGTATCGCTGAAAATGTTAAAATAGGAGACGGGGTTATTATTGGTCCGTATGCGGTGATAGAACCGGATGTGGTGCTGGGTGATGGTTGTGAAATTCAGGCCCATGCGGTAATTAAACGTTTTGTGCGCATGGGGAGTGGTAATCGGGTGCACTCGCATGTGGTGTTGGGTGATTTACCGCAAGATATTGCTTTTAGTGCTGAAACGGTGAGTTACTTATCCATCGGCGATAACAATGTTTTTCGTGAAGGCTTTACGGCTCACCGGGCAACGGTTGTTGAAGGGGCGACAATGATTGGTTCACAGTGTTTTTTTATGAATCACAGTCATGTAGCACATGATTGTGTGATCGGTGACCAGACTGTTTTTGCAAATAATGTCGCTATTGGCGGTTTTGTTGAAGTGGGTAATAATGTTTTTATGGGCGGTGCTGTGGTGGCGCACCAATTTTGTCGCATCGGTTGTTTTGCCATTGTCAGGGGAACCTCCGGTTTAAGTATGGATGTTTTACCCTTTAGCACTGCAGGCGGTGCACCGGCGAAACATTACCGACTGAATGCTGTGGGTTTACGGCGGGCCGGTATTAGCGGCGAGCGTTATAAGGCGTTAACAACGGCCTTTAGACTGCTTAGGGCGCAACAGTCGATTGCTGATTTGGATGAGACTCCGGAAATTAGTATTTTGAAAGCCTGGCTGGCGATCAAGTCAAAACGCGGCGTTCATGGGTTTAAGTAAACGTTTTAGAGTAAAAAAATATTTTTTAAGTAAAGATTTCAGCCATGAAAAAAATTAAGAGCGCGGTTATTGGTGCCGGATATTTGGGCAAATTTCATGCGGAAAAATATGCCGGGCTTCCGGACTGTGAGCTAGTGGCTGTCGTGGATGTTAATCAACAGGCAGCCGAAGAAATAGCACAAAAACATCAAACACAGGCATTGACAGATTACCGCCAGTTATTGGGTCAGGTCGATGCGGTTAGTATTGTGGTTCCCACAACCTTACATCATAAAGTAGCCTTAGATTTTATTAATCACGGCGCGCATGTGTTGGTGGAAAAGCCAATTACGGTAACCGTTGAAGAGGCCGATGAATTGATCGCCGCGGCAAAAGCGAATCATGTGTTATTACAAGTTGGTCATTTAGAGCGCTTTAACCCTGCAGTTATGGGGTTAGATCATTTGCCGGATAAGCCGCTGTTTATTGAGTCACATCGGTTATCGCCTTTTAACCCGCGTGCCAATGATGTCAGTGTGGTTCTGGATTTAATGATTCATGATATCGATATTATTTTAGCATTAGTCGATTCGGAAATAGCACGTCTTGATGCCAGCGGTACGCCGGTTTTAACAAAAGGAACCGACATTGCTAATGCACGGATTGTGTTTAAAAGTGGCTGTGTTGCTAATGTGACCGCCAGTCGGGTCAGTATGAAAATGGAGCGTAAAATGCGTATGTTCCGTCCCAGTTGTTATGTGTCGGTTGATTTTCAAAATCGTGTCCTGACGCAGCATCAGATTGGCGATAAAGAAATGTTCCCGGGGATTCCTGATATTAAAACGAATGAGTCGACCTTTGAAAACGGCGATGCTTTACTGGAAGAGATAAAATCATTTTTACACTGTATTAAGACCGGTGAGGAACCGTTAGTCAGCGGTGAGTCGGGAAAAAGAGCACTAGAAGTTGCAATACAAATTAGCCAACTCATTAATTAGTGGGTTCGCTCTGATAAGTTAATTTTGTTATTGATCATCAGTTCATAAAGTTAAGAGATAAGGACAGTAATAATGATTCCAATGGTAAACCTGAAAGCAGAATACAGCGAAATAAAAACTGAGATCCAACAAGGCATCAATGCGGTTTTAGACAGTTGTGCTTTTATTTTAGGACCGAATGTGCAGGCGTTTGAGCAAGAGGCGGCTGATTATTTAGGGGTTAAGCATGCAATTGGTGTAGCCTCTGGTACCGATGCGCTGCATTTGGCGTTGGTCGCGGCCGGTATCGGGGAAGGCGATGAAGTGATTACCTCAGCCTTTACTTTTATTGCCACGGCAGAAGCGATTCGTTATGTCGGGGCGACACCGGTGTTTGTAGATATCGACGCAAAGACGTTTAATATTACGGCAGCAACTATTGCCGGTGCGATTACCGCTAAAACCCGCGCTGTGATGCCGGTTCATCTATTTGGGCAGCCGGCTGATATGGGCGCGATTAAGAACTTGTGTCAGCGTCAAAACCTTAAATTGATTGAAGATTGTGCGCAATCTTTTGGCGCTTCGATTGACGACCAACAAACCGGTAGTTTTGGCGATGCGGCGGGATTTAGTTTTTTTCCCAGTAAGAATTTAGGGGCCTACGGTGATGGAGGGTTGGTGACAACCTCATCCGATGAGATAGCCGCAATGATAAAAAAACTACGTAATCACGGTTCTGATGTGCGTTACTACCATGATGTGATTGGTTATAACAGCCGGTTAGATGAAATGCAGGCGGTTATTTTGCGGGCAAAGTTAAAGCGTATTGAGAACAGTAATCAACGCCGGCGTGCGGTGGCGCATTTGTATTCTGAGTTATTGCAGGGTTTGCCACTGGAAACACCGTTTGAAGATGGTCTCGGTGTGCATGTGTATCATCAGTACACGATGTTATCCGATCATCGAGAAAAGATTTTAGCAGCCCTACAGGCACAGCAGATCGCTTGTGCGGTGTACTACCCCGTACCGTTGCATCAACAAACGGTCTTTTTAGACAGTTGTGAGGGGTTATCTTTACCGGTTACGGAATCGGTTGCAGCGCGTTGTCTTTCGCTCCCTATTTGTCCTAGTCTGAGTGATAGTCAAATCAGAGCGATTGCGGCGGTTATTAGCGCTACCTTGTCCTAGTGTGTTAAGCCGTTAAGGTGTGGAGATCGGGGCATTGACAGATCAGCATAAAAAAAATCCGAGAGTCATGATTGTGGCCGGTGAAGCCTCGGGTGATCGTCACGGTGCAGAATTGTTTTTGGCGCTTAAAGAAATGTCTCCTGCGGTAAAAGGCATCGGTATGGGGAGCACCTGTATGCGTGAGGCGGGCATTGAATTATGTTTTGATGCTGCCAATATTGGTGTGATTGGTGTTGTGGAAGTACTGCGCCATTACCGTGAAATCAGGCAGGCCTTGGCGTTGGTTAGGAAAACGCTACGTGAACAACAACCCGATCTCTTAATTTGTGTTGATTATAAAGAGTTTAATTATAAATTAGCCGCGTATGCGAAACAGTGTGGGGTTAAAGTGCTCTTTTATGTTAGCCCACAAGTGTGGGCCTGGCGCCCGGGGCGGGTTAAAAAATATGGTCGAGTCATTGATATGATGGCCGTCATCTTTCCTTTTGAAGTCCCTTACTATGAACGCGAAAAGGTACCGGTGCGTTATGTGGGGCACCCGTCGGTAGATGCGGTGAAACCTAAATATACCAAGGCTGCAGTGCGAGGCCATTTTGAGATCAATGCGGACACGCCGGTTATTGGTTTGTTACCCGGCAGTCGGCACAATGAAATTAAACGGTTGTTGCCGGAAATGTTGCTGGCAGCTGAGCATATAGCCGGCCAACTACCGGGGTGTCAGTTTATGTTGCCGCAAGCCAATTCCGTCAGCGATGAATTGATAGCGTCTTATTTGGCAACCGCGACGGTTAATGTGCGCGTGGTCAAACAAGAATTTTATGATGTGGTGCAGTGTTGCGATGCGGTATTAACCACGTCGGGAACCGCGACATTAGAAATTGCTCTGTTAGAAGTCCCGATGGTCATCGTCTATAAATTGTCTGCCTTAACCTATGGGTTGGGTCGATTGTTGGTTAATATTAATTTCATTGGTTTACCGAATATTATTGCCAATCAGGGTATTGTTAAAGAACTCATTCAACATGAAGCCAGCGCTGAAAATATGGCCCGTGAAGTGTTGGCCATTGTTAACGATCAGCACTACCGAAGGGGTATTTGCAAACAACTTTTAGCCGTTAAACAGCAGTTAGGCCAAGGCGGCGGTTCGGTTAATATGGCGAAACTGGCTTTAGAAATGCTCGCTTCCTAAACTGAATATTTATCCTGTCCTGACCTTTTTTTAAAAAAACAATTGTGTCATCAAGGTGTCACATTGCCCCTCTATCCTTGCCCTACGATTTTTTTATACCGTTTAATCTGAAATGAATGTATTGATTTATAGGGGCATAGTATGTCAAAGCAAATAACACGCGCAGTGAGTCTCGTTGTACTCGGCGTTGCGGCTGTTTTAGGAAGTACGCAAGCTGTGGCAGTGGATCAGGATTTACTTAAAATATTACGTGAAAATGGCGCGATTACGCAAAAACAATTTGAGCAACTCACTGAAAAGAAAGTGACATCCGATGCTTCTGTGATCAGTGCCGTTAAAGACACCCAGTATAAGATCTCAACGGGTAAGAAAGGAATAAGTATTAAATCAACCGATGGCGCTTATGCATTTGCTGTCGGTGGTCGTGTTCAAACCGATGTGAATTTCTTTTTTCCAAACAGTGAAGCTGGAAATGGTATGGAAGCACGCCGGGTTCGTTTGAAAGGCTACGGTAAATTAGCCCATGACTGGAAGTACAAGGCCGAAATTGATTTTTCAGAATACAGTAAAATTGATTTAACCGATGGCTGGTTGGCTTATACCGGTTTTGATAATGTAACGATTAAAGTGGGTCATCAGAAAGTGCCGTTTAGTTTTCAATCTGAAAACAGTTCGAATTGGCAAACCTTTCAAGAACGGGCACAAACCGATGCCTTTATTGACACGCCTTATTTAGGTCGTCGTAGAATGGGGCTGACGGTAGCTTATGATGATGATCTTTTTTATGGTCGTGCCGGTGCTTTTGCTGCAGGGATTAATGAAGACGGTGAATTCAACCAAAGTTTTGGTACAGCAGCAAGAGGGTTGGTGTCTTTGGTGAATGACAAAGATCAACATTTCCATGTAGGAGGATCGGTGCATTACCGTGATATGGATGATAATCCAGGCGGGGAGGATGCTGATGGTAATAAATTGGCGAGTAAAGATGGTGTAGAGTTAAGGTTTAAATATCACCCTGAAGCGCATATTGGCGGTACCTGGATTGACAGTGGTTCAGACTTGTCCGAAGACAGTATTCTCGCTGCCAATGCTGAGATTGCAGGTTATCTTGGACCACTCCATGGGCAAGCAGAATTTACCACGATGAATGTGGAACGGACGGGTGGATTGACCGATTTGAATTTTTATAGTTACTATGCTGAAGTGGGTTATTTCTTAACCGGTGAGCATATGAACTGGAAACAATCTGCCGGCCAATGGAAACGAGTCAAAGTCGGTCATGAAGTCGGTAATGGCGGTATCGGGGCCTGGGAAGTGGCGGCGCGTTACAGTTATCTTGATTTATCGGATGGGAATTTTAGCACGGCGGGTCGAGCGAATAACTGGACCGCTGCTCTTAACTGGTGGGCAACCAATAATGTTGGACTGCGTTTGAATTATGTTTTCTCTGATCGTGATTTAGTCACTGATACACTGAAAGACGATTTTGTTCATGCCTTAACAGCGCGTGCCCAGGTCGTCTTCTAAAGTTATTGTCAGTATTAAGGACGGTACGGTAACGTTCTAAAGTAATAAAAAAAGCCCTGTCGAGTGATCGATAGGGCTTTTTCTTATTAGCGTCTGTCGTTTACAGCGAGCCTATCTTTATGGGGGGCTTAGAGTAAGTGATTAATATCAGGGTACTGGGATAACAGTTGATTTTTGAATTGTTCTATTTGGTTTTCATTAAAACGCTGCGCTCTTGGGACCGTAACTTTGACATCACGAACGATAGTCATTGGCGAGTTGGATAAGAAAATCAGCCGGTCTGCCAAGGTAATGGCTTCTCTTAAATCATGGGTGACAAATAAGACCGTGTGTTGCTGTTGGTCCCACAGTGTAATCAGTTGTTTTCGAATTTTACGTGCGGTGGGAGCGTCTAAAGACACAAACGGTTCATCCATTAAGAGAATATCCGGATTGATAGCAAAGGCTCTTACCAAGGCGACACGTCGACTCATACCCAGTGAGAGGCGCTGGGGGTAATTATCTTGAACCGCTGTGAGTTTCATTGATGCCAATAATTCATCAACGGTATGGTCGGGGGTGTAGAGGGGCAAAACCAGTTCAATATTTTCTCGTACCGTCCGCCACGGGAGTAATCGGGGGTTTTGAAAAACATAGCCGATACGGCAGTCGTTGTGGGGGGCGCCAAAGGTAATCGTTCCCTGATAGTTTTCATCCAGTCCGGCAACCAAATTAAGTAGAGTCGTCTTGCCGCAGCCCGAGGGGCCAATGAGGCAGACAAACTCACCGGAATGAATGTTGAGATTTAAATCAGCAATAATATTTTCTGATTGAGGTTGGCTTGATTTAGGGAATTTCTTTTGCTCAATAGCAAGGCTAATTTCAGTCATCGTTGCCACCGTCTACCATAGTGGTCTAGGGGTTTTAATACGCTGATTTCGATAACCTGTATGACGGTGATGAAGGCGAGCGTATAGGCTAAGATGCTGGCGACATCAAACAGTTGAAAAAATAAATGTAATTGAAAGCCCATGCCATCGCTACGGCCGAGTAATTCAACGACCAGGACAATTTTCCAAATCAGGGCAATACCGGACCGCGCTGCGGCCATAAAGTAGGGATGGAGCTGTGGCCAGATCACCTGCGTTAATATTTTTTTTCGACTTAACCGATAACTCTGCGCCATTTCTAACAGGTCTTTATCGAGTGATTTAGCCCCTTCTCTAAGGGTCACAATAACATTGGGAAGTTTGTTAACGACTACGGCGAGAATAGCGGCGACCTCGCTGAGACCAAACCAGACGTAACACAAAATAATGGTGACCAGTGCCGGAATATTGAGAAAAATAATGAGCCAGTTATCAAAGAAATGGTCGATGGTCGGGGTTCTGCCTAATAAAATACCCAGTGCTGAACCTAATATCATGGCAATGATAAAACTGAGGGTCAAGCGAAATAAAGTCATGCCTAAATGATGTAATAGGTCGCCGTGATAGATTTCAGACCACATAACTTCAGCGACTTTGATAGGCTCAGGCAGTACCGGTGTTGCTAGCCAACTGGCGATGCCGTGCCATAATAAAATAAAAACAAACAGGGACAGCGCGGCTAAATAGCGGGTGCGCTGAGGATTGGTGGTCGATGTCATGGTGCTGAAGGCATCCAGAAGGTTCCGGGGTTAATATGTTCAGACTGGCCGGTTAAACGGTTGTTACTGAGCGCTTTTAACAGCGT
The DNA here is from genome assembly GCA_001901525.1 of Methylococcales bacterium OPU3_GD_OMZ. GTDB lineage: Bacteria > Pseudomonadota > Gammaproteobacteria > Methylococcales > Methylomonadaceae > OPU3-GD-OMZ. The sequence continues at coordinate 22,991 of MPSY01000011.1, read as the reverse complement.
GTAAATTTTTTCAGCACCGTCGTGTTCCGCAGGTCCCCATTGTTTAATGCGGCCGTCACAGTAACGTTGGCGTAAGAGTTGGGCGGTTTTTTGATCGTTCGCTTTGGTTAACGGAATAATTTTTTGCCAACTGGCATCGTTAAGACATAATTGTTCTTTTGCTAACGCCAGCGTGCTAAAAAAACGTGTGATGACGGTCGGGTGTTGGCTGGCAAAGTCTTGTTGAAAAACATAACCGAGCATCGGTATTTTTTGTTCAATGCCCAGCCCTGAGATAATATCACTGCCGCTGAGCAGTGAACGAAAGCCCAGAGCTTCGAGTTTGGCGCCATAGTGCCAGTAGGTCATCACGGCATCGAGCTGGCCTTGTTTCAGTTGTTGGCTCAGAAGCGGGGGGGCACCAAAGACCGGTTCAAGGTTTTCTTTTAGGGTTAAGCCTGTGCGCTGGCTGAGTGTTTGTAACAACAGCCAGTTTTTGTCTAATGCACCGCCGGCAATTCCTAACTTCTTACCGATGAGGTCGTTAACAGAGTGAATAGTGCTTTTTGGAGATACCATGAGTCTGCCCGAGGCGGTTGAATACGGGTAAAAGGTAAAGTTAAAGTTATTTTCACGCTGTCTGGAAACCCAAACCCAGTCGGCAACAATCATGTCCACAGCACCAGATTGCAGTGCAATCTTGCCGGCTTGTGGGCTGGTTAAGCGGCGAATATCCAGATTAAATGAAGGCGTTTTGATTTCATTTTTAAGGGCGGTTAGCTCCCAGTTGACGGTGCCAAAGGCTAAGACACCCAATCGAATTGTGGGCTTTTCTTCAGCCTGCAAGGGGGTTGCAATTAAAAGCCCGGCGAGCAAAGTAATGATGAGTTTTTTCATGGGGAGGGAGGATTAAAATAATAAACCACCATTCTAACGCGGCATGGGTGTTGATGCGAGATTGATACCAATAAAAATGTTACTATATGTGTTTATTCGGGTTAACCGGTCTCTTTTGTGTGTTAAGTAAAAAGTGTTCAGTTACGGATTTTCTTACAGGTTATTTTTTAGTTTTATGTTATGCAGACACAGCCAAAATTAATTGATTCTTTTGGGCGTACGGTAAATTATTTACGGTTGTCAGTTACTGATCGTTGTGATTTTCGCTGTGTCTATTGTATGTCCGAAGAAATGACCTTTATGCCCCGGGCGCAAATTTTGACCTTGGAAGAGATCTATCAGGTTGCCAAGGCTTTTGTCGAACTCGGTGTTACTAAATTAAGAGTGACCGGTGGAGAGCCGTTGATTCGTCGAAATATTCTTGAATTGATGAATAAGTTAGGCAATCTTCAGGGGTTAGATGAGTTAGTGATGACTACGAATGGTTCTCATCTTGATAAAATGGCACAAGACCTGAAAAAGGCCGATGTTAAACGGCTTAATATCAGTCTGGATACCTTAAATCCTGAGCGTTTTAAACGGTTAACCCGAACCGGTGACTTGCAACAGGTCTTGCGCGGGGTAGCGGCTGCTAAGGCGCAAGGCTTTGAGCGGATTAAATTGAATGCGGTTATTTTAAAAAACCGAAATCACGATGAGGTTGTTGATTTAGTGCGTTATGCGGTTGAGCACGGTTTTGATATTAGCTTTATTGAAGAAATGCCCTTAGGACAGGTCAGTGATCATAGCCGCGCCGAGGCCTATTACCCCAGTTATCAAATCCTAGAAGATCTTGCGCAGCATTTTAGTTTGTTGTCGACGACTGATAAAACCGGTGGGCCGTCTAATTATTTTAGGGTTGATGGGGGGGCTACTCGTGTGGGTTTTATTTCACCGCACAGTGAGAATTTTTGTAGTCAATGTAATCGGGTTCGGTTAACGGCGGAAGGACGGTTGTTGTTGTGTCTCGGTAATGAACATTCGGTTGATTTGAAAAAAGTACTACGTTCAAATCCAGGCAATCTGGAGTTATTGAAACAAACGATCGTTGAGGCGATGAAGATTAAACCCGAAAAGCATGAATTTAATCTTCAGGAAAAGCCGGTTATCTTTCGTCACATGAGCGTGACCGGTGGCTAATTGTTAACGAGTAAATGCGTCAGGATGTTTTCATAAATAATTGAAAGTGTTTCTAAGTCTTCAACGCAAACATGTTCATTTATTTTGTGAATACTCTCATTAATAGGCCCCAGTTCTATCACTTGAGCACCGGTCGGTGCGATAAAGCGGCCATCTGATGTGCCGCCACCGGTATCGTCTACGGGCTCATAGCCGGTGACCCCCTCAATCGCTTGGTGGCATGCGGTGATCAGTTCACCTTTGTCGGTTAAGAACGGATTGCCAGATAAGCGCCAGTCTAAGGTGTAGTTGAAATTATATTTATCCAGGATGGCATGGGTTCGGTCTTTAATGGTTTGTTCATTTAAAGCCGTAGAAAAGCGCAGGTTAAATAATATTTCAGCATGGCCGGGGATAATGTTTTCAGCACCGGTACCGGCATTAATATTGGAAATTTGCAAACTGGTTGCGGGGAAGAATTGATTGCCACGATCCCAAACTTCTTGGGTTAATTCAGTGAGTGCCGGGGTAACGGTATGGATAGGGTTTTCGGCAAGATCGGGATAAGCAACATGGCCTTGAATACCATTAACGGTCAGTTTTGCACACAATGATCCTCGGCGCCCGACGCGGATGACATCGGCTATTTTTTTATCACTGGAAGGTTCGCCCACTAGGCACCAGTCAATTTTTTCATGACGTTGTTCTAACACGTCAATGACTTTAACCACGCCATTAGTGGCAATACCTTCTTCATCGCTGGTAATCATTAGTGCGATTGAACCGGCATGATCGGGGTGTTTTTCGATAAAGCGTTCGCAAGCGGTGATAAAACAAGCGATACCGCCTTTCATATCGGCGGTCCCGCGGCCATACAGTAAATCGCCTTTAATCGTCGGCTCAAAAGGCGGGGTGTCCCATTCGTCCAGCGGGCCTGGAGGAACCACATCGGTATGACCCAGAAAAACAAATAAAGGGGCTGATTGACCGCGCCGTAACCAGATGTTTTGGGTATCGTCAAAATCAAGCCGTTCGTCGACAAAACCCAGTGGCGTTAGGTGCTGAGCAATTAAATCCTGACAGCCTTCATCGTTAGGGGTTACTGAGGGTTTTTTTATGAGAGCTTCGAGTAATGCCAGTGTTTGTGTCATGGTTTAATTTTTAATGAGCTTAAAGAGTCAATGCTTTAATTTGCGATGAGTAATGTGTTTGCGTCAGGTTAAGTGTTGTTGATACAGTGGTTCTGAAAATCCGACAAAGGCTTTCGTGGTGCTGATTAAAACTGGTCGTTTAATTAATGTTGGGTGCAATAGCATAAATTCAAGCGCTTGTGTTTGGTCGAGGTTTTCCCGTACTTCTACAGGAATGTCTTTCCAGCGGGTGCTGCGCCGGTTAAGGAGTGTTTCCCAGGGGATCTGCCCGGCTATTTGGGTTAGTTGATCACGACTCAGGCCATCGGCTCTGAAATCATGGAATTGATAATCAATCGCATGTGCCTCCAGCCATTTTCTGGCTTTACTCACGGTGTTGCAGTTTTTTATGCCGTACAGTGTAATCATTGATTTGAATGTTTAGGCTATTGAGTGGTGTTGATAAGGCTTATGAGGGTGTTATTGTGCCAAGAGATCAGTTTGTCTACAAGGGTCAGTCTTAAGAAAGTTATGGGTTTTGATCCGGTTGGTAAGTTATTTTATAAACAGTACCGCTAAAGTCATCAGAAAGGAATAAGTTGCCTTGGAGGTCTTCAGCAATATCTACCGGACGGCCAATAACATTGCCTTGTGTTTCAAAGCCGGTAATAAAGTCGTGCTGGCGGTTAGGAATGGAATCATTAAGGTCTACGGCGATTATTTTATAACCGATTTTGGTGGAGCGGTTCCAGGAGCCGTGTAAGGTAATCAGTGCTTTTTTGCGTAACTGGGTTGGAAAGCGTGGGTGTTTAAGAAAAAGTAGTGCGAGGGGGGCACTGTGGGCGCTCAGTAAATGGTATGGCGGTGTTGCGCGGCTAATCTCATGGCTTTTGTCTGAGCCATACTGAGGATCCGGTTGATTGTTGCCATAGCTATAGGGCCAACCGTAAAAATGGTCTTTTTGAATCCAATTAATTTCATCGGGCGGGGTGTTATCACCTAAGAAATCACGGCCGTTATCCACGCCAAATAAACGCCGGGTACTCGGTTCCCAGGCAAACCCGACCGTGTTTCGAAGACCGGTTGCATAGATTTCACCGTGACTGCCATCAGGGCGATATTTAAGCAGTGTGGCACGAAAGTGGTTGGGCTCTTCACAAACATTACAACGGGAACCGACAGCGATAAAAAGTTGACCGTCAGGGCTGAATTTAATGGTTCGGGTCCAGTGATTACCGCCGTTAGGAAGATTGCTGATAATGGTTTGATAGTCGCCGGAAATGTGTTGCTTGATGGGGTCGTAGTGAATGCGGCCAATGGCATGACTTTCAGCGATATAAAGCCAGTTCTTGTAAAAAGCTAAGCCGCTGGGTAAGTTAAGGCCGGAAAGTAAGGGGAGAGCTTGTCGGGTAGCTTTTGGGTTAGCCGGTGTTTTTTTCAGTAAGGCCACTTGCCCCTTTTTAGGTAATGTGATAATTAAATCGCCGGTGGGTGTTGGCAGTATGGTGCGCACCCCCGGGAGATTTGTGGCAAAGACCGTAATGCTAAAACCTTTCGGTAACGACAGTGTTGTTTTAAGCGTGTTTGCATTGGGGCTTTCTTTGGGTAGTAGTGGGATATTGATATTAAAACCAAAGGTAATCGTAAGCCACAATAAAGCACCCGTGATACAAAAAATAAAGACTTTGTTAGCGAACATAATGATTGCTCAGGATAGCCCTACTGGCTTCGTGGTTGCGGTCACGCGGTGGCGTTGGGGGTCGGCATTTTGTGAAAAATGGGGGGAACTATGGGTTTTCATGGTAGTTCATGCCTGTGTAGGTGCTTATAGATTATAAAAAGGCTATTAATCAAGGGTTTAGTCGTCTGTTCCTAATTGTTATTATACCGATGGCCGTTATGTATGACCATTATTTAGAAGCGTTTGTTTTAGTTGGGTTTTTATTTTGTAATTTGAGGTATGTAATTGAAGCGCAGACGGTTTTTTATTATTGGCGGGACCGTGTTCGGGTGTTGTTGAAAAGTTCAATCAAGTCGTTTGCGAAAAGCTATCGCCACCATCCTACTGGTGAGTCGTTAACAATAAAAAAGCCGCCAGACCGAGAGTAACAGTTTGGCGGCTTTTTTGATGGGGTTAAATAGTCTGCTAATCTCTTAACAGCTCATTAATACCGGTTTTGCTGCGGGTGCGGTCATCAACTTGTTTGATGATAACGGCGCAATATAAACTGTGGCTGCCATCTGCAGAAGGAAGGTTTCCTGAGACAACAACCGAACCCGCTGGGATGCGGCCATAACTGATTTCACCGGTCATGCGGTTGAATATTTTAGTGCTTTGGCCAATATAAACGCCCATTGAGATCACCGAACCCTGTTCAACCACTACGCCTTCAACAATCTCAGAACGGGCGCCAATAAAACAGTCGTCTTCAATAATAGTTGGGCCGGCTTGTAACGGTTCTAAGACGCCACCAATGCCAACGCCGCCGGATAAATGTACATTCTTGCCAATTTGCGCACAGGAGCCGACCGTTACCCAAGTATCAACCATAGTGCCGCTATCGACGTAAGCACCAATATTGACATACGATGGCATTAAAATTGCCCCCGGGGCGATATAAGAACCGTGACGTGCATTGGCATTGGGAACGACGCGAACACCGGCTTTTTGGAAGTCTTCAGGGGTGTAAGTGGCAAATTTTGTTTCAACCTTGTCGTAATAACGATTAACGCCGCCATCCATGACACGATTTTCATTAATTCTAAAAGAAAGTAAAACGGCTTTTTTAAGCCATTGGTTAACCACCCAATCGCCGCTTGATTTTTCAGCAACACGGGCTTCGCCACTGTCAAGCAGATTCATGGCTTGTTCAACAGCGCTACGGACTTCGGGGGTTGCTGTGCTGGGCGTGATGTCAGCACGGTTTTCAAAAGCTTCGTTAATAATGTTTTCTAATTGTCTCATGGTGATTTCTTTATAAAGTTTTAATAAATTGTTTAATGCGGTGTGCCGCATCAATACAGTCGTCTAATGGCGCGACCAGAGCCATTCTTACATGGTTTTGTCCCGGGTTAATACCCTTGGCTTCTCGCGATAAGAAACTGCCCGGGAGAACGGTCACATTTTCTAATGCAAAGAGTCCTTGCGCAAATTCTGTATCGGCGATGGTTGTTTTAAGCCAGATGTAAAAACTTCCCGGCGGTTGTGAAATTATACAGACATCTGATAGGATTCTGATAACTGCATTGTATTTTTCACGATAATAATTCCTATTTTCGAGAACATGGTCCTCATCTTGCCAGGCCACAATACTGGCTTGTTGAACCGGTAGTGACATGGCGCAACCGTGATAAGTGCGGTAGTGTAGGAATTGTTTCATTAAGGCGGCATCGCCCGCAACAAAGCCTGAGCGTAATCCCGGAGCATTAGAGCGTTTAGACAGGCTGTGAAAAATAACACAACGGTCAAATGTTTTATTGCCTAGTGTAAAAGCCGTTTGCAATAAACCTTGCGGGGGCCGGTTCTCATCAGCATAAATTTCGCTGTAGCATTCATCGGAAGCAATCACAAAGTCATAGCGTTGCGCAAGAGCGATGAGTTTTTCATGATCACTTTGACCCAGTACGCTCCCGGACGGGTTGCCGGGTGAGCAGATGAAAAATAATTGACAGCGTTCAAGAATGTCAGAAGGGATACTGTCAAAGTCGGGGCAGTAATTATTGTCAGCGGTGCTATTGAGGTAATAGGGTTCAGCACCGGCTAAGAGAGCCGCCCCTTCATAAATCTGGTAGAAGGGGTTTGGCATGATGATGATGGGTTGTTTTTGGGGGTCAATAATGCTCTGTGCAAAGGCGAATAAGGCTTCACGGGTGCCGTTGACGGGTAAGACGTTTTTTTCAGGCGTCATGAATTGTGGTGCAATGGAAAAGCGCTGACACACCCAGTGCGCGATGGTTTGGCGAAGTGCGTCGGTTCCCCGGGTGGTGGGGTAGTTCACCAAACTGGGTAAATGCTGTTGCAGTGCCTGTTGAATAAAGAGAGGGGTGGGGTGTTTCGGTTCGCCAATGGATAACGCAATGGCTGATTTATTGGCGGGCGGAACGATGCCGTGGTTGAGTTGTTTAAGTTTCTCAAAGGGGTAAGGGTGTAATTGCTTTAATTTAGGATTCATAGGTTAAGGGGTGCAATGTGGGTTACGGCCTAGAGCTCTGGCTTTTTCGCTGAGCGCTAATGCCGAGGGCATGTGTTGGCGTAATGTTTTAATACGACTGTGATAACTGGGGTGGGTGGATAGAAACTCAGACGGTTGTTGTTGGTTTGCTTGGGCCATTTTTTGCCATAAGGTAATGCTCTGCTGTGGGTCAAAGCCTGCTTTTGCCATTAATTCTAACCCGAGAATATCAGCTTCTTGTTCATGGAGTCGGCTAAAGGGGAGGAGAATACCGTAATGACCGCCCAGACCGAGTAGACTTAACGCTGTTTTTCCAATCAGGGTTTTAGGGGCGCTGATCTTTTGGCTGAGTATAAGACCTTGTTGTAAGGCAAATTTCTGAGAGAGTCGTTCATTGCTGTGACGGGCCCGCACATGACTTATTTCATGGCCAATAACCGCGGCGAGTTGATCTGGGTTGTCGGTAAGCGTGATGAGGCCGCTGTGGATTCCTATTTTATTACCGGGCAAAGCAAAGGCGTTCGGACTGTCATCAAGGAATAAAGCGATTTCCCACGGGTCATTGTTAAACGTTGCGGTCATCGCTTGGCTGACACAGTTGATATAGTTAACGGTTTTACCTTTTGGGCGTACTTTTTTAGTTGCTTTAAGGTCTTGGAACGCGGTTATTCCCATGCTGTTGATTTGACTCTCTGGCATTAGGATGAGTTGTTTGCGTCCGGTCGCCGTGGTCGCGCAGCCGACCAGCGTGCTGAGGCTTATTAATAAAAGCCAATGCCGAATAACAGTAAGCAAGGTTTGCACTTTAGGCTTAATCAGTTAAGACGGATGAATGTGCCGTCATGTCCTTGGCTAAACAGGTCAGTAGATCATTTTTTAGATGGTCGAGCTTTTTTTGATCATTGATGCTGTTATGTTCTAGATCCGTGATATAAAACCGGTCTTCCACGCGCCCGCCAATGGTTGATATTTTGGCGTTATGCAGGGCAATATTATTTTCCTGAAAAACCCGCCCGACTTTGGAGAGTAGTCCTGGGTCATCGGTACTGATGAGCTCTAAAATGGTGTGTTGTTTTTTAGGGTCGTCATGAAAAATAACTTGGGTTCTGATTGGGAAGTATCTAGCCTGACGCGAGAGGCGATGAATGTTGCCACGGCCTTTGTGGTTTTTGTTCAGTAATCGGTTGCGAATTTGAGCGCTTAAATTGATTTCTTTAATGAGGTTATTGATGGGTTCGCCTGATTGCTCAAGGACGTGAAAGCTGTTTAAGACATATTCGTTTTGTGTTGTGGAAATTCTGGCATCTAAGATAGATAATCCTAATTGATCGAGAATGTCAGTGCATACTGAAAAGATCGGTCCATCATCTTTGGTAAAGATAAATACTTCAGCGCTACCGCGCAGTGTTTGTGGTCTGAGTAAGACTAATGGTAGGTTGTTATTGTTACTATCGATTGAAGCGATGCCAAGGGTGTGCCAGATTATTTCATCGGCTGAATGCTTGATAAAATAGTTATCATTGAGGTGCTCCCAGGCTTTCTCAATGGTTTTAAGGGGTATCCCTTTCAGTATAAGGTCGTTTTTAGCCTCATTCTGGGTGTTTTTTATATGGTCTTTTTGGACAACAGGGTTTTCCAGGCCGTGTTCTAGGACGGCGTGGGTTGAAAGATAAAGTTCTTTTAATAGGCTGTTTTTCCAGGCGTTCCAGAGTGTTGGGTTGGTAGCACGGATATCCGCGACAGTCAGTAGATAAAGATGGTTGAGTCGTTCTTGCGTACCGACTTGCTTTGCAAAAGTGTGAATAATTTCCGGATCACTGATGTCTTTATGTTGTGCGGTTGTCGACATAATTAGGTGGTGGCGTACTAGCCAGACAATCAGAGCCGTGTCGTGATTAGGCAAAGCGTGATCACGGCAAAATTGTTGGGCGATATCTTGGCCGACGACAGAATGGTCGCCCCCTTTGCCTTTTGCAATATCATGGAAAAGTCCGGCGAGGTAAAGCACTTCCGGTTTCGGGATCAGCAGAAAAATATCGTTACAAAAAGGAACTTCATGATTGTGTTTATTCAGGGCAAAACGTCTTAAGTTCCTGATGACAAAGAGGGTATGTTCATCAACCGTATAAATATGAAATAAATCGTATTGCATGCGTGAAACGATGTTTTTAAAACAAGGCAGGTAGGCGGCTAACAGACCATAACGATTCATTCGTCGTAGTTGGTGTGTAGTGCCTTCGGGCTGTTTGAGGATCTCCATGAATAAGTGTCGAGATTCTTTTTGGGCACGAAATTCATCATCAATTAAGTGTAGATTTTTTTGAATAAGACGAATGGTTTTGGCGCTAATGCCTTTAATCTGGCCGTTTTGTTGGCATAAAAGAAAAACTTCCAGTAACGCTTGAGGCGAACGGTTAAAAAGATTGCTGTCAATGGCTTCAATATAACCACGAGAGATATGAAAGTCATCGTTTAATAATTCAGGGCGGTCGTCTTGGGTGTTGATGACGCGTTCTTGAAATAATTGCAGTAGTACCTCATTGAGACGTTCAAGGCCGACCACGGTTTTAAAATAGAGTTGCATGAATTGCTCGATAGCACCATTTCCCGGCGCTTCAAAGCCAAATTGTTCTGCGAGTTCTCGTTGAAAATCAAATAATAAGCGGTTTTCGTCTTTGTGGGTTAAGCGGTGTAAGGCATAGCGGATACGCCATAAAATTTGGGTGTCGGCAATCAGTTCTTGGTATTCAGTGTCTGACAAGTAGTTAAGGTCAATCAATGGGTGGGGCGATTTTTGTTGATAATGACGGTTAAAAACCCAGTTAAAGGTCTGAATATCGCGAAGTCCTCCGGGGCCTTCTTTTATATTGGGTTCAAGATTGTAGGCCGTGTCGTAAAATTTATTGTGTCGTTGCGCACGTTCTTTTAGTTTGGCATTAAAATACTGTGTCGAAGACCACATGATGTCAGTGGCTGTTTGGTTGCTGAGTTGTTCAAGCAGCGCATTGTTGCCGGTAATTAATCGTGACTCAATAATGCTGGTCATAACTGATTGGTCCTCATCGGCAAGGGCGGCACATTCTTTTAACGTGCGAATACTTTGTCCGGGTTTTAGACCAATATCCCAGAGTGTGCTGGTAAACTTTTCCAGCAAATGAGTTTGTGTCGGGGTTAATGCTTCTTGGGTGAGTAAGATGAGAATATCGACATCTGAGTGGGGAAACATTTCTTGGCGCCCGTAGCCGCCAATAGCGAGTAAGGCGGCCAATTGAAAGTGGTCGCCTAAAATATGTTCCCAGTAGGCGCTGAGCGTATCGTCAATGAGTTGTGAGCGCTGCTGTAGCAGCGAGTCTACCGGCTGATTCGGGTCGAATTGGGCGAAAATCGTTTGTTGTTGGCTGTGGAGTTGTTGCTTGACTAAAGCCGTGGCACTATCGGTGCTAACAAGGTTTTTTAATGTTTCTGGGTAACTGAGTGTGGTCATTTTTCTTCTTGGCGTAGCGTTAAAATTTCATAACCGGTTTCTGTAACCAGAATTGTGTGTTCGAATTGTGCGGAGAGTGAGCGGTCTTTGGTGACAGCGGTCCAACCATCGGACAGTATTTTAACGTTGCGTTTGCCGATATTGAGCATCGGTTCTATGGTAAAGATCATGCCGGGATCTAAAGATAAACCCTGGTCGGGTTTGCCAAAGTGTAAGACGTGTGGGTCTTCGTGGAAATTTTTACCGATACCGTGACCGCTAAATTCTCTCACGATTGAGTAGCGGTTAGATTCAGCATATTTTTGTATGGCATAGCCAATGTCACCGAGGGTAGCGCCGGGTTTGACTTGCTCAATGCCTTTGAACATGGATTTTTGGGTGACTTGAATCAGTCTTTTGGCGTGAGGACTAATGGTGCCGACTGGAAACATTTTGCTGGTATCGCCGTGGTAGCCGTCTTTGATGACGGTAATGTCAATATTGACGATGTCACCTTTTTTAAGTTTTTTAGGCCCTGGGATGCCGTGACAAACCTGAAAATTGATTGAGGTGCAGATGGATTTTGGGAAGCCGCGGTAGTTAAGGGGGGCCGGGATGGCTTGTTGGATATTGACAATATAGTCATGGCAGATTTGATCGAGTTCTTCTGTAGTGATACCCGGTGCGACATGGGGTTCAATTATTTCAAGAACTTCAGCCGCGAGTTGGCCAGCGATACGCATTTTTGCGATATCATCGGGGGTGTTTATGGTGATACTCATAAGGGCGTATGTTAAATTGTTTCGAACAAAATGGCATCTTAGCAGATAAACAATTGTTGGTGACTGAAAAATATGGTATAAAGATCAGTTAATTCTCACACCTAATCGTCACGTTTGATAGGGTGCTTATTTTAGCTATAAATTTAGCGGATAGGTCATCAAATGGGATGGGTGGAGGCGTAACCCTTTGTTTGACCTCGAGTCAGGCAGAATAATTTTTTAGGAGTATTATACATGGCAGCAGTAACCATGCGTCAGATGCTAGAAACTGGCGTTCATTTTGGTCATCAAACACGTTATTGGAATCCAAAAATGGCACCGTTCATTTTTGGGGCTCGTAGTAGCATTCATATCATCAATTTAGAAAAAACATTGCCTTTGTTTAATGATGCAATGAATTTTGTCGGTAAAATTGCCGCCAAGAAAGGCACTATTTTATTTGTTGGTACGAAGAAAGCAGCACGTCAAACAGTGGTGGAAGAAGCAAACCGTTGTGGTATGCCGTATGTTAACCACCGTTGGTTAGGGGGTATGCTAACTAATTTTAAAACCATTAAGAAATCAATTAATCGGTTGAAAGAATTAGAGGCTATGACTGCGGATGGCACCATTAATCAACGTTTTAATAAGAAAGAAGCGTTGGGCATGCAGCGTGAAATGGAGAAATTGGAGCGCAGTGTCGGCGGCATTAAAGATATGAGAGGTGTTCCTGATGCCGTATTTGTTTTTGATGTGGGCTATGAAAAAAATGCAGTTAGCGAAGCAAAGAAATTAGGTATTCCGGTGATTGGGGTTGTCGATACGAATAATTCTCCAGAATTGGTTGACTATATGATTCCAGGCAACGATGACTCAATTCGTGCTATCAAGCTTTATTGCCAAACAGCATCAGCGGCTGTTTTAGAAGCAAAAGCGGCGAATTTAGGCGGCGTTAAAGATGATTTCGTCGAGATACCAGAAGAGGTTGGCGCGGAAGTGGACGCAGCCGAATAGGTTTTTAGTAGAAAGTTAACGACTTTCGTTGACGCTATAAATTACGTTAGCGAATTTAATTGAACGCCTCCACTCGTGGGGGCGTTTTTATAGATAAAAGATAGTTTAAGGTGAAAAAGATATGAAAATTTCAGCGGCAATGGTAAAAGCACTGCGCGAAAGAACAGGTTCAGGCATGATGGAATGTAAACGTGCTCTGACAGCAGCAGAAGGTGATTTGGAATTGGCAGTAGACCAAATGCGCAAAGCCGGCTTAGCTAAAGCGGATAAGAAATCAGGACGAATTGCAGCAGAAGGTACCATTGGCGTTAAAGTCAGTGACGACGGTAAAACAGTCGCGATGGTTGATGTGAATTGTGAAACCGATTTTGTCTCAAAAGGGGATGAATTTAAAAGTTTTGCAGCGGCGGTTGCGGACGCGGTTTTGCTGGCCGACGGTGAAACGGTTGATGACATCAATGCTTTAGGTTTAGCGAATGGTCAAACGGTAGACGGTGTTCGCCGTGAAATGATTGCAAAGTTAGGCGAGAACATTACCGTTAGACGTGTTAAGAAATTTGCATCACAAGGTGGTACGGCTTGTTATCTGCATGGCAGTCGCATCGGTGTTATTGTTGAATTACAGAAGGCGGATGCTGCGTTAGGTAAAGATATTGCTATGCATGTTGCTGCGACTAAACCATTTTGTGTCGGCGAAGAGAATGTTCCTGCTGAGATGATTGCTAAAGAAAAAGATATTTTTTCAGTTCAAGCGGCTGAAAGCGGTAAACCGGCAGCCATTATTGAAAAAATGGTGACGGGACGCATTAAGAAATATTTAGCAGAGGTCACCTTGCTGGGACAGGCCTTTATTAAAGATGATAAGCAAACAGTCGCTAAGATCGTTGCTGACCAAGATAATGCCGTCATTCGTTTTGAACGTTTTGAAGTGGGTGAAGGCATCGAAAAGAAAGAAGAAAATTTTGCCGATGAAGTGATGGCTCAAGTTCGCGGCGGATAACTTTTACCCCCACGGCTGTGCTAGAATCTCTCCTTTTGTTGCTACATTGATTTAGGATAAGGAGACTGGTTATGACGACTATGATTTGTCGACGTATTTTGCTGAAGTTAAGTGGTGAAGCGTTGATGAGTGAAGAAGGTGGTAGTATAGACGCCAAGATCTTGAAGCGTTTAGCCACTGAAATCAAAGAATTATGTGATGCTGGCGTTGAGGTTGGTTTGGTTATCGGCGGTGGTAATATACTGCGTGGTGCGCAAAAAGCCTCTGAAGGTTTGGACCGTGTCACCAGTGATCATATGGGAATGTTGGCAACAGTCATTAATGCAATGGCGATGCAAGATGCCTTGGAATGTATTGATCAACCGGTGCGGGTGATGTCGGCCTTGCAAATTAATCAGGTTTGTGAAGATTATATTCGTCGCCGTGCCGTCCGGCATTTAGAAAAAGGGCGGGTGGCTATTTTTGCAGCCGGGATGGGTAATCCTTTTTTTACTACGGATTCTGCAGCCAGTTTACGGGCCGTTGAAATAAATGCTGATCTTTTGATCAAAGCAACCAAAGTGGAAGGTGTTTATTCGGCAGACCCTGCACAACACAGTGACGCTGTATTGTATAAACACCTGACTTTTGATGAAGCGCTTGATCAACGGTTGGGCGTTATGGATGCAACGGCTTTAGTCTTGTGCCGTGATAATAATATATCACTGCGGGTGATGAATATTTTTGAGCCGGGTGCCATTATGCGGTTAATGCAAGGTGAAGATTTGGGATCTTTAATAACGGCTAGAGGTGAGTAATGATTAGTGATATAGAACAAGATGCTTCTGCACGGATGACTAAAAGTGTTGAAGCGGTAAAGCAGGCCTTTTTGAAAATAAGAACCGGGCGAGCGCATCCCAGTTTACTCAATCAAATACAAGTGTCGTACTACGGTACAGGTACTCCCTTAACGCAGGTTGCAAACGTGGCTGTGGAAGACTCTAGAACGTTAACGGTTACCCCTTGGGAACAGGGCATGGTACAGGCGATTGAGAAAGCGATATTGGCTTCTGATATGGGTTTGAACCCGGCAACAACCGGCACGGTGATTCGTATACCGTTGCCGCCGTTAACCGAAGAACGACGTCGTGACTTGGTGAAACTGGTTAAGCACGAAGTTGAAAATGGCCGGATTTCTATCCGAAGTATTCGCCGGGATGCAAATTCTGAAATTAAAGAAGCCTTGAAAGAGAAAATGATCTCTGAGGATGAGTCGCATAAAGGTGAAGAAAAGATTCAAAAGCTAACCGACAGTTATGTCAAGGCTGTGGAAAAGCTCTTGGAAGAAAAAGAAGCTGATTTGATGTCTTTTTAGTATTGTTGAACGCAACAAATAAAGAAATGAATGCCGGGGTGGACGTTGAGGCTGGAACTGTTGGCGTGAGAATGCCGAAACACATTGCTATTGTCATGGACGGTAATGGCCGGTGGGCGCAAGCGAAGCACTTGCCGCGAACGGCCGGGCATCATGCCGGTTCAAAAGCGGTGCGGCGTACCGTTGAGTATTGTGCCCAACAGGGCGTAGAGGTTTTAAGCCTGTTTGCTTTTAGTAGCGAGAACTGGCGCAGACCCAAGGAAGAGGTTGAAATCTTGATGCGCTTGTTCATGACGACGCTTAAGCAGGAAGTTAAGCGTTTAAATGAAAATAAGGTTCGCCTGCTTTTTATCGGGGATCGCGGTGCTTTTTCTCAGGCGCTGCAAGATAAAATAAAAGAAAGCGAACAATTAACGGGTGAAAATACAGGGATGACGTTAATTATCGCGGCCAATTATGGCGGTCGTTGGGATATTTGTCAGGCGGCTGAGAGACTTATTCAACAGGCGGTTGCCAATAATGACGGTCACCTTAAGGTGACTGAAGCGTTGTTTGAAGACTCTTTGGCAACGGCAGGGATTGCTGACCCGGATTTGTTTATACGGACCGGGGGTGAAAAAAGAATCAGTAATTTTATGTTATGGCAAATGGCTTATACCGAATTCTTTAATAGTGCGGTACTGTGGCCTGACTTTAACGAAGATTATTTGAGGGAGGCTATTTTTGCCTATCAAAATAGGCAACGGCGCTTCGGTCATACGGGGGAACAGATCGAATCAGCCCAAAACAATACTAAAAACGAACTATAACTTAAATTATTAAGACGATTAGAAGAGACGATGTTAATTAAACGTATTATTACAGCACTTGTATTGATTCCTGCCATTATCGCAGCGGTTTTTTTATTACCGAGTGATTATTTTAATCTATTCTGTGCATTTTTCATTTTAGTGGCAGGCTGGGAATGGGTGAGCATATCGGGTGTTAATGACCGGATTTTGAAAGTTATTTTTCTGGTCTGTTTAGGACTATCGATGCAAGCGATGGGTTCATGGGTAGATTTTATTGAGTATCTGGTTGACGAGTTACATAACTTAGATATTTACGAGTTGTCCGGCATTATCGATTGGCTGGCTATCGGGCCGGTACTGTGGTGGTTGTTTGCGATGATTCTGATTCGTAATGCCGGTGGCGCCTTACTTGAAATTAAGATTAAAAAGCGTTTTAAGTTGATTTTAGGGTGGTTGGTACTCCTTTCGGCATGGTTGTTTTTTACCCGGCTCAGAGCGCTTTACGGCAATGAAATGATTATGTATTTTCTGTTGCTAATTTGGGCGGCCGATATTGCCGCTTACTTTGTCGGACGAAAGTATGGCGAAATGAAGTTGGCACCGGAAATCAGTCCGGGGAAAACCATTGCCGGCATGTACGGCGCAATTATTTCAGCCATATTGATGGGGATTGGCTTAGGGTTTTATTACGGTTTTCCACTCATTATTGCCGCTAATTTTGTCATGTTGTCTATGTTTACGGTTTTGGTTTCTATTTATGGTGACTTGTTTATTAGTCTACTTAAACGCCGTCAAGGCGTTAAAGATTCTGGAACCTTACTGCCCGGTCACGGCGGTGTACTGGACCGCTTAGACAGTTTGATTTCTGCGATTCCGGTATTTTATTTGGGTGTTATTTTAATTCGCCAAGTTTCATGAAGGGTATTTGTATTCTCGGTTCAACCGGCTCGATTGGAGTCAGTACGCTGGATGTAGTGGGGCGTCACCCCAATCTTTATCAAGTCATTGCGTTGACAGCCAATACCAATATTGCTGATTTATTTCAGCAATGTCTGGATCATCGTCCCCAGTACGTCGTGGTGGTCGATACTCAAAAAGCAGAAGAATTTAAGCGCTTAATTGCGTCCTCTGAAGTTTCATCGATTGAAGTTTTAACCGGAACGGCAGGGCTTGAGCAAGTTTCTGTCTTAACGGCAGTGGACTCGGTGATGGCGGCGATTGTCGGTGCAGCGGGGTTATTGCCGACCTTAGCCGCAGCAAAAGCCGGCAAAACGGTGTTATTGGCCAATAAAGAGGCCTTGGTCATGTCAGGTGATTTATTTATGGAAGCCGTCGCTGAGTCTAACGCGCAGTTACTGCCGATCGACAGCGAGCATAATGCTATTTTTCAATGTATGCCAGCGGGTTATCAAGCAGGGGATAAGGCACCGGTGGCACGGCGAATCTTACTCACGGCTTCGGGCGGTCCTTTTAGAATGATGCCGGTGGAACAATTGGTGGATGTCACACCCGCACAGGCCGTGGCGCACCCGAACTGGGACATGGGTCAGAAAATTTCGGTGGATTCGGCGACGATGATGAACAAAGGTCTGGAAATGATTGAGGCTTGTTTATTGTTTAATATGTCGTCTGATAAGATTCAAATTGTTCTGCACCCACAAAGTATTATTCATTCGATGGTTGATTATGTCGATGGTACAGTACTGGCTCAAATGGGTAATCCCGATATGCGTATTCCCATTGCTCATGCATTGGCAATGCCGGAGCGTTTTGAATCAGGGGCTGAGCCGTTAAATATTTTTGATGTCAAACGGATGGATTTTGAAGAACCTGACCTGGAACGCTTTCCTTGTTTACGGCTGGCTTACCAAGCGATTGATGCTGGGGGTATTATGCCGACCGTTTTGAATGCGGCCAATGAAATTGCGGTTGCCGCATTCTTACAAGAGCGGATCCGGTTTACCGATATTGCCAAAGTGATTGAACGTTGTATGAGTTTAATTTCAGAGGGAAGGGCTGAGAATCTGGATGTTGTGCTGGATGCAGACCGGTTGGCCCGAGAGCATTCTGAAGAAATTATCAGCGAAATGGCGTAAGCGTGGAATCACCGTCTTTTTTATACACGCTGTTTTACTTTCTGGTTGCGATCGGTGTTTTAGTCTCCTTTCACGAATACGGCCACTTTTGGGTGGCACGTAAATTAGGGGTCAGAGTACTTCGTTTTTCCATTGGTTTTGGTAAAGTGTTGTGGCGTTATCAGAAAACGCCCGCCTCGACTGAATATGTTATTGCCGCCATTCCTTTAGGCGGTTACGTCAAAATGCTTGATGAGCGCATGGAGCCGGTGCAGCAGTCAGACTTGCCGTTTGCGTTTAACCAACAACCCTTATGGTCACGGTCTGCTATCGTGTTGGCAGGACCGTTATTCAATTTAATCTTAGCGGTATTTTTGTATTGGGCCGTTTTTTTCATTGGCGATATTGGTATTCGTCCGGTGATAGCAGAGCCTGAATCAGCGACCCTTGCCGCAGATGCGGGCTTTACCGAAAGAGATGAAATTATTTCGGTAAATAACAAATTAGCACCGACCTGGTCTGAGGCCATGGGAACTTTGTTTTCCACAGCCCTAAATGGTGAACGTAAGATTGCGGTCGAAGTATTAATCGATAACGGTGAAAAAACCGCCAGATTTTTACAGTTACCGGCGGTATTAGAAACCGATCCGGCTAAGTTTTATAAAGCGTTGGGGTTATCGTTATGGTCCCCGACGATCGCACCGGTAATTGGCAAAATTGTACCGGAAGGTCCGGCTGAAAAGGCCGGACTTGCCATCGATGATTACATTGTAAGTGCCAATGGGGAACCGATTAGTAAGTGGATGGATGTGGTCGATCATGTGAAAAAATCCCCCGGGGAGAGATTGCAGTTCGTCATTGAGCGCGGCGGTGTGGTGATGGATCTTACCATTACCCCAGACCGGTTGGAGACCACCTCGGGAGTTCAGGGAAAAATCGGTGCCGGTGCCAAAGTCCCTGCCGATTTAATTCAATCGATGCGGGTGGAATATACCTTGCCACCGCTGGAGGGGTTTTTAACAGCGTGTGATAAAACCTATCAATTTGCTATTGCTTCGGTGAAGATGGTCGGTTTTATGGTGGTTGGCACCGCCTCGGTTGACAATCTGAGCGGCCCTTTGACCATTGCGCAATATGCCGGCCAGTCAGCTGATTTAGGCTTGGTACATTTCTTAAAATTCCTCGCCGTGGTGAGTGTGAGTCTCGGTGTGTTGAATTTATTACCGATTCCGGTCTTAGACGGGGGCCATTTAATGTTTTATGCCATTGAGGCGATCAAAGGCAGTCCGGTGTCAGAACGTATTCAGATCATGTTTCAGCAATTTGGTTTTGTTATCTTGTTATCACTCATGGCGCTTGCGGTTATGTTAGATATTCAGCGATTATTTAGTTAAGGAGTCTTCGGTATGCAGCTATGGGGCGTTAGATTTTTAAAAATAGTATTGGCTGTGGTTTGTATCACTCCGGTTTATGCGGGGGAAGAGGCGGTTAGAGCAGCCTTAGCAAAGGCGATGCCGAGTTTAACGGTTGATTCGATTCAGGGCTCTGAAATTCCGGGCGTCTATGAAGTGGTTATTGGCTCTAAGATCGTTTATGTCTCCAGTGACGGGAACTATTTATTACAAGGCCAGCTGATTGATATCGCCGCGCGGAAAGATCTCACCGAGGGGCGTTTAAGCGGTGCGCGGGTCAAAGCGGTAGCCGGCATTGCACCGGAAGAAATGCTTATTTTTACGGCGGATCAGCCGAAATATAAAATCACCATTTTTACTGATATCGATTGCGGTTATTGCCGGAAATTACACCGTGAAATTGACCAGTATTTAGCACGCGGAATCAGTGTTCATTATTTGTTTTACCCCAGAGCCGGTTTAGGGTCTGAGTCTTATGATAAGGCGGTTTCAGTGTGGTGTGCCAACGACCGGCATGCAGCGCTGACGGCGGCGAAATCAGGTCAGGATCCGATTAAAAAAACCTGTGATAATCCGGTGAAAAAACACATGGCGCTGGCAAATACTTTAGGCCTGAGTGGTACGCCGATGATGGTGACTGAAAAAGGCACTATTTTTGCAGGCTATATGCCCGCAGAGCAGTTGGAAAAAGCTTTAGCCTTTGAATAACCTTGTTTTGCCTTAGAGCAGTTTTTTTAACGCGTAGAGTTGTTGCAGTGCTTCTAATGGCGTGAGTTGCTCAGGTTTGAGCGTTTCTAAAAGAGTTATGGCCTCATGGGCTGGCTTATGGTCTTCAAAATTAAACAGATCGAGTTGATCGCTGCCCAGGCTGTTTTGCTGGTCGCGGTAGCTTTGTTGTTCTAAAAGTTGTAATTTCTCCCGGGCTTTTTCAATGACTGGCGTCGGGACCCCAGCGAGTGCAGCGACTTGTAAGCCATAGCTTTGACTGGCGGCACCCTCTTTAATGGCATGTAAAAAGAAAATCTTGTTATCGTGTTCGCGGGCATCTAAATGGACATTGTGAATGGTTTTTTTAGCATTGGTTAATTGCGTTAATTCAAAATAATGGGTCGCAAACAGGGTAAAAGCCTGAGTTTGGTTGGCTAGAAATTCAGCGCAGGCCCACGCCAGAGACAAGCCATCAAAGGTACTGGTGCCGCGTCCGATTTCATCCATTAAAATTAAACTGTTCGCCGTGGCATTGTTGAGAATATAGGCGGTTTCAGACATTTCCACCATAAAGGTCGAGCGGCCACTGGCCAGATCATCAAAAGCACCGATGCGGGTAAAGATTTTATCAACAGGGCCGATGTCGGCAGATTCAGCTGGCACAAAGCAGCCGATGTGGGCCATTAAGACAATCAGCGCTGTCTGGCGCATATAGGTCGATTTACCGCCCATGTTCGGGCCGGTGATAATCAGCATACGACGGGTGGGCGCAAGGCTTAAATCATTGGCAACAAAAGGCGTTTCTAACACCGACTCCACCACCAGGTGGCGACCGCCTTGAATACTCATACCGGGCTTGGTTTTAAGGGTCGGGCAGGTAAGATTTAAGGTACTGCTGCGGTCAGCAAAATTAACTAAAATATCCAGTTCAGAAAGCCCTTGGCTTAAGCGTTGAAGGGCTGAGACCGCGTTACCGAGTTGATTGAGTAAATCGTCGTACAGCGTTTTTTCAAAGGCGAGTGATTTTTCCCGGGCGCTAAGGATCTTGTCTTCAAAGGCTTTGAGTTCTTCGGTAATAAAACGCTCGGTATTTTTAAGGGTTTGTTTACGGGTGTAATGGGCCGGTACCTCCTCTGATTGTGAGCGCGGTATTTCAATATAAAAACCGTGCACCCGATTATAATTCACCCGAAGGGTGGCAATGCCGCTGTTTTGTTTTTCCTGGGTTTCAAGGTCCAGTAAAAATTGGTCGGCGTTTTGACTTAAGCTTCGGAGCTCATCAAGTTCGGCATGGTAGTTGTCAGCAATCACGCCGCCGTCTCGAATCAACACCGGCGGATTGTCAACCAGTGCACGTTGCAGCAGGGTTAATAGGTCAGGCTGGGTGCCAATGGCCAAGGCTAATGCTTTTAACCGGGCAATACCTTCGAGTGGGGTCAGTAATTGTTGGATGTCAGGCAATGCGGCGAGGGTATGGCGCAGGACAATTAAATCTCGCGGCCGGGCTGATTTAAGGGCAATGCGGGTGCTGATGCGTTCAATGTCGCCCACTTGTTTTAACGACTGTTGCAGGATTTCATAGTGGCCGCCCCCTAAGAGTGCGCTGATCGCCTGATAACGCTGGTGCAGGGTTTTTTGACAGCGCAGGGGTAAATTAATCCAGCGCCGAAGGTGGCGGCTGCCCATCGCGGTTTGGGTGTTGTTGAGCACGCCAAACAGGGTATAGCGTAAATCGCCGCTGGGGTGTTGGTCGAGCTCTAAGTTTTTACGGCTGGCACCATCGAGCGCCACGGTGGCATCACTTTTTTCAACGCTAATGCCCTGAAGATGCGGCAGGGCTTGTTTTTGGGTTTCTTTAACATATTGCAATAAACAGCCGACAGCACCGATGGCAAGCGGCAGGTTTTCTAAGCCAAAGCCGTTTAAATCGTGAATTTTAAATTGGCTTAAGATCATTTGCCGGGCACTGGCAGGGTCAAAGTGCCAGGGCGGTCGGGCGGTAACACCGGTGCGGGATTTTAATGCCGAGGGCAGGGGCATCTCTTCATTAACTAAACATTCAGCCGGTTGCAGGCGTTCGATTACGCTTGGGAGTTCGCTACATTGGTTAAGTGTTTCAACGCGCAACTGGCCGCTACTTAACGCTAAACTGGCAATCGCCAGATTGTCGTCTTGCTGATGAATAGCGACTAATAAGTTGTCACGGCTGTCCTCAAGAAACGACTCGTCGGTTAAGGTGCCGGGGGTGATAATGCGCACTACTTCACGTTCAACAGGGCCTTTACTGGTGGCGGGGTCGCCTATTTGCTCACAAATGGCGACCGATTCACCGGCTTTGAGCAATTTTGCCAGATAATTGTCGGCGGCATGGTAGGGGATTCCCGCCATCGGGATCGGGCTGCCGGCTGAACTGCCGCGGCTGGTGAGGGTAATATCGAGCAGGCGGGCGGCCTTTTTGGCATCGTCAAAAAACAATTCGTAAAAATCCCCCATGCGGTAGAACAATAAGGTGTCAGGATGCTGCCCTTTAATGCGGTGGTACTGGACCATCATCGGGGTATGTTGTTTGGCGGGCTTTTCTTTTATACTCATGCCTCTATTTTACTGAATCGGAGTTTTTACAGGTGATAAATTATCGGCAGGTGTGGGGTGGATAAAAAAATAGCGACTTTAGCCGGTGAGGTGGCGGCTGTACTGACCGAGCAAAAATTAACGCTAGCGGTTGCAGAGTCTTGTACCGGCGGTGCGCTCTGTCAGGCTTTAACCGACATTCCGGGAAGCTCTAATTGGTTTGACAGGGGCTTTATCAGCTACAGTAATCAGGCAAAAATCGAGATGCTCGGGGTCAGTTCTACTTTACTCAAGCAATACGGCGCCGTGAGCTTTGAAGTCGCCCGCGCCATGGTGGAGGGTGTGCACGACCACAGTCAGGCTGAACTGGCCATTGCCATTACCGGAATAGCCGGGCCAGGCGGCGGCACGGCTCAAAAACCGGTCGGTACGGTTTTTTTCGGCATCGGCCAAAAAGGCCAAGCGGTTAAAATCGATAAACGACGGTTTAAAGGGGGGCGAGAAGA
>MPSY01000228.1 GCA_001901525.1 Methylococcales bacterium OPU3_GD_OMZ | reverse complement strand
CACCTTAAGGCTTTATAAATACCTCAAAGCGAGAACTTCAGCGTACTTGAATGTCTAATTATGCGAGGTATATAAATGAAACTTATATTAGATCGACCACAGATGCCTATTGATGGCAAAGAAAACCAATACGAGACTCAATCAGACGAAACTCCAATTGAGCAACCGCTTTCATTTCCTCGACGAATAGTCGGATATGTGCTTGCCTTTCTTGCACTTATTACCTGTCCTTGTCATCTACCCCTTTGGGGTTTATTGCTGTCAGGTACCGCTGTTGGAGGTTTTTTTACTGAATATTCCGGCACTTTATTTTCAGCATTATTGGTGCTTTTCTTTATTTCGCTCTGGGGTGCTATATACGCTCTAAAAAAAAGATAGTGCCTAGTTGTTTTTTAACTGCGGGATGATACTCGTGCGATGTTTTCATGAACAGATCATTGAAATTATTATATGGGTTTTTAATAACAGCGCTAACCGTTTGTTTAACCTTCGCTGCTCACAATACAGGAGGGCCTCCTTTGGAAAGACAGAGCATGCTTGAAATAATTGAAGAGGATGTTAACTTAACACGCTATCATCTAAACAGGGACACTTTAAGTGATAAAGTCATGCAGAGGATAGCATCGGTACCTCGACATGAATTTGTTCCTGATAGAATAAAGAGCCTCGCTTATAAAAATAGACCTTTATCCATCGGTTACGAACAGACCATTTCACAACCATATATCGTTGCAATAATGACTGACCTTTTGGAGTTAAAAGCAGATCAGCGTGTTCTTGAATTGGGTACAGGCTCCGGTTATCAGGCAGCTATTCTATCGGGGTTAGTAAAAGAGGTTTTGAGTATTGAAATTATTGAACCTCTAGGGCTGGCTGCCAAAGCAAGGTTATCTCGATTAGGTTATGACAATGTTACCGTTAAAATTGGTGATGGCTACAATGGCTGGGAGGCGTTAGCACCCTATGATGCCATCATAGTAACAGCTGCAACTGACCATATTCCACCACCACTAACAAAACAGCTAAAAATCGGTGGAAGAATGATTATTCCAGTTGGATGTGAGCATATGACCCAAGAGTTATTGTTAGTGACTAAACAGGCCGAAGATAAAATTATTAGCCGAAAAATCATTCCCGTTAGGTTTGTGCC
>MPSY01000112.1:1727-5344 GCA_001901525.1 Methylococcales bacterium OPU3_GD_OMZ | reverse complement strand
CTGTTGCAACACGTATCGCCCTGTTACAACAATGGCTAATGCTACGGTTTGCATATTAGCAACTCTCAGGCAATATTTCAAGCCTTTCGTTGTTTTTTTACTGGCATGGTTATACTTTAAAATCAATAACTTACAACCATCAGTTGAATTTAATTGCTAACTGTTGCTGTTACGCCACAGACTATACCGCCCTTAATGCCTTCCTTAATAGCCTTTTGGAACCGTTTTAACGCCTCAAACGACACGCAAACAGCACCCTTAAGGGTCATAACTGCGCTTTAGCCCTAACACCTGCACGCAACAGCCCTTAAAACCTTAAAATTAAAGCAATCTTATGCAATCGTGTTAAATTAATTGCATGCCTTAGACCTCACTAGCTCACTGGAAAAAACCATGGAGTCATCCTTTTGGACGGAAACCTGCCGCTACGGCGCCATTCACCGCACCACAAAAGCTGCCAATAGCCGCTGTTTAGTGGTGTTTGTGCACGGTCTTTTTGGCGACAGTTTAAAAACCTGGGGCAAAATGCCCGAATGGGTACTCACCAAGGCCGGCGTTAACTGCGATGTCATTTCCTTTGACTACCCCTCAAAACCCTGGGAGCGCAGCAGCCTCGAACAAGCCGCCGATGATTTAGCCGTATGGCTGGACAATGAGTTTAACAACCACCGCCATATCATTTTTATTACCCACAGTACTGGCGGACTGGTGGTCAAACAACTGTTAAGTAACGCCTTTGCCGCTCATATTGAAACCGGGCTTGATCAACAAACCCTCGACTACCCCAGCAATGAATCACTGTGGTTTAAAACCCGCCGAGTGCTGAACATCGCCGTCCCCCACCAAGGCGGCGACCCCTTAACCGGCAGTCTGGGTCATTTTGCCTATCAAGGACTGTACCCGCTCGCCTGGCCGGCACTCGCACTGACCCGGCTAGTCACCCAAGGGAAAAAAGATTTTGGCAAAAACGACCTGATCGCCAGTATTTATTGTAAGAATAAAGAACTTCGCCACTGGGAGGCGGAATTTTTGCAACAACAACGCCGTTGTAAAGCCGCCTTCCTGCCCTACCCCAAAGTCCAGGACATTAGCGCTAAATCAGATCTGTCGGTGCGCTACCAAGCCAGTAGCCATGCGCGCCAGATCTTTTTTCGCGGCACCCATAAGTCGATTAAAATCCCTAAACGCATTAACGCCCCGATTGTTAGCATTGCCGCCGATATCATTCGTCTGCAAGCCCAAGACTTAGGCCCGATGCTGGTCGATGAAACCTTAAAAAGAATCGTTCAGGTGAACCAAAAATCGGCTTGTACACAACTGATTGAGCCGGCAGACGGCAGCACAGCAACACCGCCGCCGGCGATCAACGGCGCCCACGTTGGCTGCCAACAAGACATCGTTAATCAGGTCATAAAATTACTGCAGATACGCGATGAACGGCCCCGGCAACTGGTGATTACCGGTAAGGCGGGAGTGGGAAAATCGTTTGTCTGCCGCATGATTGCCTGGCACTTAGGGTGTCATTACCTGTCCACACCGGCCCCACCCAACCCACTCGTACTGTTTATCCCACTGCAACAAGTTACTTTTGAGAATCAAAAAACCCAAGAATTTGACTGGGAACGTCTGTGGCAATGGTGGCTCAAACGCATCGAAACCCTTTCGCCAGAACTCAACTGTGACCGGAACTGGCTGGAAGAAACCTTACTGAAAAAACCCACCACCTTAATTTTGGACGGTTTGGATGATTTTCTCAGTAACCACGCTAATTTAGGCATTGCCCAGATCCAGACCCTGTTACACCTTTTTAACCAACGCTACGCCCATAACACCCAACTGACTATCGTGATCAGTCTTCGAAGTTCCACCCACGGCCTCGAACGACTGGCCCGCTCTCAAGACGATATTTTTGAAATTCAAGCGCTGACAACCGATCAAGCCCAAGCCCTTTTCCCGGCCTGCCGTGATTGGGTCGCCACGCTGGAAGATAACCCACATTTATTGGAACAGGTGTTAACCCCGGCCATTTTAGCCCATTACCAACCCGACCCCGGTTGCCAGCTGGGACACCCTGAAATCCCCACCCAAAGCAGTATTTTTTGCCAAACGCTGCGCGGCCTGTTGGCCCGAAACCCATTAATCGGCACCTTAACCCCAACCCAGCAATTTATTACCGTCGCCCACCTCGGCCAAGCCTTAGCGATTGTCGCCTGGCTATTTTTTGTCGGCTCCCGTGGCACCAGTAACAGCACTGCCCTAAGCCATGACGCTAACACCCACCGGAAAAACTGGGAGGACTTTTTTGAACACAACAAACAAAGCAACAGCGATTGGTATTACCGCCAAATTGAGCCCCATCGGGGCGACA
Organism: Methylococcales bacterium OPU3_GD_OMZ; assembly: GCA_001901525.1. Taxonomy (GTDB): domain Bacteria; phylum Pseudomonadota; class Gammaproteobacteria; order Methylococcales; family Methylomonadaceae; genus OPU3-GD-OMZ. The sequence continues at coordinate 2,976 of MPSY01000112.1, read as the reverse complement.
TTCTCACCAGCCTCAGTATTATTGAGCACCCAGCAAGTTGCCAGACACTGTTAGAAAACAGTGTTTTTATTCCCACCGACAGCGTGCAATTTCGCTTTATGCACCAACAATGGCAAGATTTTTTACTGGCTCAGTTTTTTGTCACCTGCCTTAAAAACCGTCACTTTGAGCCCTTAGGCCACAGTGCTTTTCCTGCCCGCATTTTTCGTCTGGCCGGTGATAATTTCACCGACACCCTGACCGACAGCTTTATCAAACAGCTATTAAGCTGTGCCAAACAACAAGAAAACCCTTATATTCTAGGCAATGTGATCGCCTTTTTGGCGTGGACCACAACGGCGCTAGAAGCCCCGGCCATCCGGCTATTACTGTCACAAACAGCACAATTTAACCCCTTATCCCGACTTGTTCTAATCGGCGGTTTAGCGCATAGGGTCTTAAATGCTGACCCGAACGACACGTCACTGACGGACCTTCGCCGCCAACTGGTCCCGCTGCTCATTGCCTTCGCAAACCCTGAAACCGCGCCCACCGATGACCCTGTTGCCATCAGCATGAGTTGGTATTACGCCCATGCCCTGGCTCAAAAACAACAGCACACAAAACCTGAACACCTCGTGCCTCATTTAGATTTTAGTGATGCCACCACCCTAAAAGTCTTACCGGTGATCTGCACGGTTAAGGGCCGTGAACTCACGCTGGATAACCGTTCACGGTCTTTTCAAATCGCCCTGCTCGGGGCTATTGCCGATGTTTTTAATAACCCACAGCTGATTATTCGTGCACTCCATTATTTATATTATCTACTGGTCGCTCAAAAACACGGTATCCATAGCCATGAGGTCTCCGTTGAACTGCCGCCCCTTTTGACCCCGGGCTGTGCCTTTGAACAATTAATTAACGCCTCCACCCTGCCCCCCCAGCTCGCAATACTTTATAGCCGCTGCCAGCAGTATCACTTACAAATACAAAAAGATATCAGCCGCCGCTAACCCCCCGACAATCGAAACCCGAAAGGCATGCTTTTTAAGGTAAAATAACCCCCTTAAATTAACCACATGCTATTTTTTCATGCCAGGTACACCTGATATTACCCTGATTGGCGGCGGCATCATGGGGCTGTTAAGCGCCCGTGAACTCGCCTTGGCCGGCCTGACCGTAACGGTTCTTGAGCGCCAGAAAATTGGCCGGGAAGCCTCCTGGGCCGGCGGCGGCATCATGCTGCCCTTATACCCTTGGCGCCAAGATG
>MPSY01000112.1:0-1420 GCA_001901525.1 Methylococcales bacterium OPU3_GD_OMZ | reverse complement strand
TTCGTAACCCCCGCTTTATCAAAGCCCTGAAAGCCGATTTACACACTAAAAAAGTGACCTTACTCGAAGATTGCACCCTACAAGGTGTGCGCTGTAAGAATAATCGGATCACCTCGCTTACCACTAGCCAAGGCGTTTTACCGGTTAATCATCTCACCTTAACCACCGGTGCTTGGTCGGGCCAACTGTGGCAAAACCTTCAGCCCAGCACCCATGCGAGCACACTCAATGTCCAACCCCTTAAAGGCCAAATGCTTGTTTTTGATAGCCCACAAGGCCTTTTAGAACCGATGATTTTAGCCGGCGATCGCTACTTAATACCGCGCAAAGACGGCAAAATACTGGCCGGCAGCACCGTCGAGAAAATGGATTTTGACAAAACCACCACCGCACAAGCCAAACAATCCTTAACGGACTTTGCTTTAAATTTACTACCGGACTTAAAGCCATACCCAATCACCCACCACTGGGCCGGCCTTCGACCGGGTTCTCCCAATGGCATTCCCATTATTGGCCTACACCCCACCCTTAACAACCTGAGCATCAACTGCGGTCATGGCCGTAGCGGCCTGATCATGGGGCCGGCATCAGCGCGCTTGTTAACCGATTTAATTTGTCAACGCACGCCGATCGTTGACCCCAGCCCCTATCAACTTAACGCACAAACCCTATGAATTTATACGCCTTAATTAGACCGCTGTTGTTTAAACTGGACCCTGAACTAGCCCACACCCTAACCCTAACAGGGCTCGATTGGCTGCATTTTTTAAAAGGCACCAAGATACTCTTCCCAACCGTTAACACACCCCCAACAACCATCATGGGGCTGAGTTTTAAAAATACCGTCGGACTGGCTGCGGGGCTCGATAAAAATGGCGCCCATATTGACTCACTGGCGGCCTTAGGGTTTGGTTTCATTGAAATCGGTACCGTGACTCCGCGCCCACAACCCGGAAACCCAAAACCGCGTTTATTTCGCCTCGTTGAGCACGAAGCCATTATCAACCGCATGGGCTTTAATAACTTAGGCGTAGACCGGCTGATTGAAAATGTTAAAAAAGCACAGTTCGACGGCATTATCGGAATTAATATCGGCAAAAACGCCGACACCCCGATTGAAAGCGCCGCTGATGATTACCTTATTTGCTTAAAAAAAGTGTACCCGTATGCCAGTTATATAACGGTCAACATTTCCTCCCCAAACACCCAGAACTTACGCCAACTCCAGCAAGGCGATGAGATCAGACAGCTCCTTGCCGCATTGTCCAAAGAACAACACGCCCTTAACCTCAAGCATAAAAAACACGTTCCTTTGGTGTTAAAAATTGCCCCGGATTTATCGACTGAAGAAATTGACCATATTGCCGCATTGCTACTTGAATTTAACCTCGATGGCGTGATCGCCACCAACACCACGCTC
>MPSY01000010.1:2147-31570 GCA_001901525.1 Methylococcales bacterium OPU3_GD_OMZ | reverse complement strand
CCTGTGGCGCGGCAGGGGGTGGGTGCGGCTCATAATTACACCGTCTGTTTTATTGGTAGCACAACCTTATAGCTACCGCATTGCCCCTTATGTGAGTGCAGCGACTCAACTGGGCATTAATGTCATTATTGCCTCGCAGAGCGAAAACTCATTAATTTCGGAAGTGAAACAAGGCATTTATGTTGATTTTTCACAGGTCAAGCAAGCAGAAAAGACCCTATGTGCAGAACTCAAAGAAAAAGTTATTGTCGCTGTTATTGGTTGTGATGATAGTACGGTTGAATTAGCCGCTTCCGTGGCGGCCCGTTTAAACTTACCGCATAATCCCCCGCTCGCTGCTAAGTTTTCCAGCCGAAAAGATTTAGCGCGGTTCCGATTGTATGAGGCGAATTGTCGTGTTCCTGAATTTTTTTTATTAAATTTAACGCAACCGTTATTTGCGCAATTGCGCGAAGTGGTTTTTCCTTGTGTGGTAAAGCCACTTCATTTATCAGCTAGTCAAGGTGTTATACGTGTTGATAATCTAGAGCAGTTAACGCCGGTATGTGAACGAATAAAGGTAATTATTAAAGAATCTTCGGATCTTTTTTTACGGACACATGTTCTTGTTGAACGATATTTACCAGGCATTGAAATAGCTTTTGAGGGATATTTATTACAAGGGGCATTAAAGGTGTTAGCTATTTTTGATAAGCCTGATCCTTTAGAAGGACCTTTCTTTGAAGAAACCATTTATGTCACCCCGACGCGCTTGACCGATCAGCAACAGCGACAAGTCTTTACCAGTGTTCAGGAGGCGTGTCGGGCTTATGGCCTGATAACAGGACCTGTTCATGCAGAACTTCGCGTTAATCAAGAGGGGGCCTGGATTCTCGAAATTGCTGCCCGCACTATTGGGGGGGAGTGTAGTCAGGTTTTTAGCTTAGATGGTGGTATTGATTTAGAACAAATGGTTATTAATCTGGCCATGGGGCAAGATTTTAAGGTTCCGGTCTTTGAAACAGCACGAGGCGTTATGATGATCCCGATAGCCAAGAAAGGATTGCTAAGGCGCGTTGAAGGAGTGGGTGCAGCCAGTCAGGTTTTAGGCATTGAAAAAGTGGATATTATTATCCGAGAGGGTAATTATTTGCTGCCATTACCAGAGGGGAATCACTATTTAGGCTATATCTTTGCGCAGGCCGATTCACCTCAGGCGGTTGTGGTGGCCTTGCGAGAGGCTTATTCGCACTTAACCGTTGTGACGGCCCCCATTTTTTCTTTAGTGGTCGAGTAAACTTATTTCTTACCACCTGAGCCGGCCGGTCTAAAGCCTGAGGGTAACTGACCATGATCGCCTTCACCAAAGAAAAACCCCAGCATATGTTTTTCAATTAATTTAATACTTGCGGCATCGGCTGTGCTTAAATTATTTTCATTGATAATGGCGGTGGCACGTTCTAACCACTGTTGCCAACCTTTTTTGGACACCTCATTATAAATACGTTGTCCTAATTCACCGGGATGCGGTGCTTTCTCTAAACCTTCGGCTTCTTGTTTAAGAACAGCGCATTGTACTTTTCTAGACATATAGACCTCTTATTTTCGTGGGGGCTGAATTAGGGCTCATACTTCTTGAGGAGGATCCCATCATCGTCGCAACAGGTGGCGGCACATTGTTTAATTTGGTGCATTTTATCGCTGTTGCTATTAAAAAAAGAGGATATAGGTTTATTGTCCTCAGCACAATCACAACCTTTGTCATTGTATACATAGACATGATGTAATCTCGCTTTAAGAGCGGCTTTATGGGCATCAAAGAGTAACGCTTCTGGAGTGGCAGGTAGGTGATTGAGTTTATAGGCAGGGAAAAAACGTGTAATGTGCCAAGGGCTATCGGCCCCTAAATTATCTCGAATCCAACAAGCAATGCGAAAGTGCTCATCAATGTCATCATTCTTAGTGGGAATGATATTCGTTCTGGTTTCAACGTGAATGCCTAAGGTGGCGGCTTTTTTGATGGTGTTTAAAATTTGCTCAACAGTGGCTACCGGGCAGATTTGTTTATAAAAGTCATCGGATAAACTTTTTATATCTGAACAAAGAACATCAATATAAGGAGCCATGAGTTCTAAGGCTTCATCGGTAATAAAACTATTGGTTACATAAACCGTATAAAGTCCTGCTTCATGGGCCAGAATGCTGACAGCTAAGACATATTCCAACCAAACAGCTGGCTCAGAATAAGTGAATGCTATGCCGTCAACCCCTTCGCTGATTGCGGCTTCAATCAGTGTTTCGGGAGTCACCCAGGCTTGTTTTGACTGCCCTTTGGCAAGGTCGTCTAATGCGGAAACACCCCAGGAGATATCTAAGTTGTGACAGCCCCCGCAACGAAAATTACAGCCATAACTACCCACCGATATAACGCGGGTATTGGGGCGGTAGTGTTTTACTGGTTTGCTTTCAATGGAGTCTATGGCTATTGACGATAAGATGCCATAGGAGAGATTATATAAGGTGCCCTGTCGATTAACATGCGTTTGGCAAAAACCGCGTTGACCCGGGTTAATTTTGCATCGCCAAAGACATAAGTTGCATTGTGTAGCCCCGTTAGCGAGAGGGGTTTGTAGTCCTGTTTTAACGAGTTGATAGTTTTTAGGGGATTGCATGGTGTTAAAAAGTACTTTAGTTAGGGTGAAGAAATTACAACAAACTAGAATTTTATTCTCGTGCAACGATTTATTCAAAGTAGTATCGTGCGCTTATTTGACCACCGGTGCATGGAAAGGTAATTATGTTTTTATTAATTCTCGCTTCCGAGATAATAATATGATTGTATGAAATGCCTTTAATGAGCCAAAAAATATGTTCTTGAACAGCGTATTTTATCGGTGTATTGATTGTCGCGTAGGCACAAATGAAATTGAAAGTGTGCCGGGCCGACATCTTGGTAACTAGGGTATAGTCGGAAGGCGTGGGTAGGGACTGCGTGCTCGCGTGGTGTTCATTTTGAATGCTTGAAAGCATCGGGGTTGATTTTAATTTTACCAAGCCGAGAGATAATAGTTCAGGTATTGCTTGCGCTAAACTGTGTATGCATTGGGAGGAGCGAAGGCCGTCTGGGATATCACAGTGTTGTTGATCGATAATATTACCGGTATCGAATTGTCGGGCTATTTTATGTAAACTCACCCCCCACGTTTCACACGCTAATTTATATTGCCAGAAAACAGGGTCAGGCCCCCGAAACTTAGGTAGCAAGGACGGATGGATATTGACAGCGCCTAAGGGGGGTAGGGTAAAGATGGAGGAGGGTAATTTTTGGCTAAAACAACAGGTAAGAATTAAGTCGGCATTAAGGCCTTTTATTTGAAGGAGGTAATCTTTAAGAGGTTTATTAAGGTGAATGCACGGAATATGATGTAAGCGCGCCAGTTGGTTCAGTGTTTCATTATTTTCTATCTGAACGGGGAATAGTTCGGGTGCGTTAGGTTGTGGCGCATCAGATGTAAAAAGGGCCAGGATCGTCTGATTTGTCGCTATTAACGATTGCAATGCCGTGAGTGCTAACGGGGTCGATGAGCCGATGAAGATAATATTAAGCATCGTGTAGATAAAAAGTAGCGGTCGTACGTTACCGGGTGTTTTGATTTAAAATAGTTTACAGATACGCTCTTTATTCGGATGACTGACAATCCCTTTTTCAGTAATAAGCGCAGTGACTAATTCAGCCGGTGTTATATCGAATGCAGGATTTCGCACCTTGACACCTTCGGCGGCCCATTGATGATTTTGATAACCGGTCACTTCCTCACTAGGCCTTTCTTCAATAGGGATTTCACTGCCATTATTAATGGAGCGATCTATGGTTGATAAAGGACAGGCGACATAAAAGGGGATATTATGTCGTTTTGCTAAAACAGCAACCATATATGTGCCAATTTTATTAGCAACATCGCCATTACTGGCAACTCGGTCGGTTCCTACAATAATGGCATCAATGTCGCCGCAGTGCATCAGGTGGCCGGCCATATTGTCAGCAATAAGCGTGATGGGTATATTTTCTTGAACCATTTCCCAGGCTGTTAATCGAGCGCCTTGTAAAAAAGGCCGGGTTTCATCAGCAATAACGGATATCTTTTTTCCTGATTCTACAGCAGCACGAATCACGCCCAAGGCGGTACCGTAGCCCGCCGTAGCTAATGCGCCGGCGTTACAATGGGTTAAAACACGGGCGCTATCGGGCAGTAATGTCGCGCCTAAATACCCTAGGGATCGATTGGTCTGAATATCTTCAGTAGCGATATTATGGGCTTCGGTTAATAGCACTGTTGCTATGTCATTAGGGGATGATTCTACGGCAGTCTCCATTTTCAAGCGCATTCTTTCAAGCGCCCAAAAAAGATTAACGGCGGTCGGGCGACTGTGTGACAAGATGTTAAAGGCACTTTCCATGCCTTGTAAAAAGTTCTCGGTGTTAGCCTCTTTGAGGTTCAGCGCGGCTAATGCGATACCGTAAGCGGCGGCACAACCGATAGCCGGCGCGCCGCGGACCACCATTGAGCGTATGCCTTCAGCAACAGATTCTGCTGAATGATAGGCAAGGTACTGAAAGTCAGTTGGTAATATGCGTTGGTCAATCATTTCAAGATGGTTGTTATTCCATCGTAAGGTTTCAATGGTGGTTTTTGTCATAAGGGCGTTTAATGCGTATGTGTGTCAAAAAAGGTGCGTTAATTTTTAGCTGAAAGGTTCGGTTGATTTAAGTACGCGTCCGGCAACGGCACTTAATTTTTCTATCATGGCGTCATTTCGTGCCTCGGGCGGGGTGATGATTGCATTTTGGAGGCTCCTTTTGCAATGACAGGTTGATGCGGATTCGTCAGCATGAATTATGGGGGCAACACTTTTAATCATAGCCCGTCCGTTATCTGCATTAGAACGTAAAACTTTAAGGATCGCTTCAACCGTTACATTTTCATGGTCTGGGTGCCAGCAGTCGAAGTCAGTCACCATGGCTACCGTGGCATAGCATAGTTCGGCTTCCCGCGCTAATTTTGCTTCCGGCATATTGGTCATACCAATAACATCACAATCCCAACTACGATAAAGTTTGGATTCGGCTAAGGTTGAAAATTGGGGTCCTTCCATGACTAAATAAGTGCCGCCTCGGACCACTTCAATACCGCTATCTCGACTGGCTTGCTCGATATGATCCCCTAAGCGATTGCAAACGGGGTGGGCCATAGAAACGTGTGCGACTAAACCGTGACCAAAAAAACTTTTTTCTCGGGCAAAAGTACGATCAATAAATTGATCCACGATGACAAACATACCGGGTGTTAGATTATCCTGAAGCGAACCGACGGCACTGACTGAGATGATGTCGGTGACACCTGCTTTTTTGAGAATGTCAATATTAGCGCGAAAATTGATTTGAGACGGTGGGGTTTGATGGCCACGACCATGACGCGGTAAGAAAACAATTTTTTGGCCATTTAATTCACCGCACAACAGTGCGTCAGAAGGTTCCCCAAAAGCTGAGGTAAATTTTTGCCATGAGGTGTTTTGTAAACCATCAATCTCATAAAGTCCGCTGCCACCAATAATACCCAGTACTTGTGTGTCGCTCATGCTGTTAATCCTTATCAATTCCGCATTTAAATTCAGCCCTATAGTAATCAAATTGTACCGTAGACGGTTGCTTTTTTTGCCGTTATCTTTCGGTTAAAAGGGTGAATATTATGGACGTTAAAAGGTTTTAGGTAATCTTAATAAATATATTATAGTGTGAATTGTATCGGATCTATAGGCGCGTTATTATTGGTACTTGAACGGTTGGTTGCTCGGTCTAACAGGGATGAATGACTGAATTGAATAGAGAGTTGGTGCTAAGGTATCTTAGTTTTTAATAATGTACGAGTATAAGAGAAATGACGGCAATGATAATTGATAGTAAGAAAGCCAATAACCCTTTATTTATTTTTTCATGTTTAATACGTGGGTTTACTGATTTACGACGTCCTGAGTTTCGTAAATATTTGATCATACCCTTGTTAATTAATATGGCGTTGTATCTGGGCGTATTTGTTTCTGGGTGGTACTATTTCTCAGGTTTCTTAGAGCAAATGATCCCAGCGTGGTTGAGTTGGTTGAATTGGTTTATATGGCCTATTTTTGTGATTGGCTTTCTTATGATAGGGGTCTTTACCTTTACCATTTTGGCTAATATTTTAGCCGCACCTTTCTATAGCCGCTTAGCTTTGGAGGTTAAACGATTGCGTAATGATCAGGCTAATATCGAAGCGATAGAAAATACAGCATGGGTTAGCATGCTTTCAGAATTAAAACGACTCGCTTATCTGGGTAAATTTGTAATTCCATTAGTTGTGTTGTTTGTTATTCCGGGGCTGAATCTATTGGCGCCGATTTGTTGGGTAATATTTGCTGCCTGGGCAATGTGCTTAGAGTATATGGCCTATCCCTTTGAGATTGAAGGGGTGTTATTTCCTGATCAACGAGAACAAGTTAAACAGGCTCGATGGGGTAGTTTAGTATTTGGTGGTCTGGTTATGCTGGGGATGAGTATTCCCGTCGTTAATTTTGTGGTTCCGGCCGCGGCTATTATTGGTGCGACCGCTTACCGTGGTGAAATTAAAAAATAAATGTACCAGGTAAGAGTAGGTAATTTTTTTACGAGGTGAAATTATAAAGAACAGTGTTGTAAGCGATATGGTTTGATTATTTGGACCGTACTATTTTCAGTGTTAATTTCAGATTGTGAGAGTAAGCAGGAATCCAATACGTTACTGATGGGTCAGGGCAAGGTTCAACAGCGTTTTGAAGGTGCTTATACCTTGAAAGGTATAGTCAGTAATGACGAGCACCCTATTAAAAATAGCCGCGTAGAGGAGACAGATCTTAACGGGCAAGTTCTTGCAACCATTTCGTTGGTTGATAATGCACGCTATCGTTTTGACTTGCCGGCTGGCACCTCCTATCCGGTTATCTTAACGGCTTATCCTGCCAGTGGTGAAGAGCAGTTGAGAGTGGTTGTGGCAAACCCTACACCGGTTAATTTTGATATTACCAGTTTAACAACGGCGATTGCGGAGAAAGCAAAACAAATGGGAGGCTATACAAAAAAGAATCTGCAACGGGTTGCTTTTGAAGGGGTCGCTATGCCCGATAGAGATAGAACGCAAGCCGGCTTTTGTGGCGACCCAACTAAACAGTTCGGTGGCTGGCATTAAGGTGGGGGTCTTGATTGGGTCACACTCTATGCAGCCGGGTTAATGGTGTAATGTGACTGCGATGTGATCATCTTGAGCGGTGACTAAATGGCAGTTTATTATTTTGTTTTCTATGGTCGTAAAGGGTGCTATTTCAGTGGTGACGCGTAAATAATTAGGCGTATAACCTGAAACTTGAACAGTGCCTTGTTCTGTTAATTGGTGTTGACTTTCCCAGAGCACAGGGAAGGTCTTACCGATGTGTTGTTGATAGGTTTTTTGTTTCATTTCTTTAGCGAGTTTATGTAAAGCTTGGCTACGCTGTTTTTTGATCGTAGTTGTTACAGCATTCGGTAATTTTGCTGCATGGGTTCCATTGCGGGGTGAATAACTGAATATGTGGATGTGGGCAAAATTCATTGCTTTAATAAATTGGTAGCTTTGTTGCCATTCTTGTTCAGTCTCTCCGGGAAAGCCGACAATAATATCTGTGCTTATATTGAAATCTTTTATCTGGTTTCGAGCTTGCGTGACTAATTGTGCAAATTGCTCAGTTTTGCACCGACGAGCCATGCGTTGTAGAACGGTGTTACAACCACTTTGTAACGGTAAATGCAGGTGTGGCATTAATCGAGAGTTTTCAAATAAAGTAAAAAAGCCAGTCGGTAAATCCCACGGTTCTAGCGAGCCAAGACGAAGACGAGGAATAGTGGTTTGTTCTAGGATCTGAGTAATAAGCATAGATAAGTGGCAATTAATATCTGAACCGTACCCGCCTAAATGAACACCGGTAAGAATAACCTCTTGGATACCTTCTTGGTGTAGGTGATTAATTTCTTCAATAATTGCAGAAATAGGGCGGCTGACTTCTTGTCCTCTTGCTACGGTGACAATACAAAAGGTGCATTTATAACGACAGCCGTCCTGAACCTTAATAAAGGCACGTTGACGACCGCGTCTAAATAATGAGAATTCACTCGGTTCGGTGGACATAGCCGGCATGGTATCGGTACTTAGTTTTGCTAGAGATAGGGAAACGAGGCTGTCTTTATCTTTGTTACTTATAACAAGATCTACGCCCAATAAATCGGCCGCTTCATCCGGGTTCAAGGTGACATAGCAACCACTGATAACAAGTTTGGCTTCCGGGTTACTGCGATGGATGCGGCGGATAAGTTGTCTCGATTTACGTACCGCTTCTTGGGTAACCGCACAAGAATTGATAACGATTAAATTCGCATTCTGTTGTTCGGGGGTAATGGTGTGTCCGGCTTTTTGAAATTCTTGTGCCCATGTTTCGAGCTCAGCTTCATTAAGGCGGCAACCCAGTGTTTTAAGGTGGACCTGCATGCGGGTTTAAAGGATTTTAGATTGGTTTTAAAAAATTGACTGCTTATTATAAGATTATTTGGAGGCAGACAAAAGTAATTTAAGAGTAAATCAGTGCTGGCGTTTGATGTTTGTTGAAGCGAACCTCGGGTTAGGGGTTTTAACCAAAAAACCAATAACTCACGGCGATGGCTGCAGTAATGCCTCCTATATCGGCTATGAGTCCACAACTGGCAGCATGGCGTATATTTTTTATACCCACAGCGCCAAAATAGACAGCAAGAACATAAAAAGTTGTTTCAGTACTGCCTTGAACGATGGCCGCCATGCGGCCTGAAAAAGAGTCGGCCCCATAGGTTTGCATGGTTTCTACCATCATTGCACGTGCTCCGCTACCGCTAAAAGGTTTCATTAGCGCGGTCGGTAATGCATCTATAAAACGGTCATCAACGTTGAAGGCGCGCACGAGAGAACGAACGAGTTCTTGGCCGATATCTAAGGCTCCGCTAGCTCTAAATACACCGATGGCAACTAACATTGCGACGAGATAGGGGATAATCGTTTTGGCCGTTTCAAAACCTTCTTTAGCCCCTTCAATAAAGGCTTCGTAAGCATTTATTTTATGGTAAACGGCACCCAGCATAAAGCTGATGACTAATGAAAATAAAATAGTATTACTCAGCAGTGCTGATTGCTGTTGCATACTCGTTTGGTCTAATTGTGAGAAGTAAAGCAATAAACTACTCAATAACAGGGTAAAGCCACCTAAATAACTCAATATAACTTTATCTAAGAGGTTTATTTTTTGGATAAAGGCAACGGCTAACAGACCTATAATGCTTGAAACGTAGGTGGCCAGTAAAATAGGTATAAACACATCACTGGGGTGTAAAGCACCGAGTTGAGCACGGTAAGCAAAGATGGTGACTGGGAATAAGGTGACCGAAGAGGTATTGATGACTAGGAATAGTATCTGTGCATTACTCGCTGTTTCAGGCTCTGGGTTGAGTGTTTGCAATTCTTTCATTGCTTTTATCCCTAAAGGCGTAGCGGCATTATCAAGGCCGAGTGCATTAGCTGACATGTTCATTACAATGGCACCTAGTGCAGGGTGGTCTTTGGGGATTTCTGGCATAAGGCGTTGAAATAAAGGGTAGAGTGCGCGTGTGAGCAGCCTAATAAAGCCGCTGCGTTCACCTATGCGCATGATCCCAAGCCATAGGCAAAGAATGCCAGTTAAGCCTAAAGAAATTTCAAAGGCTGTTTTAGCCATGGTAAACATGGCTGTTATCAGTTCGTTGAAAATCCCCTGGTCACCTAAAAAAATTAATTTTATTGTTGCCGTTATAAAGGCAACAATAAAGAACAAGAGCCAAATGATATTTAACAAGCTAAAACCAGACCGGTTGGCCGCTAAAAGTAAACAGATACCCTAGCATTGTTTTAATTAGTCAATAGCTTTGGCTAGCGATGAGGCGTAGCCAATATAATTGTGAGGGGTTAATGTGAGTAATGATTCCTTCGCATGTTGAGGAATATCAAGTTTCATGATGAATTGTTGGATTTCTTGTTGACCGATTTTATGCCCCCGGGTTAGTTCTTTGAGTTTTTCGTAGGGTTTATCAATTTGATAACGTCGCATAACCGTTTGAATGGGCTCTGCGAGTACTTCCCAGTTATTATCAAGATCATGGTTGATGGTGTCGGGATTAATTTGTAATTTGGAAATGCCTTTCAGGGTGGCTTGAATAGCAATTAACGTATGGGCGACGCCAACACCGATATTTCTGAGTACGGTAGAATCTGTCAGGTCACGTTGCCAGCGTGAAACGGGTAGTTTTTCTGCCAAGTGCGAGAAAATAGCATTAGCAAGTCCTAAATTACCTTCTGAATTTTCAAAATCAATCGGGTTTACTTTGTGCGGCATCGTCGATGAACCGACTTCACCGGCAATAGTTTTTTGTTTGAAATATCCAAGTGAAATATAGCTCCAGATATCGCGATCAAAATCAAGCAAGATGGTATTGAATCGCGATACTGCATGGAAAAATTCAGCAATGTAATCATGAGGTTCAATCTGAATAGTATAAGGATTCCAGGAAAGACCGAGTGATGTCACAAAGTTTTCTGAAAATGCTGGCCAGTCAACTTCTGGATAAGCGACTTGATGGGCATTATAGTTACCCACGGCACCATTGATTTTGCCCAAAAGACTTATCTGGGTTAATTGATCCCGTTGTCGTTGGAGGCGGGCAACGACATTAGCAAATTCTTTACCCGTTGTTGTTGGGGTTGCTGATTGACCGTGCGTTCGCGATAACATGGGTTGTGTAGCGGTGCTAATAGCAATATCTCTAATAGCTGTAATGCACGCATCGATGTGGGCCAATAAAACTTCACGGCCTTCTTTTAGCATTAAGGCATACGAGAGATTGTTGATATCCTCTGATGTGCAAGCAAAATGAATAAATTCATTAACGTTTTGTAATTCTTTATTATCGTGAATACATTCTTTTAGAAAGTATTCAATAGCTTTCACATCGTGGTTGGTTGTTCTCTCTATAGTTTTGATGCGTTCAGCATCAGTTTCTGAAAATTGGTTAACAATGCTATCAAGAACGTCGTGGGCGCTCGCACTCAGTGTGGGAACTTCACTAATTTCAGGCTGTGCGGCAAGGGCCTTGAGCCAATGAACTTCAACCTGAACACGAGAGCGAATTAATCCATATTCACTAAAAATAGGGCGTAATTCATTGGCTTTGTCTGCATAGCGACCGTCAATGGGTGAAATAGCAAAGAGTGAGGATTGGCTCATTTAATGTCCTGTTTAATTTTATAACGTGTTTTAGGGGTGATGGTTGAGAGATTATCTGTTTTCAGCATAATCAATAATACCACCGCCTAAGCAAATGTCCTGATCGTAGAAGACTACAGATTGGCCTGGTGTGATAGCGCGTTGAGGTGTTTCAAAGATGACGCGGTACCGATTGTCAGATAGCGGTTCAATTTGGCAGGGCTGATCTTCTTGACGATAGCGTATTTTAGCCGTGCAGTTTTGAATACTTGTTGGTGGTTTTTCACTAACCCAATCAAATTGACTGGCGGTCAGTGAATGATGAAACAGTAACGGGTGATTATGCCCTTGGCCCACAATAAGGATGTTGTTGCTTAAGTCTTTACTTAGGACATACCAAGGTTCTTCAGATGCCCCTTTAACACCGCCTATTCCGAGTCCTTGCCGTTGACCAATTGTATAATACATTAAGCCCTGATGGCTGCTAACCCGTTGGCCTTCAGGAGTCTGCATTTCACCGGGTTGTGTGGCTAGATAGCGTTTTAAAAATTGTGTGAATTTACGCTCACCAATAAAACAAATACCGGTGCTGTCTTTTTTTTGATGATTATCAAAGCCAGAGCGATTAGCTAAATTTCGCAGCTCAGGTTTATGAATGTCACCAATAGGGAAGAGTATTTTGGCTAATTGCGATTGTTTGAGCGTATATAAGAAATAACTCTGTTCTTTGTTGGGGTCAAGTCCTTTGCGTAAGCGATAGTGCCCGTCTTCTTCGCTGACACGGGCATAGTGGCCGGTCGCAATATAATCAGCACCTAAGTCAAAGGCATAATCGAGGAAAGCTTTAAATTTAATATGTTTATTACAAAGAATGTCAGGGTTAGGGGTTCTTCCTGATTTATATTCTTCAAGGAATATTTCAAAAACCTGATCCCAGTATTCGCTGGCAAAGTTAACGGTTTTAAGGGGAATGTTAAGGGTGTCAGCAACTTGTTGAGCATCTTTGAGATCTGCTAATGCAGTACATTCATCGGTGCCGTCATCTTCATCCCAGTTTTTCATAAATAAACCAGTTACCCGATGCCCCTGTTCGACGAGTTTTAAGGCGGTTACGGAGGAGTCAACACCACCGGACATGCCTACGACAATATGTTTGGTCATACGGTTATTAATGAGTTAAGCAACGTTAAAGGGATGCGTTGCCCGGATAAGTATTGGCTGATGGACTCAAGTACCAAGGGGCTGCGTAATCGCTGCTTTTGATGGTTTAAATCATCGCGGTTCAGCCAATGGGTCGAAATTATTCCGTCGTCTAAAGGCTGTGTCGGGTCAGGTTCTGAGACTGTTCCGGTAAAACAAACACGTAAAAAAGTAGGGAATTGAGCGTGTTTACGCCATAATTGAATAGCAATGAGTGCCGAGGGTTCAAATTGACAAGTGGTTTCCTCTAGAACTTCACGTTTAATGGCCGTGATAAGGTCTTCACCGTTTTCTAAATGCCCGGCCGGTTGATTTAAAACCAGTTGACCTGAGCAGCGTTCTTTTACCATTAAAAAGTGTTGGTTTTTTTCTATTACTGCGGCAACAGTAACGTGGGGTTTCCAAATTGGATTAGGTTTGCTCATTAAATAAAAAAGTATGTTGCAATGGCTATGAAACAAATTTGAGATATAATTGAATTTTAACATTTCACGACTTTCTTTTATGACAAACGTTGAATTATTTTTGGTTGCCAATGTCTGAAATTGATCCAAATGACAATAAGGCAGGTGATCTGGCTGTCCAGGATGTCAGTCCTAAACTAAAGAAACCGCCGTTGTATAAAGTAGTCTTGTTGAATGATGATTTTACGCCTATGGACTTTGTAGTAGATATTTTGGTACATTTCTTTTCAATGTCTGAAGAAAAAGCAACGCGTGTCATGTTGCATGTGCATACGCGGGGTGTGGGTGTTTGTGGTGTTTTTTCTAAAGATGTCGCTGAAACAAAGGTGGAATTGGTTAATCAACATGCGCGTGATCATCAGCACCCTCTTAAATGTTCGATGGAAGAAGCCTAGCCTAAATTATGTTGAGTAAAGAACTGGAAATAACCCTGAACCAAGCGTTCAAACAGGCGCATGCTAAATACCATGAGTTTATAACGGTAGAGCACTTGTTATTAGCGTTAATTGATAATGAATCAGCCCATACGGTATTAACAGCTTGTGATTGTAATATCAGCGGTCTTAAAGCTGATGTTGAGCAATTTATTGATGATACGATTTCGCTCTTAGATAAAGCGTCTGGCCGTGAAACACAGCCAACTCTGGGTTTTCAACGGGTATTGCAACGTGCGGTTTTTCATGTGCAATCTTCAAATAAGAAAGAAGTTGACGGTGCTAACTTATTAGTCGCCTTGTTTAGTGAGCAAGATTCACATGCTGTTTATTTGTTAAATAAATTTGATGTAACGCGTTTAGATATCGTTAATTATCTTTCTCACGGTGTCAGCGGTGCCCAAGAAGGTGACACCGACTCTGTGGGGGAGGCGAAAACTGTCGATGATGAAGTGGCAGGTTCTTTGCAAAAATATGCTACTAATCTTAATGCGTTAGCACTAGAAGGAAAAATTGATCCCTTAATTGGTCGCCATGAAGAGATAGCAAGGACCTTACAAATACTTTGTCGTCGCCGTAAGAATAATCCTTTACTGGTGGGTGATGCCGGTGTAGGCAAAACTGCAATTGCTGAAGGGTTAGCGAAAATGATTGTAGAAGAGAATGTTCCGGAGTATTTGTCAGATAGCGTGGTTTATTCATTGGATATGGGGGCCTTAGTCGCAGGGACAAAATATCGTGGAGATTTTGAAAAACGGTTAAAAACATTGTTAGCGGGTTTAAAGCAAGAGCCGCATACTATTCTTTTTATTGATGAGATTCATACGATTATTGGTGCAGGGGCAGCTTCGGGTGGCATGATGGATGCCTCTAATTTAATTAAACCTGTTTTAGCATCAGGGCAATTGCGTTGTATTGGGTCGACAACCTATCAGGAATACAGAGGTGTTTTTGAAAAAGATCATGCCTTAGCGCGTCGTTTTCAGAAAGTTGATATTACTGAATCAAGTGTTGCTGAAACAATTGAAATTCTGAAAGGTTTAAAGTCTAGGTTTGAAGAGTATCATGAGATTAAATATAGTTTGGAGAGCCTGCAACAAGCGGCTGAATTATCAGACCGTTATATCACTGATCGTTGTTTACCTGATAAAGCCATTGATGTGATTGATGAGGCGGGAGCAAAGCAGCGATTATTACCACCATCGCAACGATTATTATCTATTAGTGCCAGCGAAGTTGAGGTTATTATCGCTAAGATTGCACGGATTCCTGAGAAAAACATATCTTCCAGTGATAAGGACGTGTTGGAGGATTTAGAGAAAAATCTTAAATTACTTGTGTTTGGGCAGGATGAAGCGGTTTCTGCATTGTCATCGGCTATTAAGTTGTCGCGCGCTGGTCTTCGTGATTCTGTTAAAACTATTGGTTCTTTTTTATTTTCTGGGCCTACGGGCGTTGGTAAAACAGAGGTTACAAAACAGTTATCTAAAGTTTTAGGCGTAGATTTGATTCGCTTTGACATGTCTGAGTATATGGAGCGACATACGGTTTCACGGTTAATTGGTGCGCCCCCGGGTTATGTTGGGTTTGATCAAGGGGGATTACTTACTGAGCAGGTTAATAAGCACCCTTATGCTGTTTTATTACTTGATGAAATTGAAAAAGCCCATCCTGATGTTTTTAATTTACTGTTACAGGTGATGGATCACGGTACATTGACCGATAATAACGGTAGAAAAGCTGATTTTCGGAATATTATTTTAGTTATGACGACGAATGCCGGGGCCGAGGAGGGCGCGCGTGCATCCATGGGTTTTACCCAACAAGAGCATGCGAGTGACAGTATGAAGGTGGTTGATAAAACATTTAGTCCCGAATTTCGTAATCGATTGGATGCTGTGATACAGTTTAAGCCATTGAGTAATTCAATCATTAGGCATGTTGTTGATAAATTTATCTTCGAATTGGAAAGTTTATTAGTAGAGAAAAATGTGACGCTCATGTTGGATGAAGATGCTCGGCAATGGCTGGCGAGTAATGGTTGCGACAGTAAAATGGGTGCGCGGCCAATGGCGCGACTTATTCAAGAAAAAGTCAAGACGCCGTTAGCGAATGAATTATTGTTTGGTAAATTAACACAGGGGGGGCATGTGCTGGTCTCTGTTCAAGACGGTGAACTTTCGTTAGACGTTAAGAGCAAAGATTTGCTGGTGATTGAATCGTTAGCAGTTGAGAAAGAATAGTTTCTAACGACCTCTGAAGGTAATCCGGCCTTTGGTCAGATCATAGGGTGTCATTTCAACTTTGACTTGGTCGCCTGTTAAGATGCGGATGTAATGTTTACGCATTTTTCCCGATATATGAGCGGTAATAATGTGACCATTATCCAGTTCCACGCGAAACATGGTGTTAGGAAGCGTGTCAATTACAGTTCCTTCCATTTCAATTTGATCTTCTTTTGGCATTTGTATTGTAACCTTAGTTAAATTAACTGGGGATTATAGCACTGTACTTTGTCGATAGACAGTCCTTAAAAAAGGAAGCGGCTGGTTGATAATGCATTTTTGGCTTTTAGCGAATAATTGATTGATTTTTTTCAAATAAAGACCATTGATCCTTAATGAAGGCTTCTGTCGGACGGTAATTTATTTTATAAGCCATGTTCTGGCAAGGTTCAATCCAAAAGCCGAGGTAGACCCATTTTTGGTTTTTGAGTGACGCATGATGGATCATTTTCAGAATAGCAAAATGACCTAAACTGAGATGGCTGTAGTCGGGGTGGTAAAAAGTGTATACAGCGGAGAGTGCCTGATCAAGTTGATCGATAACGGTCACGCCGACAATAGAGTCATTGATAAGGATTTCCATAAATAAGGTGTCACACCATGGGCCGGTTAAAAAGTTCAAGTAGTCATCTCTTGAGAGTTGACTCATCTCCCCACCCGAGTGTCGATTGTTTTGATAGTGAGTGAAAATCTCAAAATGATGCTCGTTAAAAGTAGCAGGGGTCAGCCGTGTTGTTGTATTGGTATTTATTTTTAAAATACGGCGTTGGCTTTTGGAGGGTTTAAATAAATTAACGGGTACCCGTAATGGAATGCAGTCTTGGCAATTGTCGCAATGGGGGCGATACAATTGTTGGCCACTGCGTCTAAAACCTTGACTAATTAAATGCGTGTATAGGTTATTAATGGGTGGGAATTCAGGATGAACGTAGAGTAGACGTGCCTGTTTTTTTACCTGATAGCTACAGGGGTGTTCACGGTCCATGATCAGTGGAATATCGATCATGGACTGTTGTTTTTCCAAGCAGCTAAGGCTGTACTTTTAACGCAGTATTGGTTGACTAATGCGATAAACTCGGTACGGGGTAATTCTTTCGCACCCCAGTTCATCAGGTGATCAGATTTCACTTGGCAGTCTATAAGGTGATAGTCCCATTCGCGTAGTTTCATAATTAAATAATAGAAAGCAATTTTGGATGCATTGCTTTCAATATGAAACATGGATTCACCAAAAAAAACTTGCCCTATACTTACGCCGTAAAGACCACCCACTAAGGTATTGTTACGACTCACTTCAACGGAATGTGCAAAGCCTTTGTTATGTAGGCTTTTATAAGCGCTGATCATCTCAGGGGATATCCAGGTTTCAGGTTGGTTTTTTCTAGGTCTTGCGCAAGCTTGTATGACCTCGGGGAAAAATTGGTTGACGGTCAGGGTGAATTTATTTTTTTTAAATAATCGTTGTAGACTTTTTGAGGGTTTGAATTGACTGGGGAAAAGGCTTAGCCGAGGGTCAGGTGACCACCATAACAAGGGGTCGCCAGGGTTAAACCAAGGGAAAATGCCTTGTTTATAGGCATTGATCAGTCTTTCCGGACTTAAGCAGCCACCAACGGCCACTAAACCATTGGGATTTTTTAACGCGTTATGAACGTCTGGAAAAGGTTGTTTTGAAAAGTTTGGATCAAGGTAAGTGAGCATTAAAGGTTTTGCTCACTTAATTGTGAAAGCAGGCATTAATTTTATTTTTCGTCGAGTTCATCCAGATATTTTTCTGCATCGAGTGCAGCCATACAGCCCGAACCGGCAGAGGTGACTGCTTGTTTGTAGATAGAGTCCATCACATCGCCCGCGGCAAAAACACCCGGGATACTGGTTTCGGTTGCATTGCCGGTAATGCCGCTATTAACCGTAATATAGCCATTGTCCATGGTTAATTGGTTTTGGAACATTTCAGTATTTGGGTTGTGGCCGATGGCTATAAAAACACCGTGAACATCGACTGTTTTGGTTTGTTCGGATTGGCTGTCTTTAATTCGGATGCCGGTTACCCCCATATCATCGCCTAGAACCTCATCTAAATTATGATTCCATTCAATGACGATATTGCCGTTTTTTGCACGCTCTAATAACTTATCAGCCAGAATTTTCTCCGAACGAAATTTATCTCGGCGATGCACAACAGTGACTTTCGAGGCTATATTGGAAAGATACAGTGCTTCTTCAACAGCGGTGTTGCCCCCACCAATAACAGCAACAGGTTTGTTTTTGTAGAAGAATCCATCGCAGGTCGCGCAGGCAGAGACGCCGCGTCCCTGAAAGGCTTCTTCAGAGTCGAGTCCTAAATATTTGGCCGATGCGCCGGTGCAAATAATTAAAGCATCACAGGTGTAGGTTCCAGAGTCACCGGTTAACGTAAAAGGTCTGTTGTTAAGGTCTACAGTGTGAATGTGATCAAGTAAGAGTTTAGTGTTGAATCTTTCTGCATGTTGGCGCATGCGATCCATTAATTCGGGGCCTTGGACGCCGTTATTGTCGCCGGGCCAATTATCTACATCTGTAGTGGTTGTTAATTGGCCGCCTTGTTGCATTCCAGTGATTAATACCGGGTTGAGGTTGGCGCGTGCAGCATAGATGGCAGCAGTGTAACCGGCAGGACCCGAGCCTAAGATGAGAAGGCGGCAATGTTGGATGGTACTCATTTAAATCATCTCCACAAAGATCAATGTTATGAAATTTGGTGCATATTATGACGATGACTGCCGTTCAGGTAAAGTCAGAGATTAATTATTTAAGAATTAACACTAAAAACTTGTTTTAGGGATTGATATTAAGTTAATGTACTATAAAATGAAAAGTTCCTATAGTATTGTTATCTTTAAAAAAATAATGGAAATTAGAGAAGAAGTTGCATGGCTGCGATAATTGAAGAAAACACCTCAAGCGGTTTGCGTGAAATTGGGGTTATAGCTTTTGTAACGTTAGCTACTTTTGTTTTTATTGCATTGGTAACCTTCAGTTATGAAGATCCGGGTTGGACACACAGTGGCAGTGGCGTTGCTATTAATAATGCCTGTGGTGTTGTCGGGGCTTGGGTTGCAGATTTTTCTTTAAGTCTTTTAGGGATTACCGCTTTCTTTTTTCCTTTTATGATTGCCTGGCAAGGTTATCAAGTCTTTGTAAGGCGACCTAGTAAACGGGCTCATTGGGGGCTTGGTTTCCGTTGGTTTGGCTTTGTTGTGGCCGGTTTGGCAACTTCAACATTGGCTTATTTGCATGTTATTCGCTTGGATTTTTCATTGCCAAACGGAGCCGGTGGCATTTTAGGCGAAGAGTTAGGGGAGTTGCTGGTCGTGGTCTTGGGTCACTCGGGCGTGACCTTGCTTCTATCCACCTTACTATTAGCAGGAATTACCTTATTAACTCATCTGTCATGGTTGGCTGTTGTGGATGGCGTGGGGAAATACTCATTGTTAATAATTCGATTTTTAAGGCAAAAAATGAATTTATTTTTTGCTCGTCTTAGTGTGTACGTTAGAACGTATGCTCAGCGTTCCAATAAGATCGCTGTTAATATTCAAGAAAGTGGTCCGTTACACGGTTTTGACGCCAGTGAGACGTTAGCACCAGCAATTAAGCAAATACATGTTGAGCCTATTGAGGGAGATTTTGAGTCAACGGATAAGGTTGAACCGATAATGACTTTAATTGAGCCCTCGCTTACAGATACTTTGCTTGATCCACCGATGACCTTGGACTCAATGCCCAACAAAAAGAATGTGGTTCGTCGACGCTCGAAAAAAGCACCGGTAGCTGATAAGGGCTTGCCATCGTTATCATTACTGGATCAATATTTTAATACGACAACAGGTTATTCTGCCAGTGTATTACAGGACATGTCTCGATTGGTTGAAAATATTTTAATCGATTTTAATGTAGATGTGGACGTGGTTGCCGTCAACCCGGGGCCTGTTATTACACGGTTTGAATTACAGTTAGCCGCTGGAATTAAAGTGAGTCGTATTAGTGGGCTGGCTAAGGATCTTGCTCGGGCACTTTCTGTGACCAGCGTCCGGATTGTTGAAATCATTCCGGGTAAAACCGTTATTGGTTTAGAAATTCCCAATAAAGAACGCGAAATGGTGTCCTTGCGTGAGATTTTGTCTTCAGCGGTTTACCAGCAATCTGAATCTGCTTTAACGTTAGCTCTAGGTAAAGATATCTCGGGGGCTGTAGTCATCGCTGATCTCGTTAAAATGCCGCATTTATTGGTGGCGGGGACAACCGGTTCTGGAAAATCAGTTGCAATCAATACGATGATTTTAAGCTTGCTGTACAAATCTACACCGGCTGATGTGCGTATGATTATGATTGACCCTAAAATGCTGGAGTTATCAGTTTATGAAGGTATCCCTCATTTATTGACACCGGTGGTCACTGATATGAAGGATGCTTCGAATGCGCTTCGTTGGTCGGTTGCTGAAATGGAGCGACGTTATCGGTTAATGTCTTTGTTGGGAGTGCGTAATCTTGATGGCTTCAATAAATTGGTTAAAGCGGCACAAGAGCGTGGAGAGCCAATTAAAGATCCTTTGTTTAAGCCTGAAATGGGTTTGGCAGAGAATCAGGAGCACCCGGTTTTAAAGCCTTTGCCTAATATCGTTATAGTCATTGATGAATTAGCCGACATGATGATGATTGTTGGTAAAAAGGTAGAAGAATTGATTGCCCGGTTGGCGCAGAAAGCGCGTGCATCTGGATTGCATTTGATTTTAGCGACACAGCGACCGTCTGTGGATGTTTTGACGGGATTAATTAAAGCGAATGTGCCTTCTCGGATCGCCTTCCAGGTTTCTTCTAAGATTGATTCTAGAACGATCATAGATCAAGGCGGTGCGGAATCACTGTTAGGAAATGGGGATATGTTGTTTATGCCGTCAGGAACTAGTTTGCCTGTTCGTGCACACGGCGCTTTTGTGAATGACCATGAGGTTCACCAAATTGTTTCCTATTTAAAGCAAACAGGTCCGACCGATTATCTTGATTTAGTTGTTAATGATTCTGTCGATCAAGCGGGTGTGGGGTTTGCTGAAGTTGGGCGTGAGGAAGACCCTATTTATGATCAAGCGGTGAACTTTGTCACCGAAACTAGAAAAGCATCTATTTCCAGTGTGCAAAGGCGTTTTAAGGTGGGCTATAACCGTGCTGCGCGCTTAATTGAGGATATGGAGGCTGCCGGGGTGGTAACCTCGCCAGAGTCTAACGGTAGCCGGCAGGTGATTGCGCCAGCCCCCCCAGCGCTTTAGGGTGTTATTTTTTTAAGTGCGTTTGATTCAGAGCCCATTGAATGTGTTCTCGGACCAGTGCTGAAGGGTTGCTGAGTTGTCTCGTTAATGTTTCAGTAATTAACTGACTAGGATTAGCATTTCCTAAGGCAACTGCAATGTTGCGTAACCAGTGAATATGGCCAATTCGACGAATGGCTGAGCCTTCGGTCTTTTTTAGAAAAGTTTTTTCATCCCAGGAAAATAAATTAACTAATTGACTTGAATTTAAATTATGCCGAGGATTAAAGTCTGGATTTTGAGTGCTTTTAGCAAAGCGATTCCAAGGGCATATGAGTTGGCAATCATCACAGCCATAGATCCTATTGCCGATTAAAGGGCGTAATGATTCAGGGATGGCTCCATTGAGCTCTATGGTTAAATAGGAGATGCACCGTCTGGCATCAAGTTGATAAGGAGCCACGATGGCTTGCGTTGGGCAGATGTCAAGACAAGCAATACAATCACCACAATGTGCACGGGTAGCAGAATCAATAGGGAGTTCAAGGTCGGTATAGATCTCGCCTAAAAAGAACCAAGATCCGGCATTTTTATTGATTAGATTAGTATGCTTGCCTATCCAGCCCAGTCCAGCTTTTTCGGCAATGGCTTTTTCAAGTACGGGTGCGCTATCCACAAAGGCACGGTAACCAAAAGGGCCAATTTCTTTTTCAATGCGTGTACATAGTTTTTGTAATCGATTCCGGATCACTTTATGGTAATCTCGACCTAAAGCATAGCGTGAAATAAAAGCGGTTTCTGGATGGTTTAATGCGGCCTGCGTTTCAACTGGGTCTTCAGTGAAGTAGTCCATACGGACAGAGATAATTCTTTTTGTCCCCGGAATGAGTGATTCAGGGTGGCTTCTTTTCTTACCGTGCTTGACCATGTAATCCATTTCGCCGTGATAGTTTTTGCTAACCCAGTCGTCTAAGTGTTTTTCTGCCTGCATGAGTGAGGTATCGGAAATTCCGATTTGTTGAAAGCCTAATTCTCTCCCCCATGTCTTAATGGCGGTACTAAGGTTTGGTAAGTTTATTTTAGCCATTAGCGGAAGGGTGAAATTAGTATGAATATTTTAAGTATACCTGTTCGATTGTATAGGGGTAGCTAATGGAATATGATTGGGTGAGTTTGTTTTAGGGTTAATTAAAGGAGGGGGGTTGTCTACAGGTGAAGATCTAAAACAACTGCCAGCTGAATTATATACTGCTGAGCAGGTCAGGGAAATGGATCGGATTGCTATTGAAGAACTAGGGATTTCCGGTTTTTCTTTAATGATGCAAGCAGGATGTGTGGCTTTTAACCTAGTTGAGTGTTGCTACCCCACTGCACGTAAACTGCATGTTTTTTGTGGTTCTGGAAATAATGGCGGTGATGGTTTTGTGGTTGCTTCTGAGGCGCTTAATAAAGGTTTTAGGGTCGTTGTTTTTTTGCTTGGTCCGGTATCTTCCATAACCGGTGATGCTCGGTTGGCTTTAGATGCTTATGTGTTGTCCGGAGGAGCGATAAAAACGCCGTTATTGGAGCCAATAACGGCGTGTGATGTCGTTATTGATGCCCTATTTGGGACAGGCTTATCTCGTAGTATTTCCGGGGATTATCAGCGTGTCATCGAGCAAATCAATCATTTGGGTGTTCCTGTTATAGCCATTGATATTCCTTCAGGATTAAATGCCGATACCGGGCAACCGATGGGTTGTGCCGTTGTTGCGCAACAAACGATAACTTTTATTGGTTTAAAAGTAGGGATGGTGACGGGGCAAGCGAGTTCCTTTTGCGGGAATTTGTTTTTTTCGTCGTTGGAAATTCCTGCCGTTGTTTATGATAAATGTAAGCCGCAAGCATGGTTAACCGTAAATGTTTCTTTGCCGCGTCGTAATCGGTGTGCACATAAAGGGGATCATGGTCATGTCTTATTGATTGGAGGGGATTATGGTTTTTGTGGTGCGATCCGATTAGCCTCGGAGGCTTCAGTACGCGCAGGGTCCGGCTTGGTTTCGGTTGCCACGCGGATGGAGCATGCCATGCAGTTTGCTCAAGTGCGCCCTGAAATAATGGCGCATGCGGTAGAGGAGATCTCACAGCTTGTTGTTTTGATGGATAAAGCCAGTGTGATTGCAGTTGGTCCTGGGTTAGGGCAGAACAGTTGGGGAGAGTCCCTATTTAAAGCAATTGAACCGTATAAGCAGCCTAAAGTGGTTGATGCTGATGGGTTAAATTTTTTGGCTAAACGGGGTGGTTTTAGTGATAATTGGATTTTAACCCCACATCCAGGTGAAGCGGCTAGATTGATGCATTGCTCTGTTGATGAGATTCAGCGAGATCGTTATACTGCCGCTAGAGATATTCAGTCAACGTATGGTGGTGTTGTCGTGCTTAAAGGTCCTGGAACAATTATTACTAATGGAATGACTACGAAAGTAACAGTAACAGGTAATCCGGGTATGGCTTGTGGTGGGACCGGTGATGTTTTAACCGGTATAATAGCCGCATTTATTGCTCAAAATATGCCTTTAATGGAAGCGGCTGTCTGTGGCGCTTTTTTGCATGGGAAAGCAGGGGATCAAGCTGCTGTATTGGGTGAGCGTGGGTTATTAGCAAGTGATTTAATGCCTTACATCAGAAGCGTTGTGAATTAAAAATGGCTATTTTATTTAAAACAACGGAAGAAACGGAACAATACGGCGCTACGCTCTACCGGTCTTTAGGTAAATCAAGATTAGTGTTTTTGACCGGTGACTTGGGTGCAGGTAAAACTACTTTAGTCCGAGGTGTTCTTCGATCGCTGGGTTATCAGGGGATTGTTAAAAGCCCTACCTATACGTTGGTGGAGGAGTATCACGTCAGCGGGGTTAATATTGTACATTTTGATTTGTATCGAGTGAAAGATCCTGAAGAGCTTGAATGGATTGGTATCAGGGATTATTTGCAGCAAGATTCTTATTGTTTTATTGAGTGGCCGGAAATGGGTTCTGGCTATTTACCGAAACCGGATTTTCATTTAAAACTCAGCTCTGGTTCAGCGGGTCATTCATTGGAAATTTGTAGCTAAATTTAACTAAAAGATAATGTGTTTGAAAAATCATAGTTTTAAAATTAATTGAAATGATCATAGGATGCTGAAATTAATATCGCTCATAATGTGTTTTTTTTGTATATTGCTACCCAACCTAGGGTATGCAAAACAACTGCAAATAGAGGCGCTACGTTTTTGGTCTGCGCCTGATCATACGCGGTTAGTTTTAGATACAACATCCTTACCCAAGCATCAAGTCTTTGCGCTGCAGAACCCTGATCGTCTGGTTGTAGATATTGTTAATGCAAAGTTGGGTAGGCATCTTTTACAGCCTGCCGCTAATCACAATTTGCTCTATCGAATTCGTAGTGGGGCGCGTAATAAGGGTGACTTAAGGATTGTCATCGATTTGAAAAAACAAATTAACCCGAAAAGTTTCGTTTTAAAACCCAGCAATCTATACGGTCATCGTTTGGTTATTGATTTGTTTGATAAAGATAAGGTCAAGAAATCACCTGTTATTAAACCCATGGCTAATAGTGATAACAAGAATCGTGCTAAGGAAATGGTGGTTGCTATTGATGCAGGTCATGGTGGTGAAGACCCCGGCGCTCAAGGTCCACATGGGGTGCAGGAGAAAAAAGTTGTTTTGTCTGTTGCAAAGAAATTGGTGGCTAAAATAAATGCACACCCGGGTATGCGCGCAATTTTAGTTCGTAAAGGTGACTATTATGTGGGCTTGAGAAAGCGTCTTAAGATTGCCAGACAATCGAGAGCTGATTTGTTTATCTCAATTCATGCTGACGCATTCCATAATGCGAAAGTACACGGCGCCTCTGTTTATACGCTATCACGAGGCGGTGCATCAAGTGAAGCGGCACGCTGGCTGGCTAATCAGGAAAATGCATCTGATCTTGTGGGTGGGGTTAGTCTCGATGATAAGGACGATGTTTTAGCCTCAGTTTTACTGGATTTATCGCAAACGGCAACACAAGATATGAGCACTATAGCGGCCAAAAAAATATTAGGTGAGTTAAATGGAATCGTTAAGTTACACAAACGAAGCGTGCAAGCCGCTAAATTTATTGTGCTTAAATCACCTGACATACCGTCGGTGTTAATTGAAACGGCTTATATTTCGAATCCTACTGAGGAAAGAAGGCTGAGATCGCCGGGATATCAAAATAAAATAGCACAGGCTATTTATCGAGGTATTAATAAATATTATCAGGATGTAACGCCGGTTCATTTAGCTATAGATGAAAGAACTGCGATCAGGGCGTTCAGTAAACATAAGATAACGCGTGGTGAGACGTTATCAGAGATTGCGGTACGCTATGGCATTAGTATGAAAAAATTAAAACGTTTCAATGCATTGAAGAGTAATGTTATTAAGATCGGGCAGGTTTTAACTATACCCAGTAGTTAAGTTAGGTGTGTAATGTCTCTACGTGATGGCCTTTTGGGGACCAGCATAAAACGCTGCCTTGTTGTGGTGTCCAGTTTGCGAGTACAAAACGTTCAGCGGCTATCTCATCAATAGTAAAATGATGAAGGGCGGGTCTGTGCGTGTGTCCATGAATTAACCGAAAGGCATTGTGGCTTTTTAGTGTGTTAGTGACCTCGGTTTGATTAACATCTAAAATCTCAGCAGCATAATTTCGTTTATGTAATAAACTCTTAAAGCGGTACCAGCGGCTAGCTATTAAGCGTAACCATAAGGGGTAGGCTAGTTTTTCTTGTTTCCAATTGTCGGTATGTGACAAGACTCTAAATGTTTGGTAACCAATGTCATCAGTGCACAATAAATCGCCATGCATTAGCAGGGTTTTTGTGCCAAATAGATTTAATAAATGATAGTCATCAAGGAGGTTGACACCGGTTTCCTGGCAGAACTGGGTTCCGAGTAGAAAATCTCGGTTTCCTTGTTGCAAGTAGACGGCTGTTCCGCTTGCGATTAGGTTTTTTAAGTGTTGCCTTATCTTTTTATTTGGCGGCGTTAAGTCATCATCACCCACCCAGACATCAAAAAGATCACCCAGAATATAAAGTTCTTTGGCTTGCGTCGCCCGCGAAGAAAGAAATTTTAGAAAAATTTTTGTAATTCGCGGTTTCTCAATTGCAAGATGAAGATCAGAAATAAAAAGGATTTCGTCTTTCAATGTTTAGGCCATTAATCAATCATTTGAGCGCTTTCGATTACAATATCGGTTTCTGGGACATCTTGGTGCATGCCGCTATTTCCTGTAGGAATTTCGGTCATTGCATCAATTATTTCCATGCCTTCAATAACATGACCAAAAACAGCGTAGCCCCAGCCTGAGGGCGTAGGGTTGGTATGATTTAAGAAATCATTATCTTTGTAATTGATAAAGAATTGTCCGGTTGCTGAGTCGGGATCTGACGTTCGTGCCATTGCGAGGGTGCCGCGATTATTCTCAAGGCCATTATCAGCTTCATTAATGATTGGATCATGAACATCTTTTTGGTTAAATTCAGTATCAAAGCCACCGCCCTGCGCCATGAAGTTTGGAATAATGCGATGAAAAATGGTACCGGTGTAAAATTCTTCAGTGACATAGGTAATAAAGTTGGCTGTTGTAATTGGCGCCTTGTCAGTATCCAGTTGGACGATAAAATCACCCGAAGTAGTGCTGAATTTAACTTTAGTTTGGATCTCTGACATGTTTGTTTCCTTAGCCAATAAAAAAGGGGAAAATAAAATTAGGGGTATTAAAAAATGAAAAGTACGCATTAATATTTACCTGACTAGCGATAGTAATTTAATATTTTAATTTTTTTTAGGCCGCTTTACAAATAACAATCGAAATTTTCTTTAGGCTATAATACTCGCTGACTATCGTAGGCCTATTAAATCTGGTTTTATACTGGAAGAGGTATTTTGATCGATAAAATATTTTGGCAAACGAGTCGTGCGAGTTTCCTAATGATAAGTCTGTTTTTATAAAAAATTAAAAATGTTAAAAATATTTAATACGTTGACCCGACAAAAAGAAACGTTTAAACCCATTGTACCAGGCAAAGTTGGGCTGTATGTCTGTGGTATGACAGTGTATGACTATTGCCATATTGGCCATGCACGGGTCATGGTGGTTTTTGATATTGTGGCGCGTTATTTTCGCTATTTAGGTTATGAGTTGACCTATGCGCGTAATATTACCGATATTGATGATAAGATTATTAAACGTGCTAATGAAAGCGGTCAGGAGATCTCATCGCTTACTGAATTTTTTATTGATGCGATGCATGCCGATGAGCGTGCTTTAGCCGTATTGCCACCTGATATTGAGCCGAGAGCGACGCAGTCAATGGACCAAATTATTAATTTGATCCAGTTGCTGTTTGAAAAAGGTTTAGCTTATACGAGTACATCGGGTGATGTTTTTTATTCAGTTTCAAAATTCCCTCACTATGGTCAATTATCAGGAAAACAACTGGATACTTTGCAGGCTGGGGAGCGTGTTGCAATTGATAAGAGTAAACGAGATCCCTTAGATTTTGTTCTCTGGAAGAAGGCAAAGGAAGATGAGCCTTTTTGGAATTCTCCTTGGGGCCGCGGTCGTCCCGGGTGGCATATTGAATGTTCTGCAATGTCTACCTGTTGTTTAGGTAACCATTTTGATGTCCATGGGGGTGGTATGGATTTGCAATTTCCACACCATGAAAATGAAATTGCACAGTCGGTCGGGGCTACCGGTGAGCAGTTTGTAAACTATTGGATGCATAATGGTTTTGTCCGCGTTGATAATGAAAAAATGTCAAAATCCTTTGGTAATTTTTTCACGTTAAAAGAAGTGCGAGAAAATTACCCGTCGGAAGTGATTAGGTTTTTTATCTTATCGAGTCACTATCGAAGCCCACTTAATTATTCTAATGAAAGTTTAGATGATGCTAAAGCTGCTTTAGTGCGGTTATATACGGCCTTAAGGAATGTTGATATTACCGGTTCAGATTTGATAATGGAGTCTCAGGCGGCCTTTGAATTAGCAATGAATGATGACTTTAATACTCCCGAAGCCTTAGCGGTTTTATTTTCTCTTACTAATACTTTGAATAAGTTGAAACAAGACAATGCGCCTGGCGTTGAGTTGTATGCGAAAACTTTAAAGACATTGGCGGAAGGTTTGGGCATTTTACAAGAAGACCCAGACTCTTTTTTACAAGATAGCGATGGCAGTTCAAAAGAAGATCAGCAGATAGTGGAAAGGATTAATCAACGAAGTATGGCTAAAAAAAATAAAGATTGGGTGTTGGCAGATCAGATTCGTGACGAATTAAAAGCGGGCGGTATCGTACTAGAAGACAGTGCTGATGGTACTACTTGGCGTCGTCATTAAATAATTTAATTAGCTATAGGGTGTTGCAGTTAAGCGATCATATCTGCAATTGGAATTTAGGGGGAGGGAGATCACTTGACAGAAATCAAAGATAAATCAATTCAGCTTTTTCTGGAAGAATTAGCCAGTCATAGAGCCACTCCGGGCGGAGGGAGTGCGGCAGCGGTGATGGGAGCAACAGCTGCGGCATTGACCAGCATGGTTTGTAATTTAACTATTGGTAAGCCAAAGTACAGCGCAGTCGAGTCTGATATGAAGGCTTTATTGGTGAAGTCAGAAGCATTGCGTGAAAATTTTACGGCTATGATTAAGGCGGATGTGGAGGGTTTTAACCAAGTTATGCAGGCCTATGGTTTACCTAAAGAGAGTGAGCAAGATAAAGTGCGTAGAACATTGGCAATTCAGGCGGCGTTAAAAGAAGCGACCGTAGTGCCTTTAGCCTGCGCCAAGGCAAGTGCAGAAGTGATTTTATTAAGCCAGGAGGCGGCCTTAAAAGGCAACAGTAATGTAGTTACTGATGCCGGCGTCAGTGTGGTTTCGGCCCATGCGGCACTGAAGAGTTCAGCATTGAATGTGTATATAAATGTCGGCAGTATAAGCGATAAAGAATATGGCGCTGAGACGTTGGCCGAATTAGAGCAGGTTTTGGCAAAGGCTGAGGTATCGGTAGAGGATATTTATCAGTCGGTTAAGCGTCAGTTACTCTAAAAGCTTTTCTGTGGTTTGATAATGTTTTTGTCGTAACCATGGTGTTTGGGGCGTGTAAATAATTATTGACGGAAGGATGAAATACCAGTATTATTTGCAGGCTTCATAGCGTTGTTTCATTACCTTGCTTTTTGGAGTATTAGTGTTCGGGGTATAGCGCAGTTTGGTAGCGCGCCTGCTTTGGGAGCAGGATGTCGGGGGTTCGAATCCCTCTACCCCGACCAATAAATAGAGCGCTTGTAGCTCAGCTGGATAGAGCATCGGCCTTCTAAGCCGAGGGTCGCAGGTTCGAAT
>MPSY01000010.1:0-2141 GCA_001901525.1 Methylococcales bacterium OPU3_GD_OMZ | reverse complement strand
CAGCTGGATAGAGCATCGGCCTTCTAAGCCGAGGGTCGCAGGTTCGAATCCTGCCAAGCGTACCAGTTCTTGTTTTGATTTTATGGTGAGCGTAGCTCAGTTGGTAGAGCCCCGGATTGTGATTCCGGTTGTCGAGGGTTCGAGCCCCTTCGTTCACCCCAATTCAACCACTGCTATTCATCCTGCCCTGATAAGAATGTGATATCTTTTACTGAATATTGCTTATTTCAAGTACGCCAGAGCAATATTTTTGTCACTTAGGTAAGTGCTTTTCTACTAGCCGAGTTACAATGAATCCTGTACTGTCTTTTCAATTCTCATTTGTTTTTTCGCAGATTTTTTAAAGTTAATAATTATGCATATATGGGTCGATGCAGATGCCTGCCCCGTGGTTATTAAAGAAATTTTATTCCGGGCTGTCGAGCGTTCTAAAATAGCGTTGACTTTAGTTGCTAATCAGTCAATTCGTTTTCCACCGTCGCGCTATATTAAAATGCTACAAGTAGCATCTGGGTTTGATGTTGCTGATAATGAGATTGTTAAGCGGCTCGCTGTCGGTGATTTGGTGATTACCGGTGATATTCCTTTGGCGGCTGAGGTGATTGATAAAGGTGGTTTTGCATTAAATCCACGCGGTGAACTTTATACCCTTGATAATATAAAGGAACGCTTGGCCATGCGTGATTTTATGGACACTTTACGATCCAGCGGTGTGCAAACGGGTGGGCCATCCACTATGAGTCAGGCGGATCGAAAAACTTTTGCAAATCAATTGGATCGTTTTTTAACTCAATATACAACAACGTGATTTTATTGTTAGGCGGTGTTGTTTGAAGAATTAGGGTGTTCTTTTTGAGCGGTAATATTTTGTGTTTTTTGGCTTTTCGGTGTTCGTATTTCGCGTTACTCGCTGTCTTGTTCTATGACTTACATGATTTCTTTTAGGTTTTGTTAGGTGATGGTTGGCTTGTGATTCAGGAACATCATGAGTGGGCTCGAAGTCGTCAATTAATTTACGAGTTAGGGTTTGTTTGATCAGACGCTCAATATCAGACAGTTGTTTGAATTCATCGGCACTCACGAGTGATATTGCTTGTCCGTTTGAGCCTGCCCGTCCAGTCCGACCAATGCGGTGAACATAATCTTCTGGGACATTGGGTAAGTCAAAATTGATAACGTGGGGTAGTTGGTCAATATCGAGTCCGCGGGCAGCAATATCTGTTGCGACCAAGACATGTGTGGATAAACTTTTAAATTCAGCGAGTGCTTTGGTTCTGGCTGCTTGACTTTTGTTGCCATGAATTGCTGCAGCTTTTATTCCCTGCGACTCTAGGTGTCGTGTGAGTTTATTAGCGCCGTGTTTCGTTCGGGTAAAGACTAATACTTGTTGCCACTGCTGTTCGTTAATTAAATGACAAAGTAGCGCTGCTTTTTGTTTTTTATCAACAGGATAAATCCATTGGGTGACATTTTCTGCGGTAGTATTGCGAGGGCTCACAGAAATCTCGATTGGGTTGTTAACAAGTCCTCTTGCGAGTGTTCTTATATCTTTAGAGAAGGTGGCAGAAAACATTAAGTTCTGACGGCGTTTAGGCAGTGTAGCAATAATTTTTCGAATGTCATGAATAAAGCCCATGTCAAGCATCCGGTCAGCTTCGTCTAAAACTAATACTTCTAGTTGATTAAAGTTAATGGCATTTTGCTGGTGTAAATCAAGCAGGCGTCCAGGAGTTGCAACTAGAATATCAACGCCCTTTCGTAGTTTGGTTATTTGTGGATTAATCTTGACGCCACCAAAGACAACGGTAGAGCGTAGCGGTAAGTGCTTTCCATAGGTGGCGACGCTTTCGCCAATTTGGGCGGCTAATTCACGTGTGGGTGTTAAGATCAGAACTCTTGCTTGATGGGCTTTGGCATAGTTTCCTTTTGCGAGTCTCTCGAGGATAGGGAGGGTAAATCCCGCTGTTTTCCCCGTCCCTGTTTGGGCAGCGGCCATAACATCGTGGCCGCTCATGATGGCAGGAATTGCTTGTTCTTGAATGGGTGAGGGGGTTGAGTAACCCTTGTCGGCTATTGCTTTAAGGATTGGCTCTGATAAGCCCAAAGGGGAAAAACTCATAATTTGTCTCATTAATTTGTAG
>MPSY01000111.1 GCA_001901525.1 Methylococcales bacterium OPU3_GD_OMZ | reverse complement strand
CTTTGTTACACAACATTATCTAGAAGACTATTTACATGAACATAAGACTGATCATTTGCCTCAAGCACTACATGTTCTTGAAGAATTTCAAGTCAAATTAAGTACTAATGCAATGATTTCTGAGAAATTTGATATAGCGTTATTGGCAGAAATTCATCGTCTAAAATACTTGATCTGTGAAGCACATACAAAACAGACCTGTAAGTAAATATTTTACAATTTTGTAGATTTTATTTGAAAGGAGTGGGTGATTACAATTTCTGCTTATCCAAAGGAGGGTTGTAGCTTTGAGGGGAATGAGTGTTACTGTATTTGGCGAGCATCAACGACATAGGATTAATTTTTTAATCAAACTAGACATCCTTTTAAAAATCATTACATGTATGCAGGAAGGTTTTTTGATTCATATCTGACAAGTGTAGCCCGTCAATGCTAGGTGAACCAATTAATCAAATGGCATAAGAGAGTTTCAGTTCATTGTTAACTTTACTGAGAAGGCAATGATGATAAACCACGAAAATCACAGCTATATTTATGCACACAGAGGTGCTACAAAATATGCAGCGGAAAATACACGGCTGGCATTTAACAAGGCACTAAAACAAAAAGCTGAAGGCATTGAAACTGATGTGCAGCTAACAAAAGATAAGGTGCCTATCATTTATCATGATCGTCTGATGGAGCAACTGGGTTACCCTTCTAATCATATTTGTGATTTTACATTTACACAACTAGAACAATTAAATTTTTCAAGTTATTGTCAATCTGTTGATGCTGAAGGTCCAATCACGCTTAAAGAGTTTATAAATAGCTACAGGAACAAAAGTAGGCTACTAATAGAAATTAAGCATCGTGCATGGGAAGATACATCCAGCGCTCAGATCAAAATACGACAATGCCTAGATATCATTGGAAAAACACAAAACAATGATATTGTTATATCTTCTTTCAGTATTATATGCTTGGAATACGCACATCAATTAAGTACCCAAATTCCGTTGATTTATAACTTTAGGGATGCTCACAGCTTTTTTGATGTTAAAAATATCCTTGCAAGGTATAGCTTTCTTAATGGAGTTTGCCTTCCTATCCATACTTTAGATACATCGCTAATGCACTTTCTGCGTAACGCAAATAAACTGGTGCTAACCTATGGTGACAAAACCCACCGTGACATTAACAAAGCCTTATATTTTAAGGTAGATATGTTGATCACTGATGACTTAGAAACGGCATTAAAAAAGAGGGGTGAATGAAAAGACCCTCCTCTTCTGATATCGATCAACACTATGACTTGCTTGTTTGTGGGGGAGGTATATATGGTGCCTGGACAGCATACGATGCTGCCCTCAGGGGTCTCAAAGTAATTATCATTGAACAAAATGATTGGTGTAGCGGGACTTCTTCAGCCTCTAGTAAACTAGTTCATGGTGGTTTGCGTTATTTAGAGATACTAGACTTAGACATGGTCAAAAAATCACTGATAGAAAGACAGCACCTAATCACTTCAGCTCCTTACCGTGTCTGGCCGCTTCGTTTTGGCATTCCTGTTAGTCAGCATAGTCGTTTTAGGGCATTACGTTTAAAAATGGGGTTAATACTCTATGATTTTCTTGCTGGAACCATGCATTCCAAACAAACCCATCGTTATTTTAATAGCAAAGCGTTCTCCGAGCATTTCCCGTGTCTTGATGACACTCAATTAAAGTGTGGTTATACCTATTTAGACGCACAAACTGACGATGCCCGTTTAGTACTAGAAATTATTGATGGCGCACAAACTGCTGGTGCCACTTGTTTAAATTATTGTCGACTTCAAGAGGTCATTAAAGAAAGTAATCTAATCACTGGCGCCGTTTTACACAATAAAATAGAAGATAAAACCCTTACGATAAAAACATCAACCATTGCTAAAACAACAGGACAGTGGATTGCTGATTCAGCCCAAGAAAAACAATGGGGACGGTTATCAAAAGGGGTGCATTTAGTCCTACCTAAAATACTGGAAAAAGAAGCTCTCTTATTAACGGCAAAAAGTGATGGCCGAGTTTTCTTTGTCATTCCTTGGTATGGCAAGACTTTATTAGGAACCACCGATACTAATTATTCAGGCGATATCAATAATGTTTCCGTTGAAAAACAAGATATAGATTATTTACTCAGCGAAGTTAATTTTGCATTAAAAACACAATGGACTGAAAGTGATATTCAAGGTCAATTTGCAGGACTCAGAGTTCTACAATGCAGTACCCAACAATCCCCTTCATCGGTGAGTCGAGATTGGCAGTTAAAATCATTTAATCAGGGGTTGCTATACTCTATCGGTGGAAAATTAACCTCATCTCGTGAAGATGCCGGCCATATTGTCGATGCCGTTTGCCATTATCTCGGCAATCATATCGATGGTAAAACCCTTACCACCCCAATGCCCTGGTTACCTGAGCAAAACTTCAAAGAATGGCAACAACAGACCCGTGAAAAAGCACAGACACTGGGTGTTGATGATGAAAGCATTCTTTGGTTACTGCGCAGACATGGAAAACATGTGGCTGAAATACTACTCAATATAGATCAGGATCCACCATTAGCACAACGCATTATGCCTCATGTACCCTTAATTGTTGCCGACCTCTTATTCTGCCTGAAAAATGAGATGGTTATTCACCTAGAAGACCTCCTACGCCGGCGTGTCCCTTTACTGATTCTACACAGAATGACCGACATTGAACTCAACCATTTAGCCCAGCTTTGTAGCAAAGAACTTAAATGGGATCAGGCGACTATAGATCAAGAAATTGAATCATGTGCAAGCAAATGGCTACTACATTAAATACCATTGCCCTAGACCTCGGAACAACCGCTATAAAAGCAGCAATTTGTAATAACAGCAGCCAAATTGAAGACAGCTTTTCCGACCTTGCACCGACAATAAGCGTAGACCAAGGCCAATATGTCAGCGATGCAATGGAATATCTATCAATCGTTGAGCGGCTGTTAAAAAAATGTCAAAACACTTGTGAAACAAAACCATTACTTGGTATTTGCTATCAAAGATCCTCTTTTCTTGTTTGGAATAGCACAAGTGGATTACCAGTAACAAAGCTTATTTCATGGCAGGATAATAGCGGCCAAGCCAGTTGCACCGAATTAATCAAACACAACCCACTGATTAGGCAGTTAAGCGGACTACCTTTAACGCCTTATTACTTTGCCCCCAAACTCCGGTCTTTATTGCAACGACAACCAGAATTATTGCCAAGCATTGCTAATAAAACATTGCTAATTGGTACTTTGGATAGCTTCATCATTTGGCACTGGACAGCAGGAAGGCATTTTATGACAGATACGTCTATGGCTGCAAGAACACTGCTCATGGATATTCATTCAGGGCAATGGTCAAAAACTTTAGGTGATATTTTTTCAATACCTATAAAGATCTTGCCTAAAATCCACCCTTCTATAAATCTCAATTTACCCCTCAATCACGATGCTATTTTAAAAGTGAGTATTGCCGACCAATCTGCCGCATTGCTCGCCAATGTGACTTTTAACAACAACGATGAATCCGAAATCTTGGTTAATCTTGGTTCTGGGGGTTTTGTCGCACGTTCCGAACCCAAACAGTCTAACAAAAAAACTGATGTCTATCTGCACACTCTAGTTTATCAGGATCATCAAAGAAACCAGATCATCGCTATTGAAGGGACCCTAAACTCCATAACTGCTGCCTTACAGATTTATCCTTTCCAAACATGCAAAATAAAAGACCTAGCTAACATCGCTGATATATTTTGTATCGCTGAACCCACTGGAATAGGAGCCCCTTTTTTTCGTTCTGATATTAGAATGCAATTCTCCAAATCCGTTGAACATCTATCCAAAAAACAGATCGCTTGTTTATTACTGGAAGCTATTATATTTAGAGTCGCATTAATTTTAGAAGATTTTAATCAACAACCTGATAATACACGTATCTATCTATCCGGAGGACTTTCCAATTTATCTTGTTTACAACAAGGCATTGCCAATTGCAGTACTTCACCTGTTTTTAAAGTATTGCAAAGACATTCCAGTTTACAAGGAACGGCCATTCTGATTAACAATTTATCACCCACAACTTATAGACAATCAGAAACGGTTATCAAAACAATACATAAACCACTAGTTGAAAAATATCAGCAATGGAAAGTATGGTTTAAAGAATTAGAATGCAGGCGCAAAGATTAGAAAAAGAAGCATAGCCTCCGGGCTCAAAATAGGCGTCTATAAAAAATGTTAAGGATTAATAGTTTTGCAACTATGAGCAAACCTTTTCACTGATTTTAGATCGTTTATTTAGTAACACGACGCAATCTCATTTGACCCCAGAAGCACCCATAGTTATCTTCATTCACTTAAACAAATAAGGGCCGTTGAAGATATTTTAGCCGGCAAGCACGATGGTGGTCAGAAACTTAAGGCCATCGCATCTTGCATTAGGTCTGTGATCAAAACCCCTAAAAACCAAACTTTTATTGATGCTGACTTTGCTTCTATTGAAAACCGAATTGCGTATTGGGTTGTCGACGACAAGCACCACTTAGACTTATTCATAAATGGAGAAGATGAATATAAAAAATTCGCATCGATAATGTATAGAAAGCCAGTTAATGATATATCAGCTAATGAACGCCAAGTCGCAAAATCTGCTGTATTAGGTTGTATGTACGGCGCAGGCGCTAAAACCTACAAGGAGTATGCACAAGGCTATGGCATCATCATCCATGACGCAATGGCCAAGTACATTGTCGACACCTACAGAGCTACACACCCCTATATAGTAGGAGGCTGGAAAAACTGCGAAGAAGCCGCTCTTTTGGCGATCTATCACAGTAAACTAACCCAATATGAGAAATTGCAGTTCGACGGTCGCACCGATGGTATTCTAATGTTAATCAGCGTGCAAAACTTACCAGGGTTCTAGGGGAAACAGCGTTGAAAAGTTTCCACCCTAGATTGTATAAAATCCGATATTTTATCGGAGCATCCTGGAGTGTTACAAATGGATATTATTGCGGAAGTAAGAAGGCGGCATCTTGTGAGTGGAGAGTCGATTAGTTCAATTGCACGATCTCTTAAAATCTCTCGACCTACGGTTAGAAAACATTTATCGACACAAGTTGAGCCTGTTTATAATCGTGAGCATCAACCTGAACCTAAACTAGGTTCATTCAAGCCCTTACTGGAACAATGGCTTGAAATTGATATCAAGTTACCCAAAAACCAACGCCGCACTGCACAGCGCTTATTTGAAGGGTTACTTGATGAAGGCTATAGCGGTGCTTATGACAGTATTCAGCGATTTGTTAAACAATGGAAAATTGATAACAGGAAATCACCCTCTACAAAACAAGCTTTTAT
>MPSY01000110.1 GCA_001901525.1 Methylococcales bacterium OPU3_GD_OMZ | reverse complement strand
TTGATTATAGCAAAATCAGACTATTCAGCAGTGATAAGGGAGCAATAATTTTGAATTTAACAGCGTTTGAAAAGCCACTTCTAATGGGTATTTTAAATGTTACCCCCGATAGTTTTTCTGATGGGGGGCGTTACCGCTCGACAGACCTGGCTTTGCAGCATGCAGAACAAATGGTTAAAGAGGGCGTGGATTGGATTGATATTGGCGGTGAATCTACCCGGCCCGGTTCAGAGTCGGTTGAACCTGACGTACAAATTGAGCGCGTGGTTCCGGTTATAAAATCGATTAGAGATAACCTTTCTGCCACAATCCCCGTGAGTATTGATACTACGCAATCAATAGTGGCTCAAGCGGCCATTGAGGCGGGAGCAACAGTTATTAATGACGTTTCAGCAGGTCGTGATGATGCGGCAATGTTTACCTGTGCAGTAACGTATCAAACACCCATTATCTTAATGCATATGCAGGGGCAACCTAAAAATATGCAGGAGAATCCCAGTTATAGTCATGTTATTGAGGACGTACTTGCTTTTTTACTGCAAAGAGCTGAATTAGCCCAGCAAGCGGGCATTGCTGTTAATAATATTATTCTTGATCCGGGCATCGGCTTTGGCAAGCGTAAGCAAGATAATCTGTTGTTGATGGCTCATTTAGAGTCCTTAGTTGATTTAGGATATCCGGTGTTATTAGGCGCGAGTCGTAAGCGTTTTATGGGTTCGGTGTGTCAGGTGACAGAGCCCAGTGAATTGGCTGTGGCGACAGCGGTAACGACGGCATTGGGGGTTATGGCCGGTGTTAAATTATTTCGGGTACACGATGTGGTGGAAAATCGCCAGGCTTTGGATGTCACTTGGGCCATTAGGGCTGCGAAAATAGTCGATGCAGGAACCAGCAGTGCTGGATAGTCGACTATTAGTAGTAGAAAATCAGTTAGAAAAATCAACGTTAGAAAAGGTTAATGATCCTTTTTTAAAGGCCGCCGGTGTTCATTTGTGGATGAAGCGTGATGACCGGTTACACCCGATTATTTCAGGGAATAAATGGCGTAAATTAAAATATATTGTAGAACATGCTTTATTGCTACAGCCGCGCTGTTTAATAAGCATGGGTGGTCAGTATTCTAATCATTTACATGCCTTAGCTTTTGTGGGGAAGCAGTTGGGGTTACCGACAGTCGCTTGGATTCGTGGTGACCCCCCGCTTGAATTTAATAGGACACTCAAGGACCTTGCTGACTGGGGGATGGAGCTGCATTTTATTTCCCGCAGTGAATACCGGGAATTGCGTAAGATTAAAGATTACGATGGTTTGCCGGAAAGGTATGGGACAGGTTACTGGCTCAGTGAAGGAGGCGCTAACCCCTTGGCATTGAAGGGGGTTGCTGAATTGGTTGGTGAAATCAGTGAGCCTTGTGATTACTTTTGTCTTCCTTGCGGTACTGGAACTACACTGGCCGGTATTGCATCATCAGTCACCGGTGATTTTACTGTCTTGGGTTTTGTTGCCTTTAAAGGGGGGGCATACCTTAAGGATGAAATTTCAGCGTTATTACCGTATCAAGTCGCGCGGCAATCGTGGCAATTGAATTTGGATTATCATTTTGGGGGGTTTGCCAAAACATCACCCCAGTTACTCGCATTTGTGGATGATTTTAGTGCGACAACAGGTATTATGATTGAGCCAACCTATACGGGGAAAATGCTTTACGGTATTTATGACTTGGTTAAACAAAATTATTTTAAAAAGGGCCAGAGTATTATTGCGTTACATACCGGTGGTTTACAATCAATAAGAGCACCGCGATGAAACGCCTGACTGAACCGGAGTTAATGGAAGATGAAACTCAGGTGCTAGCGTATGCTAACGCTGATTTTTCTGTGGCACATGATCACTTTATTACCTTGATTAAGGGGCAGTTGGTCGCTGAGAGAATGCCTGAAACCGTGTTGGAGTTAGGGTGTGGACCCGGGGATATAACGCA
Organism: Methylococcales bacterium OPU3_GD_OMZ; assembly: GCA_001901525.1. GTDB lineage: Bacteria > Pseudomonadota > Gammaproteobacteria > Methylococcales > Methylomonadaceae > OPU3-GD-OMZ. The sequence goes on along the minus strand of MPSY01000110.1, from coordinate 3,469 downwards.
ACGGTTTGCGCATGCCTTTCCACATTGTGTCATCGATGCTGTTGATGGTTCCCAGCCAATGCTGGATTCTGCACAGAATATGCTGCCTCAGCACTTACGTCAGCGGATTAATTTTTATCGGCTGTTATTACCGGCAACACAGTTTCCAAAACCGCGCTACCACGTGGTTTTTAGTAATAGTCTTTTGCATCATTTGCACGACCCTTATACACTATGGGAGAGCCTTAAACAGGTCGTTTGCCCCGAAGGAAGGGTCTTTATTATGGATTTAATCAGACCGCATTCCATTTCGGAGGCAAAACAGTTAGTGTATGACTATGCCTCTGGAGAACCAGAGATTTTAAAAAATGATTTTTATAAGTCTTTACTGGCCGCATTTTCTATTTCAGAAATCCACCAGCAAGTGCAGTCAGTAGGACTGAAGTTATCAGTTGAACAAGTAACGGATCGGCATGTTTTTATAACAGGAAAAATATAATTGATAAGTCATGAGTGAGCAGCAAGAAGAGCAATCGGTATTGTATTTTAATCGGGAGATTAGTCTTCTAGAATTTAATAGCCGTGTTTTGAGTCAGGCTACCTTTGAGTCCATTCCGCTATTAGAGCGATTAAATTATCTGTGTATTTCGTGCTCAAATCTGGATGAGTTCTATGAGATTCGGGTGGCTGGTTTATTGCAACTAGCCGAGGTCGATTCACCTCTTATGAGTAGTGAGGGCTTGACAGTCCACCAACAGTTGGAACTCATTAAAATAAGGTCACATGAATTGGTTGCAGAACAATACCGTGTTTTAAATGAGGTGTTGTTCCCACTGTTAGCCGTTGAAAATATCCATTTTCTGAAACGGGTTGACTGGTCAGAAAAGCAGCATCAATGGTTATCAGACTATTTTTTTCAACACTTACGACCCATTCTAACGCCAGTCGGTTTGGATTCCGCGCATCCGTTTCCTCGCATCTTAAATAAAAGTTTGAATTTTATTATTGCATTGTCGGGCAAAGATGCTTTTGGTCGTAATAGTGAACGTGCAATTTTGCAGGCGCCGAGATCGTTGCCACGGATTATTCAACTCCCTAAAGATGAGACTGACAGCGGGGATTATGACTTTGTTTTCCTGACCTCTATTATTCATGAGTTTGTTAATGATTTATTTCATGGGATGACTGTTGTCGGTTGTCATCAGTTTAGAGTGACTCGAAACAGTGACTTTTTTGTTGATGAAGAAGCGACCGATGATTTAATGAATGCCATGAAAGGCGAATTAGCATTGCGTAATTACGGCGATGAGGTGCGTCTTGAAATTGATACCCATTGTCCTGAGTTAACCGTTGATTTTTTAATGGCACGTTTTGAATTAACAGATGATCGTTTATTTTTAGCTGAGGGTCCGGTAAATATTGTCAGGTTACAGCAGATTTATAAATTAATTGATCGGCCTGATTTAAAATTTCCAAAGTACACCCCAAAGGTTCCTGCAAAACTTTCCAGTAAAAAGAATTATTTTGACGTGATCAGGAAAAATGATGTGTTATTGCATCATCCTTTTGAATCTTTTGCGCCGGTGGTTGAATTTTTACGGCAGGCAGCAAAAGACCCTGATGTTGTTGCGATTAAACAAACCCTGTATCGAACAGGTGCCAAGTCACCGATTGTTGAGGCCCTGGTGAATGCCGCAAGGACAGGTAAAGAAGTCACTGTCGTTATTGAGTTGCGGGCGCGGTTTGACGAGCAGGATAATATCGATTTAGCGAATCGTTTGCAAAAAGAGGCGGTACATGTGGTGTATGGAGTCGTTGGATACAAAACGCATGCAAAAATGTGTTTGGTACTTCGGCGAGAAGAAAAAACATTTCGTTATTATATGCATATGGGGACTGGGAATTATCATCCCCAAACGGCTTGTCTCTATACGGATTATGGCTTGTTTACCAGCGACCCTAAATTGGGGGAAGACATTCAACGTGTGTTTGTCCAGTTAACCAGTTTAGGAAAAGTAGCTAAATTGAATAAGCTATTACAATCTCCTTTTACGCTTCATAAAGGTGTTTTGGATAGGATCGCTAAGGAAATAGAATACGCAGAATCTGGCAATAAAGCGCGTATCATTTTCAAGGTGAACTCACTGGTTGAAGAGAAAATTATTCAGGCACTCTATAAAGCCTCTCAGGCGGGTGTGAAAGTACAGTTGATCGTTCGTGGGGTATGTTGTTTAAAACCGGGTGTTCCCGGTGTTTCAGAGAATATTGAAGTGCGTTCGATTATTGGTCGATTTCTGGAGCATACGAGGGTTTATGCCTTTAGAAATAAAGGCGATTATGAGGTGTTGGCATCCAGTGCCGATTTTATGGTTCGTAATATGTTTAGCCGCGTTGAGATTAGTTTTCCCATTACCAGTAAAGTGTTACATGATAGAGTATTAAAAGAACTTGATTGTTACCTGAAAGATAATACTCAGGCTTGGTTATTACAAAGCGATGGCCGTTATCAACAAGCCGTGCCGGCGGATGAATCTAAACGGCATAGTGCGCAAGTTGAATTAATGAAAAAATTAACTAAATAGCGTGTTAAACAAGGTGCAGTTAAATTAAATCAGCATCGTGACTATAAGCGGTAAACTTTTTTGAGGTGGATCTACTATTTTTTCGAAATTATTTACAGTTATTGGTTTAGTGGCACTATTGTTGTCGGGTTCTGTCTTTGCGCATGGTAATGGGCCAGGTGAGCCTGACCCGCACTGTTCTTTTAAGGTTGCCGAAGCGATCTTTTATTTGAATGCCCATCTTAAGGGGGACACGCATCAGAATCGCCACTTTTGTCATTTTTACCCACGCTTAGGTGAAGTCGCATTTTCATTAACCGATAAGTCCGGTGCCCCAGCACCTTTGCTGTTACAGTTATCATCTTTTACGGGTGCTTTAGCTGAGATAGTTTTAGATGAAACGGTAGAAAATCGATCGGCAGCATCACCGGTGCACTTGAGTAAGGAGTTTACTGAGCGGGGTCTTTATATGTTGCGTATTAATGCCCAACAAAATAAAGACAGCGGCCTGGATCCAACTTATATTTGGTTGGCCGTTGGGCTTCCGATAGCAGAAATTTTTCTGGGCATAGCAGGTTTCTTTTTGATAGTGTTAATCTATTATGCGGTCATGCCCAATAATAAGCCCGAAGATTAATGATGAATGGGGGCCGTGTTTGATTGGGTCGGGGTTGATCTTATCTGTTGAACGGAGTGAATAAGATGCATTTTTTATATACTTTTTTATTTTCCTTGGCGATGCCGTTTATTTTGTTGCGGTTGTATTGGCGTGGCTTTAAGGCATCTGATTACCGGCACCGTTGGGCCGAACGGTTGGGCTTTTATCAGGGGACTGCGCAAACATCGGTATTATGGTTTCATGCCGTTTCCGTGGGTGAGGTTGAAGCCGTCGCCCCTTTAGTGCGCCATTTCCTAGAGCAGCCTAGCCC
>MPSY01000109.1 GCA_001901525.1 Methylococcales bacterium OPU3_GD_OMZ | reverse complement strand
CACCGCCTTCAATGTTACTGATGATAAAAAGAATAAACTCGGTACCGTAGGCTGGTTGGATGGGATTTTGGTGCTTGGTGTAAGCCTCTAACATATCTGACAATATTTTTATAGATGTTAATTAAATTACTAACTCGCTTTATTTCGGGATTAATTTTAATCTCGTTTTTATTTGCTGGCACTGAGAATGGCACTTCCAACATATATGTTATAACGCAAGGAAGTAACCTGACTCAAAACTATTTTAATGAGAATGCAACTGGTGTTCGTATTTACTTTACGGTAGATGAGAATTTTTCAACAGTGCAGGCCTTTACTGAATTAAAAAATGACGCAGATATTGGGTCATGTACGGAAACTGCTTTTGATGGTAGCGCAATGGAACTTGGTGCTGGAAATGGAAGTAGTATCGCTGGTACAACTTGGTCACCTGGAAGTGGTTTTGTGAGTGGTAGTACATATTATTTGGATTTATATTATTCTGATTTGTATTCTGCATTAAGTAATTCCTTTACTGAAGGGCAACGACTGTATGTTGCTCTGAAATTTGATTTAAATACAGCCAATTGGGCTTGTCCTCGAGACGATGAAAATGATGGGAATACTACCAATGATTCTCAAAAAGGTTCTAATGCCTATTATTATCATATTGCAGATCGTGTGGATCCTACACTCTCAAGTTATGTTGATGGTGATGATCAAACTTTGAATGGTACATGGAATCAATCTTCGCTTACTTCAAATTATACGAAATCGAATAAGCTTAAGGTAACGATTAGTTCAGAGGATGTTGTAACTGGGGGAATCACTTGGACGGCAGAAAGTGGGTCGGGGACGACTCAGACGGACAGCGATGCCTTGGATGGTGCAAGTGCAAGTAGTACAGTTACAACAACATTTGCCGGGCTGGTTGACGGAACGCGATATGATATTACTTATACCATTGAGGATGCTGCAGGAAATTCAAAATCCTACTATCAATATAACATTACTTATGATACGACCGCACCAACCGTTGATGGTGTAGTTAGTCAAATGTCAAATGGTTCCATGTATGCAGAAGGCACAACAGTAGAATTTTATGTTGATTTCTCAGAAAAAATAGATTTTAGTGGAGCGCCTAAACTGACACTCCTATCTAATGACGGTGAAACAACTATTGTGACAAGTAATAGTTATTCAGATGGCAGTCAGTATGCATATTTCGATTGGTCTGTTCCTGACGGTGCTTATTCGGTCTATTTAGACTACCAGAATACGACCGCCTTAAGTGCGGCGAGCGGAGGGTATATTAAAGATTATGCCGGAAATGCGGCGACCTTAACATTGCCTGCTCCGCCGGATTGGGGCAGCCAAGGAACAAATGCATCATTAAGCCAGAGTGCCACGGGTGGATATTTTGGGGTAGATGGCGATGACCCGGCAGCATTCGGCGTAGGGGAAGTCGTGACAACTGGTGGAAATGTGACTGCAAGTTATTGGAATGGATCAAATACCGGTGTAAGTGTAACGATACCTATTGCAAATGACAATAGTCTCACAGACGGGACCGTACAATTGCGCGCAGAGGCAGACGGTGATTATGAGAACTTGGGTGGCTCATATACGATTACAAGCGATGATTTGAACACCGATATTACAATGACTGCATCTGGGGAGGGTTCAGGCAATACTGATGTTACAGAACTCAATGGGTTTACAAATACAGACGTCCTTCAGTTTAAAGCCATAATTACCGACAAATCAGGTAATGCGACTACCGGGACAGCTAGTGCTACAACATTAACCGTTGATACGACTGCATCGACGGTGTCCAGCGTAACATCTACAAATGGGGATTATAAATTAGCTGAATCGGTTGATATCGTTGTGAATTTTAATGAGAATGTATTAATAAGTGGTACGCCGCAACTCACTTTAAATACGGATAATACACCAGGTACTGCCGATGCAGCTGTGGATAAATCTGGACTTTCTGGCGGTGCGGTAACTTTTGAATATACGGTAGGTGCCACCCATTACTCTGCCGATTTGGATTACGAAAGTACAACGGCATTAACTGCGGGTACTTATATCAGGGATACAGCAGGGAATGATGCTACGCTGACCTTACCTGCAGTGGGTACAATGGCCACCGCTTATGAGGTTAATATTGATGGCGTTTCACCTTCTGCATTTCCAACCGGTGTTGTGGTTACGGTGGGTGCCCCTGTAGTTTCCGGTTATCTTAACGAGGATAATACTGGAATAAATGTAACCGTCCCAATCGCAAATGACGCATCGCTCGAAAATGGAAAATTATATATTCAAGCTAAAATTGGCGCAAATGCTTATGCGAATGTTTCTTCGGCATATACCATTACATCTGGAGATTTAAATTCAAATAAGACCATTACCGCAGCTGAGAGTGATGTCGATGGTATAACCGGTTTTGCTGAGGGTTCAACTATAAGCTTTACCGGTATGATTGAAGACTACTCTGACGGCGCCGGTGGTACAGGAAATCAAACAGTAGGTACAGCCTCATCAACAACATTAATCGTAGATCAAACTGACCCAAGCGCACCTGAAACGGGTGCAGTTACAACAGTTACAGAACCGGTTGTATCCGGATATTGGAATTCACATAACACTGGTATTACTGTCGTCGTACCCATTGAAGATGAATCAACGCTTGAAGACGGATGGGTCCAGATCATTGGAAAAACCGCCAGTAGTTCTTATGAGGATGTTGGTGATTCAGTTCAAATCGCCAGTGGTGACTTGGGTGGGAATGTAACTGTTTCTATAACAGCAGCTCAATTTGAGGCTATCAATACCAGTCTTTCTGATGGAGATGTTGTTACATTAAATGCACGGATTGACGATGTTGCGGGGAATGCGACTACAGGAACGGCTAGCGGTACGACAATTACTGTCGATCAAACACCGCAAACGGTGAGCTATGTATCCTCAGACACTACCGATACAAATCCTTTTAAAATCGGTGACCTTGTGCCCATAACTGTAAAATTTAACGGGACTGTAAATATCGTAACAACTGGTGGTACTCCTTATTTAGCTCTTGATACAGATGAGTCTCCTGGCACTGCAACATCCACAGCGCCTTATAGTTCAGGAACGGGGTCAACTGATATCATATTTAGATATACTGTTGCAGCGAATGAATACAGTGCTGAGTTGAATTATATTAATACCAGTTCTCTTGCGCTGAATAGCGGAACGATTCGAGACGTGGCCGGGAATAATGCTACACTGACATTGCCAGGAATCGCTGAAGACACCGCGCTTAAGCAGAAAAAAGACTTATGGATTGACGGTGTTGTACCGGGTGCCAATACGGTTGATTCGGTTGTGACAACTGGCGGTACCGTTATGGCCACATACTGGAATGAGGATAATACCGGAGCAACCGTTAAAGTGCTATTAAGTACATCTGATGCGAGTTTGGAAGGGGGGACGATCCAACTAAACGCAGAAGCGAACGACACCTATGAAAATATAGGGTCCTCAAATTCAATCCTCGCTGGTGATGTAACGGCTGGTTATAAAAAAATAAGTGTAACAGCGGCAAATATCGAAGGATTAAGCGGATATAGTGACCAGTATCCCAATCCGGATGTGATCAGCTTTAAAGCAGTTGTAACAGATAAAGCGGGAAATAGTACCACCCACAGCGAAAGCGCAACTACCTTAACAGTTGATGAAACTGATCCCACTGCCTTCACAGTCGATAGCGTTATTACAATAACAGTGTCAGGAGAAGTGGTAGACGGTTACTGGAATGGAGATAATACAGGTGTAAAGGTCAAAATGCCGATTGCGAATGATGGTACATTAGAAAATGGCCGCATCATGATTGAAGCGGAAGCTGATGGATCTTATGAATACATCGGTAGTGGATCCTTATACAATAACGCATCTTATGTTCAATCAGATCATGCAGACTTTTATATAGATTGGACAACCATCGCTTCATCGGATATTAATGGGTACAAGTATGTAACCATCAATGGGGCGTCCACATCTGCAGCGATACGAGAATTGGAAGAGCTCACCGGTTTTTCAGACGGTGACGAAGCAGTGTTCCGGGCCATAATTATGGACGCAGCCGGGAACCAGACCACCGGTTCAGCTTCCAGTCTAACTTTGACCGTCGATCAAACAGACCCGAACACACCAACAATTGCATTAAAATCCTCTTCAGATACAGGGATCAATGATGGGGACAAATTAACCAAAGACGATACGCCTACATTTACTTTAACTAATTTGTCCAATACGGATTCTGTTTACCTGAAAGTGGCCTCAGACGCCACTACTTTAGCTGCGCGAACTTCTATAGTTGTTAGAGATGTGACTACATCAACGACGAAAGACTTGACACCTTCGAGTTATGCCAACGGTACCTATCTTGTCACGGCAGTGGCAAAAGATGTAGCAGGCAACTGGGGTTCGGATGGAACCAATACATTTGTGAGGATTGACACTATTCCACCGGATATACCCAATACGCCTGATATGTTAACAGTCGATGATACCGGTTTTAAAGATGATGATAATATAACGAATAAACAGCAGCCACATTTTATATTTACAGGTTTATCATCAACAATTGACTCATTGCGGCTTGTTATTGATGCAGGGGCATCTGTAGGGCGTGATTCGATTATGTCTCAGGTCACCACAGATACGTTCAGGGTGAGTACTGCTTTAGCCAGTGGGTATCATACAGCCGGTGTTATTGCCATCGATTCTGCCGGAAATGTTCAGGATACCAGCGCAGTATTGGCATTCGTTATTGATAATGTTGCACCGTCCATCCCCACAGCGCCTGACATGACCGCCGCAACAGATTTTGGCCAAAGTACTACAGATAATGTAACCAAAGCACAAAAACCCAATTTTGATATAACCAATATTGAATTGGGTTCGTTTATTAATCTATATCATGTAAATGCAACACCAGACACAACTCTGGCAGTCTTTGATACCGTAGATACCGGTGTAACGACAATAACATTGGCACCATTAATAAATATGGCTGACGCCACATATAAAGTATATGCAACCAGTGAAGATACAGCAGGTAATAAATCTGAAAGTGACGATCTGTCAAATGTGATTATCGATGCAACAGTGCCAACAATTTCATCTCATTATTATAATTCGACTCTTCAAACCGTTTACAATACCTATACAAATAAGTTTAAGACAGATTCTGTGAAATTTGGTAAAGGAAATGACGAAGTTGATTTTATTGCAAAAATGAGTGAACCTGCCGGTACAAGCCCAGAACCTACACTTGATGTAACCTATGGCTCGAATTCTACGGATTCTTTTACCGCTTTAGCCAAAACAAGTAAAGCCGATGACGATTCTACATGGGCATGGGAAGTCACCCTTCCCACCGGTACGACAAATGATGGGGTAGCAAAAGTTAATTTTACCGCATATGATATAGC
>MPSY01000227.1 GCA_001901525.1 Methylococcales bacterium OPU3_GD_OMZ | reverse complement strand
CACCTTTATCAAAACGGGTAACTCTCTTCAGTTCAAGCTGAAGTGTCAGATTAAGGCGGAACTAATACACGTTAAATCTCCATCTACAAAACCCAAGAAACATTCCTACCATTGATTGATCTATTTCCTTTTCACCACTTTTATCTATCGATTGTGTGCCCCTTAAAACCAGACCTATTAGAAGCACAAAAGAAATAACTAATTTCATCCAAAGCGATTTGTTCATGTTCGTGTTATATTCTCCAAAAATAACTTTCTTTAAACACCTGCCAGAAACTTTATTAGCACTTCATTAATAGACCAACATTGCAACGTTTAAATCACAGAACAGACTCGATAGAAAGTACAGTGCAACAATAAAAGAAACCAGCCAAATCAAGGCCGCAAGGAAGACCAAACAAAGGGTAGCGCCCCCTTTTAGAAAATAATCTTTTAACTTTAATAGAACTCAACACACCATGAAAGAAAGCAAAAAATACAGTATTCGCACATCACAAGAAAAAGACACTTGGAGCGCAGAAGTAATACGCCGCGCAAGCGCAAAAAAAACCATCGTTTCTAAAACTCAAGCCGGCTTTAAAACAGAAGCAGAAGCGACTGAATGGGCTGAGAAAGAACTTGTTATATTTACCGCCAAGCAAAGCGAGCAAAACAAACGGCGCGAGCAAAAACGCTCGTAAAAACGAATCAAATAACCGCTATCCAGCCATAAAGATGCTCGCTAAGCCTTTTTTCAGGATCAGCTCGTGGAAAAGACTTAATCGAACAATATACCTTGCTAAAAATATCGCCACATATCAGTATTACTGACGATGAGATTGAACTCTCAGCCATTCGCGCACAAGGATCAGGCGGTCAAAATGTAAACAAAGTATCTTCGGCTATTCATTTACGTTTTGATATTAAGGCTTCATCGTTGCCAGCGTTTTATAAACAACGCTTACTCGAGCGACAAGATCAGCGCATTAACAAAGATGGCGTTATCATCATAAAAGCGCAGCAACACCGCACGCAAGAAAAAAATCGTGCCGATGCACTAGAGCGATTAACCACCATCATCAAAAGTGCCACTACCGTTCAAAAAATACGACGTGCAACCAAACCAAGCAAAAACGCTAAGAAAAAAAGAGTAGACAGCAAAACACAGCGTGGCAAACTTAAACAATTACGAAATAAAAA
>MPSY01000108.1 GCA_001901525.1 Methylococcales bacterium OPU3_GD_OMZ | reverse complement strand
AGACAGTCTAGCTAATTGAAATAAGATTGGAATGTGCTGTTTAGCAGACGGTTACGGTATAGTTGATTGAAGGTGTATGGGATTTTATTCTTCGCTACAATATGTCACATTATTTAGTCTGATATTTTTATGTATAATCCGCTCTTGTTGTTGGTAGACACATGCGGTTATTCATGTGAGGTGACGAGATCGCATCAAGAACTTCTTCTTTCTATCAAATTTGGATACTTTCAACGATTGCATAATCAATCATTTTTTTATTTCACAGCACATTTACTTAATTGTGTTTACATTTTGAGGGTTTTAAATGAAGTTCATAAAATTAATTATTTTCACCAGCCTTATTGTTCCTTTTACTGCTAATGCTGAAACAGCGCTTACTTAAAGCGATATTTTAGGTGGTTGGAATGTAAATTGGGAAGCGAACAACCCAAGAGGTGAAGGTGCAAATATAGGTTCAGCTATGGAAACAAATTGGTTATTTAAAGCTGACGGTTCATTGACAAGTAGTTCTATCGATTTTGACCCAAATGCAAGAGTGAAAAATTTTGCAGCGACATTAAAATATCGCGTTGAAGAGGGTAAATTAATTAAGCAAGTTGCTCCAGGAAGAAGTACAGAAGACTCGTGTGTTGCAGTTGAAATGAACGGATCAGACTTGTTACTTAAATGCCGTTTTCGTTATTACTCATTAACAAAAAAATAGATTTTTATTTTCAGTTTTAAATCGGGGAGTCATTATTGATTTTCGTTAACTGTCTTTAGACTAATTAGACAGATTGTATGAGTAATGCATCTAGCTCATTGATAATTTTACTGGGGGTAAGATGGTGACCGGTGAAATAATATTAATTAGATAGGTGTTGTTTAGAAAATTAACATCTAACTGACGTTTCATTCATCGGGCGTTATGAAGGCGTATCCTGACATTGGTTGGGGTGCGTTTTTTTATTGGGTTAATGTTGACAGTTTGACATAAAAGGGTAGGGCTAGGCAGATATGCTATGACATGTTTTTTTGGATTCGGAGCACAAGTTTAAACTACGTAAATGGATACGTTTTTAAATAAATTAAGATTACTTTAAATGCGCTTGGACTTTTGCTGACACATTGATTTAAGTGAGTTTAAATGAATTTGAGATAGTCTTCTTGGTATTGATAATTTTTGAAGTCAGTTGCCTGTCGGCACGACCTTATGCAGTTCCTTTAATTTCTATAATTTATACAGCTTGTTGTTTGAAATAGTTAACAGTAAAGTTAACACTCTTAAGCTCAAAAATAAAACCAACAATGCCTGTGCAAGATAATCTTTTTACCTCATTTAAAGAATCCATTGATTCGTATGACTTGCCTGAGCGGTTTACTTTTCCATTTTATTATCAGCCGCACCCTTTGTGTCTGCTGGCCGTAGAACAATTGCAAGAATTTCTTGAAACTCAGTCAAATTGGCAGCATAACTTTGGTTTTTCCGGTAGTGCAGAAACAGCTGTAGGAAAGATGTTTGGTGTTTTATTAGTGCAGAATCAACAAGGTGAAGTCGGTTATTTATCTGCGTTTTCAGGCAAGATAGCTGATGGCCATCAGCTTGCACACTTTGTTCCGCCTGTATTTGATATGTTAGAACCGGATGGTTTTTTTAGGAAAGGACAAGATGAACTGTCACAAATAACTGAACAGATTAAACAGTTAGAAGGAAATCCTCTAATTGCAACGTATAAAACAGAGCTAACGGCTAAAGAGGCAGCAGGTTTTTTAGCCATACAAGATCATCGAGCTCGTATGATAACGGGGCGAAGAGATAGAAAAGAACGGAGAGTTATCGCTCACAAAAGCCTAAATAATGAAGCCTATTTACAAATGAAACACACGTTAAGTAAAGAAAGTATTCAGCAAAAGAACCATTTAAGAGATTTAAAGTTTTATTGGGATGAGCAAAGCCAAAAAGCACGTAATAATCTTTCTTATTTTACAGATGGGATTACGGTTTTAAAAAGGCAACGTAGAGATTTATCTTATTCTTTACAGCAAAGGTTATTTGATAATTACCGGTTCTTAAATAAGGATGGTGTACACAAAAACTTACGTGATATTTTTAAAGTTACACCTCAACAGGATCCACCAGCAGGAGCAGGCGAATGTGCAGCTCCGAAACTTTTACAGTATGCATTTCAACATGATTTAAAACCTCTTGCTATGGCTGAATTTTGGTGGGGTGAATCACCTAAATCAGAAATCAGAAAACACCAACATTTTTATGCAGCATGCTTGGGTAAGTGTCGACCTATCTTAACGCATATGCTTGAAGGCATCGATGTTGATGAAAATCCATTATTAACTAATCCTGCTGAAGGAAAAACCATCAAGATAGTTTATCAAGATGATGTCATGGTGGTGATTAACAAACCTGTAAATTTTTTATCTGTACCGGGCAAGAATATCGAAGATTCTGTTTATTTACGGATGAAACAAAGCTATCCATCTGCCACCGGTTCTTTGATCGTACACCGACTGGATATGTTAACGTCAGGGCTCATGGTTATTGCCTTAAATAAAGACGTGCATAAGAAACTACAAAAACAATTCATTAATCGCACGGTAAAAAAACGTTATGTTGCTCTTTTAGACGGTCTATTAGATGCCGATGAAGGCATTGTCGATTTACCGCTTCGTGTTGATTTGGATGATAGGCCTCGACAACTTGTTTGTTATGAATATGGCAAAGCAGCTAAAACTAAATGGCAAGTGATAGCCCGAAACAATTACCAGACCAAGGTTTACTTTCACCCCATAACCGGGCGAACGCATCAGCTTCGAATTCATTCTGCACATATTAACGGTTTGAACACAGCCATTGTAGGTGATGATCTTTATGGGACAAAAGCTGAACGCTTATATCTACACGCTGAAACTTTGGAACTTAATCATCCAACGACTAAAGCATTAATGCACTTTCAGGTTGAAGCTGAATTTTAAGTAGGAAACTGCCTATTATTGGAAATTCACCTTGAGAACTTCTATGGTTTGGCTCCACGAGTGGTTGTTAACAGGTTTAAAAATATATGATAGATCAAGTGTTAGTCTTTTTTACCTTAGTCAGAACCGCAAATAAATCGTCTCATGACGCCTCTTAAAAATCTGCTATTTCAGTTTGACCATGAATAGCTAACACAGCGTAAAACTTAACACTAACCCCGAGTATATTTTCTGCTGAGTTATAAGTGCTGGGCTGTTAATTTTGAGTCAATTGTGAGGTGTATCGCCTGATATTAATGGTCAATGTTGTCATGTCATAACATAACGGGGTGTTACCCTTTATTTTGTTGTTTCTAATCTCTAAGGCTTCAATGTTGGCAGTTGTTCCATGATAGAATCTTGTTTCTAAATTATTAATAGGACATTTTAAACATTATGGCATCAACAAGCACAGAGACTATTCCAGAAAATGAAGCCGGTTACCTAGAGACCTATGGATGGATCATATCCCAGCAATCTGGGATTACTCAATTTGGTTTGAGTAATGAAGAATTTGAATTAATTATTAAGGGTCTCAAAACGGGCTATGCGGGAGAGCAAGCCGCAAAGGATCCACAACTCGTTAACCAAGAGATGCAAGACTACCTTCAAAAAAGAGTTGAAGAAAATGTTCCACCAGAACAAAAAGCAGCTAGGACTAAAGGTGCTGAGAATGCCAAAAAAAATATAGCTGATGGCAAGATATTCATTGATGAAAAAGTTAGCGAAAATAAAAATGTTAAAGAAACTGATAGTGGTTTGCATTATGAAATTCATTCAGCAGGAAGCGATGCCAAGCCAACAGCTACGGATCAGGTAAAAGTCCACTACGAAGGTAAGCTTATAGATGGCAGCGTTTTTGACAGCTCAATTGCACGAGGAGAGCCGATAACATTCGGTCTCAATCAAGTAATCAAAGGATGGACTGAAGGATTACAATTGATTGGTGAAGGTGGCAAAGTTACGCTTTATATTCCTTCTGACATCGCCTACGGTAATACAGACCAATCCAGTATACCCGGAGGCTCGACATTAGTATTTGAAGTTGAACTGATCACAATCAACCCCTAGAAAGAATAGCGATTTCGAGTCAGGTTCTAAGGCTGGTTAGGGTGAAGTCATAGCCCCGGTGGTTATAACAAATATTTTTGATTATATAAACGGGTATGACACTCAAGTCAGACCTCATCAATATAACGATGGCTTTGCCCCAAATGTTGCTTAAAAGATCTACTGGTCTGAATACAAAATTGTGGTCAAAATTACTTGACCACTACTAGGTTCATATTTAATTAATATTTCCTTCATCATTTACCCACAATGTCTTTTACCTAACAGTGTTTTAATTTATCTGAACTTTTTTATTAAAGAGGTGAAGGATGAGTTGCAAATTTTTTGAATTAGGTTTTGATAAGTTTCGCTATGATTTCCCCCTAGAACTATGGCGTTTCCCGATTGATGTGCGTAAATCTATCTCAGAAGGTTATGAAGCAGCAGAATTACAACAGGCAAGCCGTAAGCGGCCAACGCTTTATGAAAAGAAATTGATGACCATAAAGTGTCGAGCCTATGCAAAGGGGTTAACGGTTTCTATCAGTGCTCAAGACTTAGAAAATGAATTACTTAAAACGCATTATTGTTGTCCGGTTACTAAAGAGCGCTTTACTTTCTCAGGCGGGTTGTTAACAGATTGGTCAATTGACCGTGTAGATAATACGCGTGGTTATGAACCTGATAATATTGTTGTGGTTTCTGCTAAAGCTAATCAAGCAAAAAGTAATCTTGATTTAGAACAGATGATAGCCGTTTGTTTTAAAAAGTACCCTGACACTGGTGAGTTAGAAGTCATTCAATGGTTTCGTATGGTTAGTTATTATTACACCCGAATGAATCTGTTAGGAGCAATCAGTTTTAGCCAGTTGTTAGCAAAAGAAGAAGGCCGTTTGGAATACTTTATTTTTCTCCAGTTAACTTGCGTTAATGATGATTCCTCAGAACGACTTCTATCGCTAATCAGAGAGCGAACCGAAAAAAGAAACTTAGAGGTCTTGATAAAATTAGGGCGTAAGCGGCTTAAAAAGCAAGGGCGATTTAACCGGGCTTCATTATTTGGCAGTGATAAGTTACGTTCTAAATTTAGTCCAGTGATTGAGCAGGTTAAAAGTCATCCTGAATTGTTTGATCACTACTTGCTTGATTGTATGTATCGGTAGGGTACTGATGTGTAGACTAAGTTTAAATAGTTCCATCACAGCTTCCTAGTCTATAACCACTAAAAACAAAAGCTTGCTATGAGTCGTTATATCAATAACGAAACTCTGAGTGTATTTGTACCCATTGAGTATACAGCGTTAGCAGTGGCTCAAATAATAAGGCCTTACCGGTCGGGTGTCATTTACTCAGAATGACTGGATATAGAAATGATAGAGCCGCGTATGACAGATTAAAATTATGTAGCAGTTTATCTATTCGATAACGTCACTTTTACAATTATCGCTGCCAGCCATGGAAAGCGAAGCGAGGGCTGGTAGTCCGCGATAGGCGTAGG
>MPSY01000226.1 GCA_001901525.1 Methylococcales bacterium OPU3_GD_OMZ | reverse complement strand
AAAGAATCCTCACAGTGGAAACAATTAGACTCACGGTATAACAGCGTTATTTTAGAAGGTCTCCGTATCGCACGAAAAGAAGCGGCCCCTAATTTGTTAACACTACCGATTCCGGCAGCGGAGGCAGGGCAATGAGAATACTTTTACTTTTAGCGGCCATTTTAGTTTCCCCAGTCATTCAAGCAGAACATTTAGCACTCGACCAATTATTGGAAGATGTTAAAAATAACCAAGGGATTGAGGGGAAGCGTAATCAAGTCCGGGAAGCAGAATTTATTTCCGAGCGTTTGAAACAACAGCAACGTTTAAAAGCAGCTAAAGCTGAACTGATTAAGCAAGAGAAAATCAGTAAAAAACTTAAGAAACACTTGGAAGATAATGAAAAAGTGTTAACGGTTTTAGAGGCCAAATTACGTCAAAAAAGTGGTGTTCTAGGGGAGCTTTTGGGCGTAGCGCGTCAAGCCGCTGGCGATTTGCGGGTTGATTTTGAGCATTCCTTAGTCTCTTCACAATTTACCGGGCGGGGTCAGAAATTAAGTGTTATTGCCGACAACAAGGCGCTGCCAACAATCGATCAGTTGGAACAACTGTGGTTTTTACTGCAACAAGAGATGACCGAGTCGGGTAAAGTCGTGCACTTTAATGCAGAGGTGTTATCTGCAGCGGGTGAAGCTAAGCCAAGTAAAGTCATTCGTATTGGTGCTTTTAATGCGTTATCAGAAGGTCAGTATTTGCGTTACTTACCGGAGTCTGAACAATTGGCAACTCTGGCACGGCAACCCGAATCCCGCTTTTTAGATCTTGCAACTGATTTTAGTGCAGCGCCGAAAGGAAATGCCGATTTAGGTATTGACCCGACTCGCGGCGTTATTTTAAGTATGTTGATACAAACACCGAATACCTTTGAGCGCATTGATCAGGGCGGTATTATCGGTTATATCATTCTAACCCTGGGTGGGATTGGTTTTGTTTTTGCCTTGTACCGTTTGTTTGTATTAATGCAAACGGGGCAAAAAATGTCAGCGCAATTGGTCAGTGAGACTGCTTCTGCTGATAACCCCTTGGGACGCGTTATTAAAGATGCAGAATCGCATCACAGCCCTGATGTTGAAACATTAGAACTCGTGTTGGATGAGGCGATTACCCGTGAAGTCCCGGTGCTTGAAAAAGGCTTAGGGATGATTA
>MPSY01000225.1 GCA_001901525.1 Methylococcales bacterium OPU3_GD_OMZ | reverse complement strand
TGAAGCTTCATGGGCGGGAGGGGGGATGTTGTTTCCCATCAACCCGGAGCAACAACCGGAAGCTGTGATGCGGCTTTTTTTTGAAAGTATGACGCTTTTCCCAAAGCTAATACAACAATTATATGAAGTGACAGAAATAGATCCGCAATGGTTAAAGAGTGGATTGCTGATTTCCCAAAGTGATGATGTGCAATTGTTAAACACTTGGTGTCAACAAAATGGAGTGATCACTTCTCATCCGCCTACAGAGTTATTGTCAAAGTTGGGTTGCCTACCTAAAGAGCCGCTATGGTTGCCGGAAATTTATCAGGTAAGAAACCCGCGATTACTAAAGGCTCTAAAATATTTTTTAACTCTACGGAACGTAACATTCATGGAAAATTGCACGTTAACGGGAGTTAAGGTTAAAGGACAAAGAATAGATAATTTAGAGACAACGTCAGGATTATTGCCGGTGAATCACTTAGTTTTGGCAACGGGTGCGTGGTCGGGTGAGAACTATCAAAAAATATTTCCTGATAAGGCGTATCCACGGCATCTGGGTATGGATGTTTATCCCGTTAAAGGTCAAATGATTGTAGTTAAAGGGCCAGAGGGATATTTGGACAGTATTATTTTACAAGATGGGCAATATATGATCCCACGAAAAGATGGGCGCATTATTGTTGGGAGTACTGTTGAATCTATGGTTTTTGATAAAAGTATAACAACTGAAGTGCGAGAAAATCTTACTGACTTTATGTATCGATTGTTGCCAGATTTAAAAAAATGTGTTGTCGAACATCAGTGGGCAGGGTTGCGACCCGCGACTATAAGTGGAATTCCATTTATAGGCTGTCATCAGAAATATGAAAATTTGAGTTTTAATTGTGGGCATTTTAGGAATGGACTCAGCACCAGTCTGGCATCGGCTAAGTTATTGGTGGATTTGATTGAAAAAAGACCGCCTTCCGTTGACCCGTTACCTTATGAACTGAATAAGTCAAATTTTCACTGAGTTATTAATTTTTTAAAATTTAAATTGGGGGATTTCTCCGTGAAAAAAACGAAGCAAATTTTTGCGCACCTGTTCTTGATGCTTTTAGGCTTAGGGGAGGCGAATGCGGAATACGCATTGAATATGCCAAAAGGTGTCACTCGGATCAGTAACGATGTATATGATCTGCATATGTTGATCTTATGGATCT
>MPSY01000224.1 GCA_001901525.1 Methylococcales bacterium OPU3_GD_OMZ | reverse complement strand
TTTTATTACAGTGGGGACTGTTAGCGCAGAAGGTGTCGAGAGTCTTAGCGTGATGAAAGTGACGGCTTCACCGGTTATGTCCCATGGTATTGATGTGGGTAAAGTCGCGGCCAATGTTCAGTCTGTTTCCGCTGAACAATTAGAGGCTGCTCAGAGTTTGTCTTTGGCTGATTATATGAATCAGCATATGGGCAGTGTTTTTGTTAATGAAGCACAAAGTAATCCGCTGCAACCGGATGTTTATTTTCGGGGTTTTTCAGCATCGCCATTGTTAGGGTTGCCGCAAGGCTTGTCTGTTTATTTGAACGGGGTTCGTTTTAATGAGCCTTTTGGTGATACCGTTAATTGGGATTTGATTCCCGAAAACGCCATTGACTCGATGGCCTTAATGTCAGGCTCCAATCCCTTGTATGGTCAAAATACCTTGGGCGGTGCCATTGCTATAAAAGCTAAAACGGGTTTTTCAGCGCCTGAGCAGGTCTTGGAAGTTTATGGCGGTAGTTGGGACCGACATTCTGAAGAGTTAAGTAGCGGTGGCAATGACGGAACCTGGGGGTATTTTCTTGATATTAAGCACTTAGGTGATTCAGGGTGGCGCGACCATTCCAGAACCATCGCTAAACAAGGTTTGGGTACACTCAGTTGGCGCGGGGGCCGCGGTGAAATGGATGTAACCTTAGCCGCGACCGACAATAAAATGGTCGGCAACGGCGTGATTCCTATTCAATTGTTAAATGAATCCAATAAGGCTATTTTTACCCATCCGGATCAAACCATTAATCGGTTGTTTTTTAGTGAGTGGTCAGGGAAATTTGATTTAACCGAACAGATTGAACTCAGCGGCAATGCTTATTTTAGACAAAATCGAAACAACACCTTTAACGGCGATGATTCTGATTATACCGCTTGTGATGACATCGATGACGGGACTTGGACTACTGCAGGGTGTAATACCGGGGTGGGTGCGGGATTTTTAGCCACCACAGAATATGACGATAGCGTTGCGGATTACGGTAAGGTTTATGATTTAAACGGTAATCAGGTTGCCGATAGCATAGGCCACAGCGGTACCATCAATACCTCAAAAACCCTGCAAAGAAGCCGTGGTGGCGTGATACAAACGGTTATTGAGCAAACCTTGGCAGAAGACATTGAGAATTTGTTAACGGTGGGTGCAGGCTATGATTA
>MPSY01000009.1 GCA_001901525.1 Methylococcales bacterium OPU3_GD_OMZ | reverse complement strand
AATAACCTTAGGTCCAGTGACATACTCACCGTACTCAGCATTATTTGAAATAGAGTAATTCATATTAGCAACACCACCTTCATACATCAGGTCGACAATAAGTTTCAACTCATGAAGGCATTCAAAATAGGCCATTTCTGGTGCATAACCAGCCTCTGTCAGTGTCTCAAAACCGGCCTTAACCAACTCGACTGCACCGCCACACAAAACCGCTTGCTCACCAAACAAATCCGTTTCCGTTTCATCCCGAAAAGTTGTCTCGATAATACCCGAACGTCCACCACCAATCGCTGAAGCATACGACAAACATATCGCTTTTGCATTCCCAGATGAATCTTGATCAATCGCAATAAGATCGGGTATCCCGCCACCGCGAGTGAACTCTGACCTGACCGTATGTCCGGGCGCCTTAGGGGCGATCATAATCACATCCAAATCTGCACGGGGAACAACCTGGTTATAAAGAATTGCAAAACCGTGTGCAAATGCCAAAGCTGCACCCTGCTTCAAATTCGGCTCTATTTCTGCTTTGTATAACTGCGATTGAAATTCATCTGGGGTTAACAGCATCACCACATCTGCTCCGGTAACTGCCGTTGGAACATCCTTTACTGTTAAACCTGAAGCCTCAGCTTTCGCTACTGACGCTGAGCCTGTACGCAAACCAACAACAACATCGACACCCGAATCTTTTAAATTATTAGCATGCGCATGCCCTTGAGAACCATAACCAATAATAGCTACTTTTTTTCCCTGAATAACTGATAGGTCAGCGTCTTTATCGTAATAAACTTGCATGTGTTTTCCTGTTTTCTTTTAAGTTAACGTTAATCATAATTCACTATCAATGCTGTAAAATCCATCAATAGCCTGTGTTTTAGTCTCTACTTACTGTCACAATGTCAGGCTACCCACTCCTCTAGGCAACCCAGTAGCACCCGTACGAACAATCTCCATAATATTATGTTCGCTGATGGCCGCGACAAAAGCATCCAATTTCTCAGAAGACCCAGTCATTTCAATCATATAACTCTTTGACGTGACATCAATGACCTTGCCACGAAAAATATCGGCCATTCGCTTAATTTCTGCCCGGTTACTCGGCTCAGTCTGCACCTTAATCAGCATCAACTCCCGTTCAACATGAACGACATCAGCCAAATCGGTCAATTTAACAACATCAATTAATTTATTCAATTGCTTGGTAATTTGCTCAATGACCTCGTCACTGCCACGCGTCACCAGCGTCATCCGGGATAACGTCAAATCGTCAGTCGGTGCAACAGTCAGCGATTCTATATTATATCCTCGCGCAGAAAATAAACCCGCCACACGCGATAACGCACCGGCTTCATTCTCAATCAAAATTGATATTATATGCCGCATTATGCCAACTCCCTATCAATAGGTGTTCCCGGCGCGACCCTTAGCCGCATATCATGATGCCCTTTACCGGCCTCAATCATAGGATAGACATTTTCTGTTTGGTCCGTGATGATATCCAAAAATACCGTTCTATCTTTCATCGCAAACGCTTCTTCTAATGCCGGTGTAACGTCCTCTGGCTTGTCGATCTGTATACCAACATGACCATAAGACTCCGCTAATTTCACAAAATCAGGCAGTGCTTCCAAATAAGAATGCGAATAACGACCTTGATAAGAGAACTCTTGCCACTGACGTACCATCCCCATATAACGATTATTCAAATTAATAATCTTAACAGGCGTTTGATATTGTTGCGCAGTCGAAAGCTCTTGAATGCACATTTGAATACTGGCTTCACCGGTGATACAGGCTACGTCTGCATCAGGATGTGCTAACTTTACGCCAATAGCTGCTGGCAAACCAAATCCCATCGTGCCTAAACCACCGGAATTAATCCAACGTCTGGGTTCATCAAAGTGATAAAACTGAGCCGCATACATTTGATGTTGACCCACATCCGAGGTGATAAAAGCATTCCCCGCCGTTACCTTATAGAGTTGTTCAACCGCATACTGTGGTTTAATCAAAGTGCTTTCACGATCAAATTCCAAACAATTAACTGACCGCCATTCTTTAACCTGATCCCACCACGCGGCCAAAACCTCAACCCCGACTCTTCTTGGATTCAAATTAATTTCGGCTATCAACTGCTTTAAAACGATACCGACTTCACCGACAATCGGCACATTAACTTTAACTGTTTTGGCAATAGATGCCGGATCAACATCAATATGAATGATTTTAGCGTAGGGGCAAAACTCCGTTAATTTACCCGTTACCCGATCATCAAAGCGCGCACCAATAGCAATAATGACATCACTTTCATGCATCCCCATATTGGCTTCGTATGTACCGTGCATACCCAACATACCGATAAATTGAGAATCGGTTGCAGGAAACGCCCCTAAGCCCATCAGTGTACTGGTTACCGGATAACCCAACAGACGTGAAAAAGCTCGCAACTCGTCACTCGCCTCTCCTAAAACAACGCCCCCGCCGCTATATATCATGGGGCGCTTCGCTGACAATAATAAATCAACCGCTTTCTGAATTTGCGCCTGATCTCCTTCTCGTGGTGGATTATAAGACCGCATACTCACCGACTCAGGGTACGCATAAGGCACTTTAATGTTTGGATCGGTTATATCTTTAGGAATATCGACGACAACCGGCCCAGGCCGTCCTGTTGTTGCTACATAAAATGCTTTTTTCATGGTCTCAGCAATATCGGCCACATTGCTAACCAAAAAATTATGCTTGACACATGGGCGTGTAATTCCAACCATATCAACTTCTTGAAAAGCATCACTACCAATCACAGCCGATGGCACCTGCCCAGAAATCACCACCATGGGAATTGAGTCCATATAAGCCGTCGCTATACCGGTCACAGCATTTGTCGCACCGGGTCCTGATGTCACCAACACAACCCCCGGTTTACCGGTAGAACGCGCATACGCGTCAGCTGCATGTGTCGCCGCCTGTTCATGGCGCACAAGAATGTGTTGTACATCATCCTGCTGAAAGATCGCATCGTACAAATGCAATACTGCTCCACCAGGATACCCAAAAATTAATTCTACGCCCTCGTCTTTTAGACACTGGACAACAATCTGCCCGCCACTCAGTTCCACACTCATATCCTCAAAAACTGTATTTAATCACCACCCTCATCATTGTTTTAAACGCAAAAATTCCAAGCGCACTGAACATAAAGGGTATAAAAAAACCATACCAAATTTAATTCCTTAACCCTTTATCATACTTGTTCCTTGTAAAATTGTCATTTATAGACACAAAAAAACTTTGTTTCCTTGTCCAACAGCGTCATTTTTCTTTTCAAAAAAGATCAAAATGTTACTATCCTCTCCAGTTCCTTCATCTGCTCATACCACCCGTTAGGTAAAATAACTTCCCATGGCCACCCTCAATCAAAAATCCAACGAATCTGCAGCCACACAACTGCGCCGGCTACTCGAACTACCGGAATTACTGGCGATACCCGGGTGCCACGACGGCCTTTCCGCAAAACTTTGCGAACAAGCGGGCTTTAGCAGTGCTTTTATGAGCGGGTTTGCCGTCTCAGCCAGCCGATTGGGACTGCCTGACACCGGCCTAATCTCTTATGGAGAAATGCTCAACCAAGGGCAAAACATCTGTAACGCTGTCTCAATACCAATCTGGGGTGATGGCGACACCGGCTTTGGCAATGCCATCAATATTAAACGAACCGTTCAGGGCTATGCCCAAGCAGGCTTTGCCTGCATTATGCTGGAAGATCAGATCGCTCCCAAACGCTGCGGCCATACCCAAGGAAAATCCGTAGTCAGCCGAAATGAGGCGGCTATGCGAATTCAAGCCGCCGTCGATGCACGAAACGAGGGCGCAGACATTCTCATTATGGCAAGAACCGACGCCAGGGCAACTCACGGATTAAATGAAGCTATCGCCCGAACTCAACTTTTCCACGAAATTGGCGCTGACATTAATTTCCTAGAAGCCCCTGAAAGCCTTCAGGAAATGCAGCAATATTGTCAATCCACACCGGGTTATAAACTAGCCAACCTGATTGAACACGGTAAAACCCCCCTCCTGAGCCAGGATAAATTACACCAATTAGGCTATAAAATTGCCGTCTATCCCCTCACTTTGCTAAATAGCTCTATTCAATCCATGCAGCACGCCTTAACGGCCTTAAAGAACGGCCACCCACCGGCTGGACTCAACTTCAATGAACTGACCAAAGCGGTCGGATTTAACGATTATTATCGCGAAGAAAAAACCTATAAAGTCGATTAAAACATTACAGTTCCAATTCAACCTCATACCCTGAAAATTTCCGAATATTGATAACACCCGTATCTAAAATCAAATATTGCCCTTTAATTCCTTGCAGTAACCCAGAAACTTCAGCCTGTTTATCCAAGTTAAATGACTTCACTTTTTCAGGGTACACGGTCACCGGAAAATGAATATCCACTGCCGCCTCAGCATCAAGATATTCAATAGCATCTTGACTAAACGATCCCGCTACCACGGCCAACTCCTCCTGACATTCTGCAACCAGCCGATCACGCACTACGATCAAATCTTCATCACCCACTTGATTTTTCAACATCCGCTGCCAATTGGTTTTATCTTTAACATGTTTTGCCAGAACAACTTCAATAAGACCCGACAAATACCGTGACTTCACTTTAAAAATAGGCAATGCCTGAACCGCCCCTTGATCAATCCAACGAATAGGGATTTGTGAATATCGCGTAATCCCGACCTTAACACCGGATGTTTTTGCCAAATACACAAAATGGGGCTGCATACAAAAAGCTTCGCCCCACTCAGGTTCTCGACAGGTTCCCTGCTCAAAATGGCATTGCTCAGGCTTCATAATGCACATATCACACTGGGCTAACGAAATAAAACAAGGGTAACAATGTCCTTGATTAAAACTTTTCTTCGTCTGACACCCACAATGCACACAAAAAATATTGCCGGTATGACGCAAAACAATAGTCCGTCCAATCAAAGCATTTAAATTGACCCGTTCATCCGTCAATGGCAATTGATAACCAACAGTTTCATCTAATTTAACAACCATCTTTCTTAACTGTCCTAACATATCCCCTCTTAAATACTTAATTATTCAAAACAAACCCCAGTTTACCACCGGATAAAGACTAACAATGACAGGAAAAACAAGCTATTCTTTAACCCACCAATCACACAGTGTTTTTTTAAGTTTAATTAAATCTTAAGGAGTCAGTATGCCCTTATACAACGTCTCACCCGGCAAGAACCCTCCCCACGATATCAATGTTATTATCGAAATCCCCGCCCAGGGAAACCCAGTTAAATACGAAGTTGATAAGAAATCAGCCGCTTTATTTGTGGATCGATTTATGGGTACCGCTATGCAATACCCCAGCAACTACGGTTATATTCCACAAACATTATCCAGTGATGATGACCCCGTTGACGTCCTTGTGATCACCCCGGTGCCACTCTTATCGCGCTGCATCATTCGCTGTCGCCCCGTTGGTCTGCTTGATGTTACTGACGATGCCGGACCTGATCCCAAAATTCTCGCTGTACCGATCAAAAAGCTAACGTCTTTTTATAACCATATCAACGATTATCAAGACTTTCCCGACGCCTCCTTGGTCACCATTGCGCATTTCTTTGAACACTATAAAGACCTAGAGGATAACAAATGGGTACAAGTTAAGGGCTGGCTCAACAAAGAGGCTGCCTATGACGAAATTACCAAATCGATTACCCGCTATCAAATTAACCAACAAGATCGCCGCGAATTAGACCGAAGATTACCTTAACAATATGCCCTACCTTTTCAATGAGGCCCGCATCCTTATCTTCAGTAAAGCCCCCATACCAGGGCATGTTAAAACCCGACTCTGCCCCCCGCTAACCGACCAAGCCGCCAGCCAAGTACACAGACAACTGACAACCCGCACCTTAAAAATGGCTTGCAAAGAAGCCATTTGCCCAGTCCAACTGTGGTGTAGCCCATCCTCTACACACAGTTTCTTTACAACGCTAAAAGAAAACTTTCCGGTTACCTTAGAAAAACAAGCGGGAAATAATTTAGGGGAAAAGATGCACCATGCCTTCTGCACATCCCTTCAATCAGCGCAACACGTCATCCTCATTGGGTCAGATTCACCCTCGCTATCACCTGAAGTTTTGAAAAATGCAATTGTGGCACTCAAGAACCACCATGACATTACACTGGCCCCTGCGCTAGACGGCGGTTATGCTTTGATCGGACTCAACCGACCACAGCAACGGTTATTCAAAGAAATAAATTGGGGAAAACAAGACGTCCTAACAACGACCCTAAAGCGCATCAAGACCTTAAAACTTAACTACTATGAACTACCACTGCAATGGGATGTCGACACCCCTGAAGATCTGACTCGTTACCAAGCACTCAAACAAAACATACCCTGAATTTAAGCGGCTTGGACCGGGATAGCATGACCACAACGAACCACTTCATTGTCAGCGTTAAAATAAATCAACTTAGGCTTAAAAGATTCCAATTCTTGCGCATCAAGCGCAGCATAAGCGCATATGATCACTAAATCACCCTTACTGGCCAACCGCGCTGCGGCTCCATTTACGGAAATAATACCAGAACCGTCCTCTGCTCGAATAGCATAGGTCGTAAAACGCGCGCCATTATCAATATTATAGATCTGAATCTGCTCATACTCACGGATTCCGGCCAATTCGAGAAATTTACCATCTATTGCACAAGACCCTTCATAATCAAGCTCAGAATGAGTAACACTCGCCCGATGTAATTTCGCTTTGAGCATTGTTGTCTGCATAAGTAAGTTCTTAATATTTTTGGAACAGAATATTATGCCTTAATCTAATAAAACACACAACCCAAACACCCCTACGCTCATTTAAAACTCGCTACGCATAACCCGAATATTATCAATTAAACGCGTTTGACCCAACATAACCGCCGCTAAAATCACCCATGATGCATGTTCATTAGCTGCTGGAAGTAAATCTTCGACACTACAAATTGAAAAAAAGTCAACGGTAAAACCTGCCTTCTCAAGTGTTTCTATCTGCTCTTTTTCTATGCCCGCCCAATCCCGTCGGCCATTTTTTAGTTGATCCTTTGCCTGACATAAAGACCGATATAACAACGGTGCGCTCTGACGCTCCAAGGCATTTAAATAAGAATTCCTTGAACTTAAAGCCAATCCGTCGCTCTCCCGAACGGTTGGAATAGCTTTCACCTGCACCGGAAAATTCAATTCCGAAATCATTTTACGGATAATCAACAATTGTTGAAAATCCTTTTCTCCCAAGAATAATTGATTCGGCTGCACAATATTGAGTAATTTACAGACAATGGTCGCCACACCTGAAAAATGACCGGGTCTAGAGCGACCACAATGGCGCCCTGCAAGATCGCCAACCGCCACAGTGGTACTCGCCCCATTAGAAAAAACACTAGCATTAGTGGGTAAAAACAGCAAATCAACCCCGAAAGCTTCGAGTTTTTGCCTATCCTTATCCACTGTGCGCGGATAAGCATTAAAATCTTCACCGGGGCCAAATTGTAAGGGATTGACAAAAATACTAACAACAACGCTATCGGTTCTCTTTTGCGCTTGCTCCACTAAATGTAAATGCCCTGCGTGCAGATTACCCATGGTCGGCACAAAACCCACCGTTTCACCATTGGATCGCCATTTATCTACCCACTGCCGGATAGAATCAATATCCTTACAGACCTGAAGCGCCATTAAAAACCATGCTCCGCTAATGGAAACTCCTGCGCCTTAACCGCTTTAACGAACGCTCCAACAGCGGCCTGAATAGTACCCGTCTCGGCCATATAATTCTTTGAAAATCGCGGCCGCCTACCAATACTAATATCTAAAATATCATACAAAACAAGAACTTGACCATCACAATGACGACCCGCGCCAATTCCAATAATCGGTATACTCAGAACCTGACTAATACGTTCTGTCAGAGCACTCGGAATACACTCCAAAACCAACAGACTAATACCTGCACGTTCAAGCGCGATAGCATCCTCAATGATTTTATCGGCGGCTATAGCACTTTTTCCCTGCACAACATAACGCCCCAATTGATTAATTGACTGCGGCAACAAGCCTAAATGCCCACAAACAGGAATACCCTCTGCAACTAAAGCAGAAACAACGTCCACCTTTGGCCCTTCCAACTTAACCATCTGAGCACCACTCTCGCGAACAAGCCTTGCCGAATTATGTAAAGCCATGCTAGCAGTAGCGCAACTCATAAACGGCAAGTCAGCAAGCACTAAGGCCCTTTTGCTTGCCTTAACGACACACCGAGTATGATAGACCATGTCATCCATCGTCACCGCTAACGTGTTGTCATCCCCCTGAACGACCATTCCTAAAGAATCGCCGACTAAAATAATATCGACACCCGCCTCATCAATAAGTTGTCCAAAACTAGCATCATAGGCCGTCAAACACACAATCTTCTCGCCGTGCAGTTTCATCCTATTCAAATCCAATACGGATAACAGCCCTTCTTGAGCAGTCACTGGGTATAACGTCATAATTTATTTTACTTTAATTAATCTTTATCAGTCCAGATAACGGACAATTTGAAACCAACGCAGTTATGGTGCCCAAACCGGGCACTTGAATATCCTTATCGATTTCTTCTAGAGGGTATAAAACAAAGGCGCGATCAGCGAGCCCAGGATGCGGTACAACCAAATCAGGTTCCCGAATGCATTGCTCACCAAACAATAATAAATCAAGGTCCAACGTCCTCGCCACCCAACGTTCGCCGGTTCTCAGTCGGCCCTGACTATTCTCTATCTTCTGTAAGGCGCGTAACAAGACCAACGCCGGCAGTTGAGCGACGACTTTCATCACTGCATTCGTATAATCAGGCTGGTCTTGTGGACCCATTGGAGGACTGCGGTAAAGCGATGAAAAACCCAATTCATCAACCTTTGCTAGATCGTTGATCGCACGACGCGCTTGGTCAATTTGCACGATGGGGTCAGCCAAATTACTCCCCAACCCAATAAATGCAACGACCTTTTCCTCACAATAAATCATTGTGAAATCACAACATGCTTACTGCGTACCGCCGTTTTTTTTCGCCGCCTAACTCTTTTCTTTGCGCCAGGTATCGTGCGCACCATTTCTTTTTGGCGCTCATTATTAGCCTCCTGAAATTCAGTCCACCACTGCGCTAACTCAAGGCTTGCATTACCTGTCTGCGCTCTCAGCAACAAAAAATCATAAGCTGCTCGAAAACGCGGATGTGCCAAAACACGAAAAGCACGCGCCCCTGCCCGCTGCTCAAAACGTGGTTGCAAACCCCAAACCTCTCGCATAGACAAGCCAACTCTTTTAGGAAATGCCGTAAAATTTACCTGACGGCCAATGGCTTCATTACCGGCCTCCTGAAAAGCCATAACTTCGTTCATTCCTTTCTGTACTTTTATCGCTACAAGACTTTGCACAGTATCCCATAAAAAAGCTGACAATAAAAAATAGGACGTCACGGGCTTTCCTTCCGCTATCCGTGAATCGGTATTTCCTAACGCTTTAAGTAGCAACGCCCGCGGGAAGTCACCTTCAGCCTGCCTCAGACACTTATCGGTATCGGGAAAAAGAACTGCAAATAACCGATAGCGTTCCAATAACTCAAAAACCGCAATCGCAGACCCCGATAAAAAAAGTTTCAAAACTTCGTCATAAAGGCGCGCCGATGGAACATCTTGCAGCAGGTTAGCCATTTCACCCATACTTTTCGCACTCTCAGGATCTAACTGAAAATCCAACTTAGCAGAAAACCTGACTGCCCGTAACATTCTCACAGGGTCTTCACGATAACGCACTTCAGAATCACCGATTAAACGCAAAATTCCCTGCTGATGATCTTTAAAGCCATTAACGTAATCGATAATTGAAAAATCACGAATATTATAATAAAGCGCATTGACCGTGAAATCTCGCCGCCAAACATCTTCTTCAATCGTGCCATAAACATTGTCACGCAACAAACGCCCATTTTCATGAACCCGATCAGCCCCCCCATCATCACCGGAAGCACCTCTAAAGGTTGCCACCTCAATAATTTCACGGCCAAAATGAACATGCGCCAATCTAAATCGTCGCCCAATTAATCTGCAATTACGAAAAATAGCCTTAATTTGCTCAGGACTGGCATCCGTCACCACATCAAAATCTTTCGGCTCAAGCCCTAACAACAAATCCCTTACACAGCCCCCAACCAGATAAGACTGATAACCATTACTCTTAAGCCGATACAGCACTTTAAGCGCATTATCACTAATTTGCGCCCTCGATACCGTATGTGCTGATCGTGGATAAACTTCAAAACCTGATTCAGAATCAGGACTCTTGGGTGATGAAACGAGTTTTTTTATAAAATCAAAAATCGACCTTTTCCTATAACTCAAATTAAATTTATGACAGCATTCTAACAGTTAGATAAAATTTCGTACAAATAACACTGAATTAAAAACCAAAAGCCTTGACCTTTTGATCAATTTATTATTAGCTAGTAAACCAGTAGGCATGACATTTAACAGAGGGAATTTTAACTATGACAACAAAATCATTACCAAATTTTAAAAGTATCACCGCTATTTTAAGCTCCGTACAAGATATTTTAATTAACAAGGTAGTCAAAACATTATTGGAGACGCCACTGCTATCTAGCCTATTTGTTACTGACTTTGCCATTTTACTTTTTCTTCGCCCCCCCGTTCTCTTTTCACTCATCATGTTAGGTGGGCTCGTCGGTTTGGCAATGTATTTCGGCCAAAAACTGGCTTTATTCAAATAAACAAACCAGCAAAATATTCGCAGAAACCATGTCAATCAAGCAAAAAAACTCACCCGATCACCCGGGGTTTTCTCGCCGTTTATGTGCCATTTTCTACGACACATTTCTGCTAATAGCCTTATTGTTTATTTTTACAGCAATTGCCTTACCGTTTAATGATGGCGAAGCGATTACGCGTAGCCCTTTATATCTTGGATACCTTATCAGCATCTGTTTTTTGTTTTTTGGCTGGTTCTGGACTCATGGAGGGCAAACGCTAGGTCTACGCGCATGGAAGCTACAAATCTTAACAACATCCGGACAACCCCTAAGTTGGAGAAATGCTTTTTTCCGATTCATTTGGGCAACTCTTTCTTGGGGATTATTCGGACTAGGCTTTCTTTGGATTTTGTTCGACAAAGAAAAAAAGTCCTTACATGACAGGCTTTCTGGCACCCAAGCTTTTATCACCGCTAAGGATTAATAACGCCAATTCACCGCAAGGATGAAATGACCATACTCGCCAAAGCCAGAATAGTTAAACTGGGCAAAACGCCCATTAACAAGGGATCAAGCCCGTACACCAACCCCGTATAGCCGACTACTTTATTAAAAAGGTGGAACCCAATACCGAGCACCGTACCCACCAATATTCTAAAACCAATACTGGTAACCCGATTCACCTTGACCACAAAAGGCACCGCAATTAATATCATCACCATAATAACAACAGGACTTGTCACCCGATTCCAAAACGCTAACTCCAGCGCATCTGTTTTCTGTTCATTTTTCTTTAAAAACTGTATGTAATGAAATAAATTGACCGATGAGAGTGTCTCAGGCTTGACCAAAACAATATCCAAAAAACGCTGTGTAATTGAAAAAGGCCAGCGTTTTTCTTCAATTTGCCTCGAAAACACTTTTTCAGAACTCACCTGAACTGCAGAAATTCCCCGCGTCAACCATTCGTTCTCCTTTATAAAAGTTGCTTCATGTATGAATGAAAAGACTTTTAAATGACGCTGCTCATCCAACTCATAAACCACCAAATCACCTAAATGACCTTCGCCCTTAAATTTACGAACATTAATATAATTTTTCCCATCCCGCAGCCAAAAACCATTTTCACTTTTTGTCATGAGCGCTTTATTTTGCGCTTCCGCTCGCATTGTTTTTGCTGAAACGGAAGCCTCCGGTACAACAAACTCACTAACCACGATTGAAACTAAAACCACAACTAAGCCGGCACACATCCCCGCCTTAATAATGGCAAAAATAGACAATGATGCTGAACGCATTGCAACCAACTCATGATTGTTCGCCATTGAACCCAGTGCAACCAAACTTGCCAGTAAAGCTGCCGACGGTGTTAACGCATAAAAAGCAGCCGGTGTTGTTAATGCTAAATAATAAACAATCTGCCCAAGACCGTATTCCCCCTTGCCGATATCACCCATTTCATCGGCAAAGGTAAACAGATTATAAAAAGTGAGTAATATTAAAATGGCAATAAAGTAAGCCTTTAAGACTTCTAAAGCGATATAACGCGTCAGTACATTCATTCGACAAACCTTTGTCTAAAAATAACTTTTATCCACGGTAACCCAAAAAAACGAAGTAACAATAACAACCAAACCAAAAACATCAAAACATAAACCCACGTTAAACTAAACCAAAGTGGTAAAACACCTTTTAACAACCAACCCTGACTAAACTTCTGTAAATTCGCGTAACTAAAATAAATCAAAAATGCGACAATCACATTGCCATACACGCCGCCCCGCGGCGTTAATTGCGCTAAAGGAACCGCTAGCAAGCCTAACATCAATACCCCCAGAGGGACGGCAAGCCGCCGCTGTAATTCAGCGCTATTACGTAAAGAAAACCCATTCAATAACGCCTTTGTAGACTGAGCCTCGATGTGATAGCTGGGTAACTTATTATCCTTTTTAATCAATAAGGCATACTTATCAAAACGCTCTATCACAACATCTACCTGCCCGGGCTTACCACTTACCCGTTCCGCATCCTGTAAGACAATATAACGTCCCCCCGGCAAATCCTCTAGCTGTCCATACGCTGCATTAATGACTTCAATATTTTTAGTTCTGTGATTGGTTGCAAAAACATTATGCATTCTATTATTGTCATCAATATCCTCAATAAAAAACATCAAATCACCGCGCTGACGAAAACTACCTGAAATCAATCCCCTCAACTCAAACTGCTGTTGATCTTGATGTTTTATTTCAACAATATTCGATTCTGCCCAAGGAATTGAAAATAAAGACAAACATAAGCTCACCACACTGACCGGTATTAAAAAGATAGTAATAGACTGATAAATACGCGCTAACCCAGCACCTCCAGAAGCAATAGCATCTATTTCATGATCACGATACATCCGCCCTAAAACAACTAACACCGCGATAAAAATGGCTGCCGGCAAAAAGCTAATACCGATACCTAAAGCCTTATAGCCAACAATTTTTATAACAGCATCACTGGAAACATTCCCTTCGATCGCCTGACTCAGAACTTTTACAAACTTTTTACTCACCAAAATAATGACAATAACAGATAAAACAGATGACGCTGTTTTAAATAATTCCCATGCGATCATTTTATCAAGCACGGTAAACAGGCGCCGGCGCCTAGACTTAGTTAATGAATTTATTTTCTGCATCGCTCTCTTAATAAATACTGTTATACGGTATATTATACGCCCGTGCCGTATAGCTACGCATAATGCCTATAAACAATTTTGGAAAAAATTATGGAATTTTCATTAATAACATCACCTTCTGAATCCAATCAAACTGATTGTCTTATTTTAGGCATTTTTGAAAATCAGAAACACAGTCCAGAAAGTTCTGGTTTTAACCTGCAAACGCAAGGGTTTATTGATACCATCATTCAACGCGACAACTTTGATGGAACCCTTGGTAATACTTTAACAATAAATTTCATCCCCAACAATTTGTATCAACGCTGCGTACTCGTTGGCCTCGGCAACCCAGACCAACCACTATCCAGCAAAAATTATCGAAAATTATTAACGAGCACCATTAAGGCATTAAAAAACACTCCCTCGACTAATGCAACCTGCTGTTTATCAGAAATCACCGTTGAGAATCAAAATAACCTCTGGAAGGTACGTCAAATCGTTGAGGTCTTTCAAGGCGCCTGTTATCAATTCAGTGACCTAAAAAGCAAACCCGGGTGCACTGTAAAATTAATCCACATCGGCATCACTGCAACAGAAGATAACCGATTAGACTCAGAGACGGGACTTAAACAGGGTATTGCGCTGGCCAATGCCATAGAATTCACAAAGAATCTTGCAGATTCACCGGGTAACGTATGCACCCCAAGCTATCTCGCTGAAAAGGCTTTACAATTAAGTCAGCAAAACAACCGATTATCCACCCGCATTCTCGAAGAAGATGAAATGGCCGAATTAGGCATGGGAGCACTTCTCTCAGTCAGCCGTGGTAGTCGACAACCGGCTAAATTAATTACACTGGAATACCGGGGAGGGAACCTGGAATCAAAACCCATTGTCCTCGTGGGTAAAGGATTAACCTTCGACGCCGGCGGTATATCACTCAAACCCAGCTCGGGTATGGACGAAATGAAATATGATATGTGCGGTGGCGCAAGTGTTTTAGGTGTCTTTCAGGCGCTCTCTGATCTCAATTTACCGATCAATGTCATTGGCCTAATCCCGACCTCAGAAAATATGCCCGACGGCGATGCGAATAAACCCGGCGATATTGTTACCAGCATGTCTGGCCAGACCATCGAAATACTGAATACCGATGCGGAAGGCAGACTAATCTTATGCGACACCCTAACCTATGCGCAAAAATACAACCCCGAAGTGGTCATCGACCTTGCCACGCTAACCGGCGCTTGCATTACTGCTTTAGGCCGCCACCCAAGTGGCTTACTGGGCAACGATGATGCGCTCTGTGAGGACTTGTTTGCAGCTGCAAACACAGCCTGCGACCCTGTTTGGCGCTTACCACTTTGGGAGGAATACCAAGAGCAATTAAAATCGAATTTTGCCGACATGGCCAACATTGGCGGTCCTGCTGGAGGCACGATTACTGCAGCTTGCTTTCTCTCACGTTTCGCCGAAGATTTTCGTTGGGCACATTTAGATATCGCCGGCACGGCATGGAAGTCCGGTGATCAAAAAGGCGCGACTGGTCGCCCGGTACCCCTACTCACACAGTACTTAATTGACTTTTCCAACAATGCCAGCAATTGATTTCTATATTTTATCGACTACCGGCAAACAAGAACGTTATCAATTTGTTTGCAAACTAGCCGAGAAAATTTTCAGACAAAAACAAAAGGCTTTTTTTCTAACGCCCTCTATTGAAGCCAGTGAGATTCTGGATAACTTGCTATGGACTTTCAGACCTGGCAGTTTTATCCCACATCAAATTCTCCAAAAGAATAGCTCTTCATTTTATGATCAATTACTCATCAGCAATCAAGGTGTGCCTGAGGACTGGTACGGCACACTGGTTAACTTAACCCACCAATTAGTACCCAACATAGAAAAACTAAGCCGCATTATTGAGATTATTGATGATAATGAAGCCTGCCGGGAAGAAGGTCGACAGCGTTACCGACACTATAAAAAAATGAAATTAATCCCTAACACACATAAAATGTAACCTTTTTGTCTGAACTAATTTAGCTTCCAGTTACAATCAGGTTAAAATAAAAAACTTTACTTTGCTTAAATTTAAACTGTCTCCATGGAAAAAACCTATAACCCACACACAATAGAAAAGAACTGGTATCGCCACTGGGAAGAAAAAGGCTACTTTACACCCAAAGAAGGTGAAAATGCCTACTGCATAATGATCCCCCCACCCAATGTAACCGGCAGTCTGCATATGGGACACGCATTTCAAGATACCATTATGGACATCCTAACGCGCTTCCATCGCATGCAAGGCGATGCAACCTTATGGCAAGTAGGAACCGATCATGCAGGTATCGCCACACAAATGGTTGTCGAGCGACTGATAGAAAGTGAAGGCAAAACACGCTTTGATTATGGTCGCGAACCCTTTATTGAAAAAGTATGGGACTGGAAAGAACAATCCGGAGGCACTATTACCCAACAATTACGACGCATGGGTTCCTCACTGGATTGGTCAAGAGAACGCTTTACGATGGATGAAGGCCTTTCCAAGGCGGTACAGGAAGTGTTTATAAGCCTTTACCACGAAGGACTTATCTACCGGGGAAAAAGACTCGTTAACTGGGATCCAGTACTGCATACGGCTGTTTCAGATCTGGAAGTACTTTCTGAAGAAGAAAACGGGTTTCTATGGCATATGCGCTACCCGCTCAGTAACGGTTCCGGCCATTTGGTTGTGGCCACGACCCGCCCTGAGACCCTGCTGGGTGACTTCGCCGTGGCTGTTCACCCCGATGACGAACGTTACCAGCACCTCATAGGAGAATTTGTTAGACTCCCACTGACTAACCGAGAAATACCGGTCATTGCTGACAGTTATGTAGACCCAGATTTTGGTACCGGTTGTGTCAAAATAACACCAGCCCATGACTTTAATGATTATGAGGTCTGGCTACGCCACCGTGATCAGCCGACTATCCAGGCATTGCCGCATGGCGGACTCATAAACCTTTTTACGCCTAATGCAACTATTCGGAAAAACGAAGCGAATGAAGGCCAATTAATTCCATCCGCCTACGTGGGCCTTGACCGTTTCGATGCACGCAAAAACATCATCAATGACCTGGCTGCCGATGACTTACTGGAAAAAATTGAAGACCATAAATTAATGGTTCCTCGAGGCGATAGAACCCACTCTGTTATTGAGCCTCTGTTAACCGACCAATGGTATGTTAAAACAAAACCCCTTGCTGAGCCCGCTATTGCCGCCGTTAAAAACGGCGATATTCGATTTGTACCTGATAACTGGAAAAACACTTATTTTGAATGGATGAATAATATTCAAGATTGGTGTATTTCAAGACAAATATGGTGGGGGCATCGTATTCCAGCCTGGTACGATGACCAAGGCTCTATATATGTGGGCCGCTCTGAAGCAGAAATCCGCCAACAACACCAGCTCTCCAATGACACTCAGCTTCGACAAGACCCGGATGTTTTAGACACCTGGTTTTCATCTGCACTGTGGCCTTTTTCAACCTTAGGTTGGCCAGAAAAGACTGCTGAACTCGATAAATACTACCCTACCAGTGTTCTGGTCACTGGCTTTGACATCATTTTCTTTTGGGTCGCCAGAATGATTATGATGGGCCTAAAATTTATGGGCGATGTACCTTTTAAAGATGTCTATGTCCATGGTTTGGTACGCGACTCCGAAGGTCAAAAAATGTCTAAATCAAAAGGCAATGTCCTCAACCCGATTCACGTCATTGATGGCATTGACCTTGAAAGTCTGGTCAACAAGCGAACAACTGACATGATGCAACCGCATCTATCAGAAAAAATAGAACGCCTGACGCGCAAAAGTTATCCGGATGGAATTCCGGGTTATGGAACTGATGCTTTGCGCTTTACCTTTGCCTCTATTGCCTCAACAGGACGAGATATTCGCTTAGACAGTCATCGTATAGAAGGTTATCGCAACTTCTGTAACAAACTATGGAATGCGGCACGTTATGTTTTAATGAACACTGAGCATCAAGACAACGGCATGCACAATGACTCCGTTGAACTTTCTCAAGCCGACTACTGGATAACATCACGTTTCCAACAAGTTGTCACGACAACGACCGAGGCGATTAATAATTATCGCTTTGACCTTGCAGCTCAAGCTATTTATGACTTCACTTGGAATGAGTATTGCGACTGGTATCTGGAATTAGCCAAAATATCCTTGCAAGACGGTAGCCCGGAACAACAACGCGGAACACGGCAAACACTGGTAACCACGTTGGAAAAACTACTCCGCCTAGCACACCCCTTTATGCCTTTTATCACCGAAGAAATTTGGCAACGCGTTGCACCGCTAACTGGCAATAACGAAGATTCAATTATGTTACAGTCTTACCCGAAAGCCAACAGCCAACTCATCAGCGATAACGCCATTAAAGAAATCAACTGGGTCATGGACTTTATTCTGGGTCTACGCCGTATTCGCGGCGAAATGAATATCGCTCCCGGCAAAAAACTAAACGTCCTATTACAACAAGGCACAGCCGAAGACCGTGATTTAAAGATAAAAACACAGCACTTCTTAATAAAACTGGGCCGCCTTGAATCAATCACCTGGTTAGATGATAATAAGACTCCTCCGGAGTCCGCCATTGCTTTAGTCGGTACTTTACAGATTTTAATACCCATGTCGGGGCTAATCGATAAAGCCGCAGAAATAAGCCGACTTGAAAAAGAAATATTAAAAGCAACGAAAGAACTCCCTCGAATTGAAGGAAAACTGAAGAATCCAGACTTTATCGCACGCGCCCCCCAAGCTGTCATTAACAAGGAAAAGGAAAAACTAACCGATTTGAACCTATCCCTCTCTCAATTAAATGCACAACTCAAAAAGATCACACAGCTTTAATCTGCACGCTTAATTAACAAATTTTAAGCAAATATTAGACAACGTTACTATTTCTTCTATCTTTAGCAAGATAAGAAGGAATAGTAACCGTGAACTCCCAAACTGCACCCAAAATAACATTCGGACTCATTAAATCCCTTATTAACAAGGGATTTATCGATGAAACAGATACCCCCGAACTTATTAGCCAAGCCAAAAAAGAGAAAATCTCAGTACTCAGTTATATTCTGAGCCGACAACTCGTTGACAATTATAGTGTAGCGATGATTGCCGTTGAAGAATTTGGTCTACCCTTTTTAGATCTCGATGTCATCGAGATCCAGCAGTTACCGCTCTCAGAATTAACTGACTCATTAATTCGAGAGCATCAGGTTCTACCGTTATTTAAGCGCAATAACACCTTATTTATTGCTTTATCTGATCCAACGAACAGCCACACCCTTAATCAAATAAAATTTCACACACGCCAACAAACTGAAATTATTATTGTTGAAGACAATAAACTCAATACTACGATTCAGCTCTGCCTTGATGCCCAAGAAACAACCATCGCAGATATTCTCGATGAGAATATCAGTATTATAGAAGAGGAAGAACCGCTTCCTACCCAACAAAATCAAATCGAAAATTCCTCAGAGATTGATGATGCACCTATCGTTCGATTCGTTAAGAAAATCCTGGTTGATGCGATAAAAAAAGGTGCCTCTGATATTCATGTAGAACCCTATGAACATTTCTTCAGAATCAGATTTCGGGCAGATGGTATTTTACAAGAAATAGCCACGCCACCTAGCAACATGGCCAATCGGATGATTTCACGCATAAAAGTCATGGCAAAAATGGACATTGCCGTACGACGCATTCCTCAAGATGGTCGGATAAAAATTAAATTATCGAAAGATAAATTAATCGACTTCCGTGTTAATACTTGTCCGACCTTATATGGTGAAAAAGTGGTGCTCCGAATCTTAGACCCCTCCAGTGCTACGTTAGGCATTGAAGCTCTAGGATTCGAAAGCAACCAAATGAAATCCTTTATGAATGCGATCAACCAACCCTATGGCTTAATCCTTATTACCGGCCCAACAGGTAGTGGTAAAACGGTCACACTTTATACTGCACTCAATATATTAAATTCGCCACAGCTCAATATTTCGACCGCCGAAGACCCGGTTGAAATAACGCTCCCGGGTATTAATCAAGTCACCATGAATACAAAGGCCGGCGTTAACTTTTCGACCACACTAAGAGCATTTCTGCGACAAGACCCCGATGTCATTATGGTGGGTGAAATCAGAGACCAAGAAACAGCTGAAATAGCGGTCAAAGCCGCTCAAACCGGCCATTTGGTTCTCTCAACGCTACATACTAACGATGCCCCGCAGACACTGAATCGTCTCATTCAAATGGGCATTCCACCTTACAATATTATTTCATCAATACAATTAATTGTTGCCCAACGTCTGGTCCGTAAATTATGTAACCACTGCAAACAAAAAGAAAAACTACCTAATAAAATATTACTGGATGCAGGTTTTAATCAAGAATCACTTAAAAATATAACACTATTTACCCCTCAGGGTTGCGAACATTGTCATAACGGTTACCTTGGCCGCATAGGAATCTATCAAGTTATGCCTATCAGTGATGCCATGCAGCAACTTATTTTGAGCAACTGCGATTCAAATCAACTCGAGACACAATGTCAGTCAGAAAATATTTTAAATTTAAGACAATCTGCACTTAAAAAAGTAAGTGCCGGTATCACCAGTCTTGAAGAAATCAACAGAATCACTCGAGGCTAAAAATATGAGTAAAAACGACACTCCCATAGAATATAGTTGGCGCGGCATCAACACCGCAACAGGGCAACCCACAAAAGGTACTCTGAGCAGTCAGAATATAACCACGGCTCAGACTGAAATTCGTCGCCAAGGTATTCGAATTATCCGCATTAAACCCAAATCGAAATCACTTCTCTCCCCCCGGCAAAAGAAAATCACCAGCAAAGATATAGCCATTCTTAGCCGACAATTATCCACCATGCTAGAAGCCGGTGTGCCATTGGTTCAGGCTTTTGAAATCACCGGTCAGGGTCATGATAATGAAAGCATGAAAACCTTACTGCTCGATATAAAAAAAGACATCGAAAATGGCTTGTCGTTTACTGAAGCCCTTAAAAAACGACCTGATTATTTTGATGATCTCTTCTGTAGCCTCGTTCAGGCTGGTGAGCAAGCCGGTGTTTTAGAGATATTGCTTGATAAAATTGCAACTTACAAAGAAAAAACGGAATCACTTAAAGCAAAAATTAAAAAAGCACTGACTTATCCTATCGCTGTACTTATCGTCGCCGTGCTGGTCACCGCCATTTTATTACTTTTTGTCGTACCGGTCTTTGAAGAACTTTTTCAAGACTTTGGTGCTGATCTTCCGCTTTTCACACGTTTAGTCATTGATCTATCCGAATGGTTACAAGCATTTTGGTGGGTTGTCTTAGGGGTGTTGGCGGCTATTATAATGATTGTTCGTTTTTTTCATAAGCGCTCTCCCATTTTCCGACATACCCTAGATAAAATTTACTTAATTGTTCCTGTGATTGGTCCCATTCTACGTAAAGCAGCTATCGCTCGCTTTGCCCGAACACTATCAACGCTGTCAACAGCCGGCGTACCCTTGGTCGATGCCTTAACCTCAGTCTCTGGTGCAACAGGAAACCACGTTTATAGCCAACAAGTTCTTGCTATTCGAGATAAAGTATCAACAGGGCAACAGCTACAACTCAGCATGCAACAAACTGAAGTTTTTCCCTTTCTTATTATTCAAATGGTTGCTATTGGTGAAGAGTCAGGCTCTATGGATAAGATGCTCAGCAAGGTTGCTGATTTTTATGAAGAAGACATCGATAATGCCGTTGATAACCTAAGCGATTTACTCGAACCTCTAATTATGGTTATTTTAGGCGGCCTGGTGGGCAGCCTAGTGGTTGCCATGTATCTGCCCATCTTTAAATTAGGATCCGTCATCTGAGCATCGGATCAGCCCCCTCTCACACTATTTTTTATCCTGACAAGTTCCCTAAACGTTATAATATAAATTGAATAAAAAAATTCTTTTTTTATTATAACGATCATCCAAATAACAAATTATGCTGAAAATTGGACTCACCGGCGGCATTGGCAGCGGCAAAAGCACAGCCGCAAATCATTTTGAGTCACTAGGCGTTCCCATTATTGATGCCGATAAAATAGCGCACCAACTCACACAACCCGGACAACCCGCTCTTCAAGAAATTGCCGTACACTTTAGTTCCTGTATCGACAACCAAGGACATTTGCTCCGAGCTAAACTACGCAAACAAGTCTTCTCGAACCACACTCAAAAACAACGGCTTGAAAACATTATTCACCCGTTAATTCATCACGAAATATTTACTTCAATTCAACAATTAACATGTGACTATGTTTTACTCTGCATCCCATTACTCATTGAGAAAAATTTATTTAACTGGGTTGATAGAACGCTCGTAATAGACTGCCCAGAGGCACTTCAGATTAGTCGCGTCAAAAGGAGAAACGGTCTACCAACCGATCAAATTAAAGACATTATCGATTGTCAAGCCTCACGAAAATCGCGCTTAAGTGTCGCTAATGATATAATCACTAATAATGGTAGCACTCAAGAACTTGCAGAATCGGTAAAAAAACTGCACAATTTCTATCAATCCTTATGTCAATCACCTGCCGATCAATAGTCCGTGAATAATTTCCTATCCTACGAATTCCCCCTCAAAGAACGCATTCGACTCTTTATGCGCCTGGAACACCTTTTTCAACAATTCGATCATTGTTTACAAGGGACAACTGTTTGGGATAAACGCGCTGCCATTGATGCTCTTCATTCAATCATTACTTTATTTGCACGTAATGATATTAAATCGGCTATTTTAAAAGAATTAGAGCGCCATACCTCAATCTTAACTATGATTTCGAAGAATGAAGATATTGACGATTCCAAACTTCAGTCTATATTGCAAGAATTACAAGCAGTCAGTCAATCACTCTATCAGTGTAATGGGAAAATAGGCATCGCCATCATTGAAGGAAATGAATTACTAAAAAACGTTACTCAGCGAACCTCAATTCCCGGCGGCAGTTGCTCTTTTGATTTACCTGGTTTTCATTATTGGCTAGAACAAGCGCCGCCTCAACAACACAATGACCTTGCAAAATGGTCTGCATCATTTTCTGACAT
The DNA here is from genome assembly GCA_001901525.1 of Methylococcales bacterium OPU3_GD_OMZ. Taxonomy (GTDB): domain Bacteria; phylum Pseudomonadota; class Gammaproteobacteria; order Methylococcales; family Methylomonadaceae; genus OPU3-GD-OMZ. The sequence goes on along the minus strand of MPSY01000009.1, from coordinate 9,875 downwards.
TCGTCATGCCATTGAACTCGTTCTAAGATTTATTCGCCAAAGTAGTTCACCCTCACAGGAAATAGCACAGGCGGGCTTCTTTCAAGATAACCTGGACCAATCATCTTCCTACCAACTCATCCAAATACGTATCGACAAAACTATTCCTTGTTATGCCGAAATCAGTGGTGGGAAGCATCGTTTCTCCATTCGCTTTATGATGCCGTCTAAAGACGGCGGAAGACCGACTCAAACACAATCCGACATTCCTTTTGAAATCACTCGTTGCTTATTATGAGCACTTATTGAGACAAAAAAGACAAACTAATATAAAAAAGTCCTCATTCCCGCTATACCCTGACCACCGTTCTCATATGCTAAGGACAAATCTGGATCCATCATTCCACCCAACGCATAAACAGGAATATTCACTTGAGCGACTAATCTCTGGAAACGCTCCCAACCCAAGGGTTTCGCATCAGGATGGGTCGCTGTTCTGTTAACCGGAGCCAACACGACAAAATCCACTCCAATAGCTTCAGCATGTTGCAATTCTCTGTAGTTATGACAGGATGCGGCCACCCATCCCGTCACTTTAGGACGCTGATTAATTGCCATTAAATCCTTACTGGTCAGGTGCAAATTGGCCACTGAAGTATCACCTACACAAAGGTCAGAATTCACCATTAATATAACCTTATTTTCTTTACAAACAAGCGTGGCAAATTCAAGCATTTTTTGCATATCAGCCGTGGATAATAATTTCATTCGCAGTTGAATGAGTTTAACGTCGTTTTCAACAAAACGAATAAGTGTTCTTTGAAGTGCTAAAAGGTCGTCATCACCCATGATTGCGTATCGGCTCGGCAATTGTATGGCATTAACAATAGCGTTATTAGCTGCAGGGAATGAATAATGCTTTAAGGTCTCAACAGGCACCCAACGAATAACTTGACCTTCATTAGAGCAAACAAGACCCACAAATTCATCAACTTTCCAGACCCACAACTTTACCCGTAAATCGGAATATTGATGATTGATAGCAATCAATAGTCTTGCACGTTTGACGGTCAATCCTAACTCTTCGTTAAGTTCTCGAATTAGAGCAGCCTCAGCTGTTTCTCCCAATTCCAGCTTGCCACCTGGAAACTCCCAACGGTTACCTTGATGAACTGACTCAGGTCGATAAGCAATCAGAATTTCACCCTGCGCATTACTCACAACACCCACAGCTACCTGCAACTCCTCCCTAGACACATTTAAGTCCGATATTCCGCATTGATACGAACATAATCATAAGATAGATCACACGTTTTAATAGTCTGAGCTGCATCACCCCGTCCTAAACAAACGGTAATCGTTATCTCTTCAGCGGCCATAACCTTTTGACCGGCCGCTTCGGTATATTGACTATCTTTAGCACCCGAGCTGACGATACAAACATCACCCAGAAAAATGGAGACCTTATCTACTTCAAGGTTTGCAATACCTGCCCGACCGACCGCCGCCAATATTCGTCCCCAATTAGGATCACTGGCAAAAAAGGCTGTTTTAACTAAAGGTGAATGCGCAATTGTTTTACCGACCTGAACCGCTTCTTGATCATTAATGGCCTGACTAACAACGATTGATATTAACTTTGTTGCCCCTTCACCGTCCCTCACAATTGCTTCAGCCAATTCTACAAAAACATCATTAATGACCTCACAAAACTGCTGGTAAGGTTCACTTCCTGCTAACAACTCAGGCACACCTGAAAAACCACTTGCCATTAATACGCAGGCGTCATTCGTTGAGGTATCACCATCGACGGTAATACGATTAAAAGACTGTTCAACAGCTTGCTGTAAACACTGTTGCAACAATTCATTTTCAATCTTAGCATCGGTAGCAACAAAGGATAACATGGTCGCCATATTAGGCTGTATCATTCCTGCCCCTTTCGAAATCCCGGTCACTGTAATTTTATCTCCGGCAATTTCAACCACTTTCGATACGCCCTTAGGAAACGTATCTGTTGTCATAATCGCTTCAGCAGCCTTAGCCCAGTTTTCCTCGATCAGACTATTAACTGCTTCGGGTAAGGCCTCCGTTATCTTTTCAACCGGTAACAATTCCCCAATAACCCCAGTAGAAAAAGGTAAAACCTGGCCAGCATGTCCCCCGAGTATCTGAGACAATGCCAAACAAACGGATTGTGCATCCTGATAACCTTTAGCTCCTGTACCCGCATTCGCATTACCGGAATTAATAACCAACCAACGCGGGTCTTCCGACATATTCTTCTTTGCTAATACAACGGGTGCTGCACAAAATAAATTCTGCGTAAAAACCGCACTACATGTGGAACCAGAATCCATCGCAATAACCAACAAATCATCACGCGCATTCTGTTTAATTTGTGCACAATGGGTACCTAATAACACACCACCTACAGGATGCATTATTGGAAACTTTGGCGCTCCTACTGACATGATTTACATCCTATTATTTTAATTACCTTTATTATCTTTTTATCGATAAAAAAGAGTCCGGGTGTCTCGAACCGACGCTATTTCCTGCGTTATCTTTTCACACTGTTTTTTACAATTATCAACCACCAAATCGTGCTCAAGGGGTGATAACATAAAAATCACGTCCAGTTCCACAAAACCATTAAGATAATGAATTTTAATTTCATCCACTAAACTATAGTAATCGCCCAAACAATCTCGGACACCATTGATTAATTCTTTTCTTGACGGTGGCCAATAATCAATCGATTCCTTTACCTCATCATCTTCAGGGTCAGTATGCACTAAGACATCGGCGATATTCCTAAATTGCTCCAACAATTGATTACGTACCGTATCCGCAATCATATGTCCCTCAGAAACGCTGATATACGAATCAACCTGAATATGGAGATCAACATAAATATCTTCACCCATGTGGCGAGTCCGTAATAAATGAATATTGATCACCCCATCAATCACTGAAATTGCTTGGCGCAAAGCTTCAATTTCATCATCTGAAATAGCAGTATCCACTAATTCTTTTAAGCTATCCACCATCAGTGACACGCCAATCTTAGCAATCATTAAGCTAACCAATACCGCGGCAATAGCATCGGCATAACCATAACCTAAAAGCATGGCTGCTATACCGACCAAGACTATAATAGATGAAATAGCATCACTACGATGATGCCAGGCATTTGCCAATAGTAATTTAGAACGGGTTTTTTTTGCAACCTTTTGCGTAAAATGAAACAACCATTCATTACAAACAATTGATATTCCCGCGACACACAATGCTAGTTGGTCGGGAATGAGCAAGGGACCATCGCCTAAAATACGACTCACAGCATCCCAAGATATCCCTGCAGCAACAACGATTAACCCACAACCTAGCACTACCGTTGCTAAGGTTTCAAACCGGGCATGCCCATAAGGGTGATCTTGATCAGGTCGTTTACTTCCTAACTTAATAGCGACTAAGACAACGGCATCACTCAGTAAATCAGCGAGAGAATGAATACCATCTGCAATCAATGCAGACGATTGCCCCAGTACACCTGCAGACACTTTCACGACAGCTAAAAAAATATTAACTAGCGCGGCAACCAACGTGGCGCGAGACTTCAAACGAACAGCTTCACTTTCTTCCATAACTGGAACTAGTCACCCACGATAATATTAATCGTAAATTCACCTACGTCACTACTCGCTGATAAAATCTGATGCCCATTAATACGGCACCAAGCGGGAATATCTTGCATCACACCCGGATCAGTACAGACCACCTCTAATTGCCCCCCCGGAATCATCGTTTTTATTTTATCCTGAACCCGTATAACCGGCATCGGGCAAAGCAGGCGTCGGGCATCTAAAAATTGCTTATTCATACATGCCATTCTTTAGGTATTTTTGTACTCAATAACGGTTTAACCCAAAATTGTTTTTCCTCACCCTGTTGCGTCATTTTAACTTCAACTTGTTCAGCCTCTCGCCCTTGACTGTAACGCGCCGTTATCTGCGCTGCCAACAAAGCATCTTCCTCCGAAAGAACACCATCAATTAATACTAATGGACCCGGGTGACTTACCGTGGTCATCGTTCGAAAAATATTTTTATAGCCCTGTAAAAAATTATTTTCACCCTCTTCTCGAGCAACAATCATTTTAAAATGAGGCTGTGGTCGTATATGACGACCGACCTTCAACAGCATGACATCATCTAGCTCATACTCTTTCTTCCCTCTTGCCGTCCATAAATCAACCAATTTATTGGAATAGCTTTTATCTGTTAAAAAGCAACACCCACCTGCAGGCTGCGCGTAATCCGTAAAGCCATATTTTTCTGCCAGGGTTATTTGAGGCTTTCGCGTACGACCGCTAAAGTCATATAACTCTTCTCGATTAACCCAGCCTTCTTTCTCAGGCAACGTTTCAGGTAAATTTTTCGCACACAATGGTCTTAACAACCGCTCGTTTGCTCCTGATTCTCTGGCAATAACCGGCATGGTGTCTTTTCGTTGAGACATCGGTCGTTGCCCCATCACTTCACCGGTAATGATAAAATCAAAATTATTCTCTTGTATCCACTGCTGAGCCTTTTGCACCATAAAAACCTTACAGTCCAAACAAGGGTTTAAATTTGCGCCATAACCATGCTGTGGATTGATTAAAACATTTTTGTATTCCTCAATAACATCAACAATGTGCAGTTTTATCCCTAGCTGTTCGGCAACCCATAATGAATTATTACGCTTTGGCTTGGCTTTATCTTTTTTCCGGATAGCATGGGTATGACCCTCGACACAAAAACCAGTAAAAAAGTTTATCCCCTCAACATGAACTCCCTGCTCCATTACAGCTTTTGTCGCCAACATTGAATCAAGGCCACCAGATATAAGCGACACAGCTTTCCTCTGTTTTGTCATCATTCTTTTATTCTTTAAAAAAAGTGCATTATACGTTATCTATTCCCTATAAAGCTAACAGACAGCCCGATCATCATTGCGCTATTAAGCTCCTTTTTACTTGCAAAATAAGTACTTAATTTTAAACAAACTTCTTAATGGGACTTCTGAGCACCTCAACAAACAACGCTTAGTCAAAATTTAAGTTATAATGAAAGTTTTTATCGCCTAAAAAAGCCGTGTTAAGTAACAATAATAAACCCACAACATTTCAAGATCTGATTCTTGCTCTACAATCCTTTTGGTCTCAACAAGGCTGTACCATTTTACAACCTCTCGACATGGAAGTGGGTGCCGGTACCTTTCACCCCGGAACCTTTCTTCGCGCCATCGGCCCTGAACCCTGGCGTTCAGCCTATGTCCAGCCCTCGCGTCGCCCAACTGACGGACGCTTTGGAGAAAACCCAAACCGATTACAACATTATTATCAATTTCAGGTGGTCTTAAAACCCTCTCCCGATAATATTCAAGAACTCTATTTAGACTCCTTGCGTTACTTAGGTCTCGACTTACTTGAACACGATATTCGTTTTGTAGAAGACAATTGGGAATCCCCCACTTTGGGTGCGTGGGGTTTAGGCTGGGAAGTCTGGCTCAATGGCATGGAAGTCACCCAATTCACCTATTTCCAGCAAGTCGGCAGCCTAGATTGCCGGCCTGTAACCGGTGAAATCACCTATGGCCTTGAACGTATTGCGATGTACCTTCAAAATGTACAGAGCGTTTATGACCTAACCTGGAATACTAACAGCCAAGGCCGTGTCAGCTACGGTGACGTTTTTCACCAAAACGAAGTTGAAATGTCACATTTTAACTTCACCCATGCCAACACTGATTTTCTCTTTTCCTATTTTGATAACTATGAACAGGAATGCATAAAACTCATTGACCAAAAACTCTCCCTACCGGCTTACGAGATGATCCTAAAAGCATCCCATGTTTTTAACCTCTTAGATGCACGTCATGCAATCTCTGTGACCGAACGACAACGTTACATTCTACGGGTCAGAGAAATGTCAAAGGCTGTTGCCGAAAACTATTACCAAGGGAGAGAAGCATTAGGATTCCCAATGCTTAACAACAAGAAGACACAAAATGACTGATAACAGACCCCTACTTTTTGAACTCGGCACAGAAGAGTTGCCCCCAAAAACCTTATTAACTTTAAGCAATGCCTTATTAGCTAATATTACGCAAGCGTTATCAGAAGCTGAGTTAACTTTTGGTCAAACCCGCACTTTTGCTACCCCTCGCCGATTAGCCGTTTTAATTGAAGATATTATTGTTCAACAACCTGATAAAACCATTGAAAAACGCGGGCCTGCCATTAAAGCCGCTTTCGATTCTGAAGGCAACCCCAGCCGGGCAGCCCTTGGCTTCGCTACCAGTTGTGGAACCACAGTCGAACAATTATCCCGGTTAAAAACCGATAAGGGTGAATGGTTATCTTTTAATCAAGAATCCAAAGGTCAACCCGCCACGGCTTTAATTCCAAAAATCATCAATCACAGCCTTAAAAAACTACCTATTGCCAAACGAATGCGTTGGGGGGATTTAACCACTGAGTTTGTCCGCCCAGTCCATTGGGCTGTATTACTCTTTGGCACAGAATCCTTGAGCTGTGAGGTTTTAGGCATTAAAACCGGTCAACAAACCTTTGGCCACCGCTTTCATGCGCCAGAGGCTATTCTTTTGAATCACCCTTCAGAGTATCAGCGAAAACTACTTGAGGACGGTTACGTTATTGCCGATTTTGAACAACGTAAGCAAGTCATCCATACCGCAACCCTTCAAGCTGCAGACAACGTTGGCGGCACAGCGGTCATCAACGATGCCCTACTCGAAGAAATCACAGCTCTCAATGAGTGGCCTGTCCCGATCACTGGAAACTTTGATCCACGCTTCTTAAAACTGCCGGCAGAAGTTCTGATTACCACGATGCAAGTTAATCAAAAATACTTTGCCGTCACCGATAAAAACAAGAAATTATTACCTAACTTTATCACTTTCAGTAATATTGAAAGCACCAACCCTCAAGCTATTAAAGAAGGTAACGAAAGAGTCATTCTCCCGCGCCTAGGTGATGCTGAATTTTTCTGGAAACAAGATCGTCATTCAAAATTATCAGAACGCACACCGGATCTAGCTAATATCATTTTTCAAAAAACACTCGGTACATTGCTGGACAAAACTCAGCGATTAGAAGCCTTAACAGCGTACTTATCAACAGCACTTGAAATCGCGCCGGAACACAACTGCCGCGCTGCGCTATTGGCTAAAACAGACCTGATTACCGAAATGGTAGGGGAGTTCCCTAGCCTTCAAGGCGTCATGGGACGTTATTACGCCTTAGCTGATCACGAACCTAATGAAGTCGCTCAAGCTCTCGAAGAACAATACTACCCCAAACAATCCGGTAGCCCAACGCCTGAAAGCCAAACCGGTCAAATACTCGCTATCGCAGATAAAACAGATACCCTTGTTGGGATTTTTAGTGCCGGTCTCATTCCTACCGGCGATAAAGACCCGTATGCCTTAAGACGTGCGGCACTGGGAATTATCCGCATTATTATTGAGAAACGTCTTAACATTAATATCACTGAATTGATTCGCTTCAGTCTTAGCCAATTTACCCATAACTTTAACCGTGAACTCACAGAACAAAAAATAACCACCTTCATCTATGAACGACTTAAAGGCTATACCCTTGATCATGGCTTTACTTTTGACCAGTTTGAATCCGTCCTGACCGTCGCCCCTGAAAACTTATTAGATTTCTTTTTAAGACTACAAGCCGTTCGTGACTTCCGTGAACTTCCCGAATCAAACAGCTTATCTGAAGCCAACAAACGCATCAAAAATATATTACGAAAATCTGAAACATTACCTCATTCTACCGTTGAAAACCTCGTTGCAGAACAAGAACTAAATTTACTAACCGCGACTCTGGCTGCAGAAAAAGACATCCAACCCTTAATTAAGGACAGTAATTATACAGCAGCATTAAATCGCTTGGCCCAACTCAAAGAAGATGTTGATTTATTTTTCGAACACATCATGGTCAACTGTGACGACCGGTCTTTACGTACTAACCGACTCGCCTTATTATATAAAGTAGAAAACTTGTTTCTTAAAATTGCTGATATTTCAAAATTACAATAGTGCCTGCCCAAAAATTTATTTTATTAGACCGTGATGGCGTCATTAATCATGACTCTGACAATTACATTAAATCTGCTACACAATGGCGCCCTATAGACCAAAGTATTGAGGCCATTGCCTTACTTAATTCGTACGGCTACAAAGTAATTGTCATCACCAATCAATCAGGACTGGCACACGGCTATTTTGATAGCGCAACACTCCAGAAAATGCACGAAAAAATGCATACTTTAGTCAAACAGCAAGGCGGGAAAATAGAAGCCATTTATTACTGTCCTCACAAACCTGAAGATCACTGTGATTGTCGAAAGCCCAAACCTGGATTGTTAATACAATGCAGCGAAGATTATAATTTTCAATTAAAAGAAACTTTTTTTATTGGTGATAAACTAAGTGATATTCAGGCCGCTCAATCAGCTGGTGCTACCCCACTTTTAGTTAAAACAGGCAAAGGCCTAAGAACCCTAACCAACAACCCTACCCTTACGATTAACATTTTTAATAACCTTTATGACTGCGCCCAATTCATCATTTCAAGATAATCTACCGCTGCTTTATATACGGTCAACAATATTATTTATTTGTGTCCTGTGTTTAACACTTTCCATGGGGGTTATCGTGCTGACGCTCGCGCCCTTCCCTTTTCGAATCCGCTATAAACTGGCGCATTTCTGGGCCACCGCTGTGCTGTGGCTAACCAAATTAATCTGTCAATTAGATTACACCATTGAGGGCTTGGAAAATATCTCTGAAAACCAAAACGCAATTATTTTATGCAAACACCAGTCGGCCTGGGAAACCATCGCCTTGTATGCTATTTTTCCTCCTCAAGTTACTGTTATAAAACGAGAATTACTTTGGCTACCCATTTGGGGGTGGGCCGCTGCGACTTTAAAACCCATTGCGCTTAACCGTCAAAACCAACTTTCTGCATTAAAAAAGTTAATACGCGATGGAAAAATGAGACTCAATGAAGGCTTATGGATTCTTATTTTTCCAGAAGGTACCCGAACAAAACCTGGTGTACCAACAAAATTCAATCTAGGCGGCTGTTTACTTGCCGAAAAAAGCCAATATCCTGTTATTCCCGTTGCCCATAACGCCGGCGAATTCTGGCCACGCTACAGTTTCTTGAAATACCCGGGCACAATTACCGTTCGAATCGGCCCCCTGATCCCGAGCGAAGGCAGAAAGGCCATTGAACTCAATTATGAAGCCGAAGCTTGGGTTGAATCTGCAATGAAAGATATTCATCTAACAAACCGTGAATAATTTATTTTAAAATAGCACGTTACAGCGCAACAATAAAAATTAACCACTAAAAAGGCTTATACTTTGAAGTATAATTATAGGATTATGCTAACTATTTTTGAAAAAATTCTTATGAAACAATTCGCCCTCGTGTTTTTTTGCGCACTACTACTCACCGGCTGTACTGATGAAAAAAACCAATACCAAGAACACGTCCTTAAATTGATGAAAACCGATCAAGACCTAATTGATTATAAACTTGACCCTGAAGAAATCACGAGTTGTGTTGTTGATATGAGCGGCAAAAACATGATCGGATTTGTTTCTTGGGACCCTAGACGTGCTGCAATCTATTTGGCCTACATCAGACTAATTCAATTCAAATTAAACCTGACCACACTGTCCAATCAAGCAGAAAAAAGCACCCAAACTAACCCTCAAAATGAACTGAATGAACTTAGAGAAATATTTGGTTCTGCACAAGCATTAGCTGATGCCCATAGAAACTTTAGTGACAGCGT
>MPSY01000223.1 GCA_001901525.1 Methylococcales bacterium OPU3_GD_OMZ | reverse complement strand
AATAAAATCTGAGGCTCTATTGCTAACGCTCTTGCCAGTGCAACCCGTTGCTTCTGTCCACCTGAAAGCGTTTCAGGTTTACGATTTTCCAACCCCGTTAGGTGTACTCTGGCCAATAACTGATGCGCTCCAACTTTACTGCTGACCGGCATTGCCAATTGAATGTTATCCAGAACAGTCAAATGGGGAAATAAAGCAAAATCTTGAAAAACAAAACCAACCTGTCGCTGTTGTGGCACTACATAAAACTTTTTTTCGGCATCAAACCAGAGTTTTCCCGCAAAAGAAATAAATCCATTTTGCGGTTTATGTAATCCAGCAATACATCTTAACAATGTTGTTTTACCACTCCCTGAGGGTCCAACAATCGCTAAGACATCACCCGCCTTACAAGAAAGCTCAACATCAATATTAATTGGCTCGCACTGCTGAATAGCAACCACTAATGCCATTATCAGACTACCTGTCTTTGAAAAATAAATTCAACACAGCACATTATTTCAAGCCCTGAAGGTGTTTATCACCCACTAAATTGATCAAAATAAGTAACACTAATGAAAATAACAACATAAACAACGCCATACTATCGGCAGCGCCTTCATCAAAAGTCTGAACCTTGTCGAATAACGCTATTGAAATAGTTCTTGTTTCTCCGGGTATATTCCCACCCACCATTAACACGACACCAAATTCACCCATCGTATGAGCAAAACTCAACACACAACCCGTTAGCACACCTTTCATTGCCAAAGGTAATTCAATTCGCCAAAAGGTTTGCCAATGACTAAGTCCACAACACCAAGCAGCTTCACGAATCGACTGAGGTATTGACTCAAAAGAACGTAACATGGGTTGAACCGCAAAGGGCAAACTATAAATCACCGATGCTAAGACCAATCCCGTAAATGAAAAAACTAAGGGTTCATGAAACCACGACTCAAACCAATCACCCAACATAGATTCTCGGCCCAGAAAACGAAGAAAAAAGTAACCTAAAACCGTGGGTGGTAATACTAAGGGTAAAGTAATTAATGCTTCAATAACACCTTTCCCCACAAAACGCTTCCACGCCAAAGAACGCGCAATCAACAAACCCAAAACAAGTAAAATCGTCACGGAAATCAATGATAAACATAACGATAAAAAGAAAGCTGACCACTCCATAAACACTCAGGGTAAAGAATAACCATTAGTC
>MPSY01000107.1 GCA_001901525.1 Methylococcales bacterium OPU3_GD_OMZ | reverse complement strand
ATGGCGGAGAGAGAGGGATTCGAACCCTCGATGGGCTTTAAAACCCATACTCCCTTAGCAGGGGAGCGCCTTCAGCCACTCGGCCATCTCTCCAATTCAATATTTGTATTTATTCCGGGATTTCTTGTTCTTTCTCTTTCTTAATGCGGTCATAAATCTCTTCTCTATGAACCGTCACATCTCTTGGCGCATCCACACCAATTCTAACTTGATTTCCCTTAACACCTAAGACAGTAACCTTGACTTCATCACCTATCATCAATGTCTCCCCAACACGGCGAGTCAATATTAACACGGTTTTCCCTCCTAAGTACCTACCATCACTAAGACGGAAAATTCTATCATCTTTTGATAAGAAAAGAAATCATCAAAGCGTAGGTTCCTCGGCTAAATCAAAAGACTTATGCAAAGCTCGAACAGCTAATTCAAGATATTTCTCATCCATGACGACCGAAATCTTAATTTCTGATGTCGAAATCATTTTAATGTTAATCCCTTCTGCCGCCAATACCTCAAACATCTTGCTCGCAATACCCGAATGAGACCGCATCCCTACACCGACCAACGAGACCTTTACAATCGTATCATCCCCGCTCACTTTCTTAGCAGACAACGAGACTTTAATCTCCTCCAAAATAGCCAACGCCTTGACGTAGTCATTACGGTGAACTGTAAAAGTAAAATCGGTAGTCTCATCATCTGCAATGTTCTGAATGATCATATCAATTTCAATATTATTGGCCGCTATCGGGCCGACTATTTTTGACGCGACGCCGGGTAGATCCGGAACACCATTAATTGTCAACTTAGCCTCATCACGATTAAATGCAATACCGGAAATTAACGCCCGCTCCATGCCATCATCCTCATAAGTTATTAACGTACCACTGCCTTCAGAAAAAGTAGACAATACTCTTAAAGGCACATTATATTTTCCTGCAAATTCAACCGCTCTGATTTGCAAAACTTTTGAACCTAAACTAGCCATTTCAAGCATTTCTTCAAAAGTGACCGAATTCATTTTTCGTGCGGTCGGTTCAACACGGGGATCTGTGGTATAAACACCATCCACATCGGTATAAATATGGCATTCACTTGCTTTTAATTTTGCCGCTAAAGCAACGGCTGTAGTATCAGAACCGCCCCGTCCTAAGGTGGTAATATGCCCCTGCTCATTAACACCCTGGAAACCGGCAACAACAGCAACTTTTCCACTTGCCAAACACTGTTGAATTGCAGATACACCTATGTCTTTAATTCTTGCTTTACTGTGCACAGAATCAGTCAAAATCTCAACCTGTCCGCCAGTAAATGACTCCGCGAGGCACCCTAAAGCATCCAGCGCCATACTCAATAGAGCAATAGTAACTTGCTCTCCTGTTGATAACAACACATCCATTTCCCGAGGATTGGGGTTTACTAACAAATCACCTGCCAAAGCAGTGAGCCGATTTGTTTCACCGCTCATAGCTGAAACAACGACTATAATTTCGTGACCCTCAGAATGTGCCTGTTTTACTTTTTCAGCAACCACCTTAATTCGTTCCGCGCTACCCACCGAGGTACCACCAAATTTAAAAACATATCTCGCCATACTTTTTTTAACTCACCGTTAACTGCTGATTTGACTTCGAATCCATTCCGGAACATCGGCTAATGCTTTTTCAAGCCCTGCAGGGTCATTGCCTCCCGCCTGAGCCATCTCGGGTCTTCCACCCCCTTTTCCACCCACTTGAGCCGCGACAAAGTTCACGAGATCACCGGCTTTAATGCGCCCAGTCTGATCTTTACTCACACCGGCTATTAGGCTCACTTTACCGCCATTAACGACTGCCAAAATAATCGCTGCACTACCTAGCTTATTTTTCAGTTGATCTAAAACATCACGCATGCCTTTGCCATCGACATCATCTAATTGCACCGCTAAAACATTAAGATCCTCTATTTTAACCGCTTGGGTACTTAATTCGCTTTGTGATGATTGCACTAATTTAAGCTTTAATTTTTCTAACTCTTTTTCTAACTGCTTGTTTTTCTCAATTAATTGACCCACTTTAGCTAATGCCTGTTCTGGCGTGCTCTTAACAACTTCAGCAATACCTCCTAACGCCTTATTTCTTACTTCACACCAATTCAGTGCCGCTTCACCCGTCACCGCCTCAATACGCCGAACCCCTGCAGCAACACCGGTTTCACTCACAATCTTGAAGCAACCAATATCACCGGCACGATCGACATGCGTGCCGCCGCACAATTCTATTGAGAAATCACCAATTTTCAAGACTCGAACTTTAGCACCGTATTTCTCACCAAACAACGCCATAGCTCCTGCCTTAACAGCCTCATCTTTAGTCATCAAATCGACCGACACAGCACCATTCTTTCTAATCTGAAGATTGACTAACTGTTCAATTTGCGCCAACTCTTCAAACCCAATCGGCTCAAAATGTGAAAAATCAAACCGCAACCTTGAAGAATTGACCAATGAGCCTTTTTGTATCACGTGCTCGCCTAGGACTTCTCTTAATGCCGCATGTAATAAATGCGTCGCCGAATGATTTAAAATAATTAATTGCCGCGCAACACAATCAACCGAAGCCTCATAAGACTGCCCCTGTACCAACGCGCCAGAAATTACTTTCCCTTTATGCAAAAACGTATTACTGCTTTGCTTTTGGGTATCAAATACTTCAAATTGATTACCCTCAAAAGTAATCATCCCAACATCACCAACCTGACCGCCTGACTCAGCATAAAAAGGCGTTGAATCCAGTACTAAAACACCTTCCTCACCCTCAGCTAAACGTTCAACAGCATTGCCTTCGGAAAACAGCCCTAATAGTACGGCTTGGCTCTTTAATTGCTGATAACCGACAAACTCCGTTTCCACAGTAATGGCAATGTTTTTATCATGATCTGCACCAAAATTACTGGCAGCGCGCGCTCTTTCACGCTGGCTCTCCATTTCTTTCTCAAAACCTTCCTGATCAATCTTTAAATTGTTTTCGCGGGCAAAATCTGCCGTCAAATCAACTGGAAAGCCATACGTATCATAAAGTAAAAAGACAGTATTCCCAGGGATCACCAGACCGTCTAATTTTCCAACACAGGCCTCTAAGACGGTCATTCCTTTTTGCAATGTTTCTGAAAAACGTTGTTCCTCTTTCTCCAATACCCGCTCAACTTGTTCTTGATTCGCTGTGAGCTCAGGGTACACTGAACCCATCTGCTCAACCAACGACTGTACTAATTGGTAGAAAAATAAATCCTGAACACCCAGTCGGTAACCGTGTCGAATAGCGCGACGAATGATTCGACGTAAGACATAGCCGCGCCCTTCGTTAGAAGGCATAACGCCATCAACGATTAAAAAGGCACAAGAACGAATATGATCAACAATCACGCGCAATGAACTGTGGCTTGTATCTGAAAAGCCGGTCACCTTCGCTGCAGCCGTTAATAAATTCTGAAACAGATCAATCTCATAATTATTGTGCACCCCCTGAAGAACCGCAGCAATTCTTTCTAAGCCCATGCCCGTATCAACAGAAGGGCTCGGTAACTCCGTCAAGGTCCCATCAGCCGAACGATTATATTGCATGAAAACTAAATTCCATATTTCAATATACCGATCGCCTTCTTCATCAGGCGAGCCCGGCGGCCCCCCTTGAACATCTTCACCGTGGTCATAAAATATTTCACTACAAGGACCACACGGCCCGATTTCGCCCATTGACCAAAAATTATCTTTAGCCCCTATACGCGAAAAACGACCCGAATCAATACCTATCTCATTCAACCAAATGTTTTCAGCTTCCGTATCTTCATCAAAAACAGTAACCCATAACTTCTCACTCGGTATTTCAAGTTTATTTGTCAAAAAATCCCAGGCAAAATGGATCGCTTCTTTTTTAAAATAATCGCCAAAACTAAAATTACCCAACATTTCAAAAAAAGTATGGTGCCGTGCGGTATACCCTACGTTTTCAAGATCATTATGTTTACCCCCGGCTCGAACACACCGTTGACTTGATGTCGCGCGTTTAAAGCCAATATTTTCTCGCCCTAAAAAAACGTCCTTAAATGGAACCATTCCTGCATTGGTAAACAATAGCGTAGGATCATCGCCCGGCACCAGCGTACTACTAGGCTGAATGACATGGTCATTAGCCTCGAAATATTGTAAAAAAACAGTGCGTAACTGTTCTGTCGACATGGTTTTCATAAGCTCAAAATACTTTTATCTAATTGAAAAATAAAAATTTTCTCTATTCAAATTACCACCGGTTACTACCGATAATGACTGTTCTCACACACCCAACCAGACTCAACCACTACCCAGAAAAGATCATTTAATTACTAGACCTAAACCTTTAGACAAGCCCTGAATCATCTCTGAACTAAAACCTCGGTACTGCAAAAAACGTAATCTTTTTACCCATTCCCGAGCCGTTAAAAAAATATTATCGCCAAATTTCTTTTGATAAACACCTGCTAACTGTTTTTCCCAATCAACTTGACCCTCATCCATTACTGTTTGTTCATCAGTAATACCGCGCTGCCTTAACTCATACGCAATTCGTAAAGGACCCAGCCCTCTCGCTAAACATTGCCTAAAAAAACTTTCTGCAAAGCGTTGGTCACTTTGCCAATCATTCATGATTAAGTCATCTAAAACCGCGCTTATGTGTAAACCTTCAAAGCCTTTACGAGATAGTTTCTGACGTAATTCTAACTGACTATGCTCACGCCGCGCTAAATACTGAAAACAAAACCGTTTAATTTCCAGTTGATCATCTGCGTTAAGCATACTGACCAATCCCTACTCGTAAACTCAGTAAAAGCGCATCAACTTGACTCTGTAACGTCTTCTTTAATGCCAAAGGCTTCCGCTCTGATCTTCTGCTCTAATTCCATGGCAACGGCCACATTCTCTTTTAAATAAGCACGTGCATTTTCTTTACCCTGGCCAATTTTTTTACCATTACAGCTATACCATGACCCCGCTTTACCCACGAATCCATATTTCACACCTAAATCAATCAGCTCGCCTAAAAAGGATACGCCCTGACCATATAATATTTCAAACTCTGCTTGCTTAAATGGGGGTGCAACTTTATTTTTAACAACCTTGACCCGCGTATCATTACCCACTATTTCATCGCCTTTTTTTATGGCGCCAATGCGACGAATATCTAAGCGCACAGAAGCATAAAACTTTAAAGCATTACCGCCGGTCGTGGTCTCAGGATTACCAAACATAACACCAATTTTCATACGAATTTGGTTAATAAAAATAACCAGGGTGTTCGATCGTTTAATGTTGGCCGTTAACTTTCTCAATGCTTGAGACATTAACCGAGCCTGAAGACCCATATGCGAATCACCCATGTCACCTTCAATCTCTGCCTTCGGTGTTAATGCCGCAACAGAATCGATAACCACCATGTCGACAGCACCAGAGCGGACCAGCATATCCGTAATTTCTAAGGCCTGCTCTCCGGTATCGGGTTGGGAGACTAATAATTCATCAACATTAACACCAATTTTTTCCGCATAAAGGGGATCCAAAGCATGCTCAGCGTCAATAAAAGCTGCAGATCCACCCAACTTTTGCATTTGCGCAATGACTTCCAGAGTCATCGTTGTTTTACCGGAAGATTCAGGACCATAAATTTCAACAACCCGTCCACGTGGCAGGCCACCACATCCTAAAGCAATATCCAAGGATAAAGACCC
>MPSY01000008.1:2042-33065 GCA_001901525.1 Methylococcales bacterium OPU3_GD_OMZ | reverse complement strand
GCTTAATATATTGCAGACATTATCTGCGGTGGCTACTGAATCTTGGCAATATTCCCGTGCGGTCGTCGGGACAGATTGTCAGATTCTTGATACGCGTAAGACCTTGCCAGGGCTTCGGTTAGCACAAAAATATGCCGTAAAGTGTGGGGGCTGTTTGAATCATCGAGTGGGTTTGTATGATGGAATCTTAATTAAAGAGAATCATATTATTGCGGCAGGATCGATTTCAGCTGCGGTATCTAGGGCTCGGTTAATTAGTTCGGTTGTTGTTGAAGTGGAAGTGGAAAATCAGGGTGAATTGAGAGAAGCCGTAGCAGCGCGTCCAGACCGGATTATGCTGGATAACTTCTCTCTTGAGGAGATGCGTGAGGCAGTAGCATGGGTGGCGGGTCGAATACCATTGGAAGCGTCGGGTGATGTTACGTTGGAGACCCTTTATACCATCGCACGGACGGGTGTTGATTTTATTTCAGTAGGTGCATTAACAAAACACATTTCGGCGATTGATCTTTCAATGCGTATAGCTGTTGTTGATAGCTAAGTGTGCTAAGCATAATTTTTTATAGATTAATCTATATATTCAAATGCTTGAATAACTTCATTGACCCCTGATACCTTATTGGCTCGGTTAATTACGGCTTTAGCTTCGGATTTTCGGACTAAGCCCATTAGATAAACAGTAGCATTTTCAGTGATAACCTTTACACGGGTCGCATCAAAACCAGGAATATAGTTGATGTTGGCTAGGTCGGATTTGACTTTAGCAGTAATAAAAGTGTCTCGATTGCGTGCGTAAAATGAACTGGGCTGCGTTGTTCTGAGATGATCGTGAACAAATTTAACACCGGGGATGATCCGTAAAATTGCAATAACTTTTTTATGTAAGTTGAGCGTTGGTGTTTCGCCGGTGACAAGAATGGCGCCGTTATAAGTAGTGACATTAATGTGAGTATGAACAAAGAGGGGTTCATTGCTTAATAAATCCATCATGGCTCTTTGTTCAATAATCTCATCATTTATGACAGTGTCACTGTGCCGTCGGTCGTGGAGTAGAGAAAGTCCAGAGATCTCTGATGCAAACGTGCCCAATTGGCTACAGCCGGTTAATAGGCTGAGGGTACAGAGTAGGTAAATTCGAAATATGGTCATTATTTTAGTCACCGAATAATTGATGGTCGATCAGATCACAGAGGCAGTGTGTGATTAGTAAATGGGTTTCTTGAATGCGGGCTGTTGATTGTGACGGAACCCTGATTTCAATGTCACTGGCAAGTAGTAAGTCAGAAACTGCGCCCCCTTCTTTTCCGGTTAATGCAATGGTGGTAATTTTTTTGTCATGTGCGGCATTAATAGCATAAATTATCGATTCAGAATTACCACTGGTCGTGTAGGCGACCAGTATATCGCCTGACTGACCTAAAGCCCGGAGTTGTTTTGCAAAAACCTGATTGTAATGATAATCATTGGCAATAGATGTGAGTGTTGAGCTGTCCGTTGTCAGTGCGATAGCAGGTAATGGTGGACGCTCTCGTTCAAAACGATTTAGTAATTCAGAGGAGAAATGCTGGGCATCGGCGGCTGAGCCGCCATTGCCGCACGTTAATATTTTTTTGCCTTCGAGTAAGGCTGTGACCAGTAGTTGTGCTGCGGTACTGATGTCGGGACCCAGTAAAGCGGCTGCGGCTTGTTTTGTTTCGATACTGGCATTAAAGTGTTGATTGATACGATCTTGCATTGGCATTAGGTTTTATAAACAGTCTTGAAAAACATTTTTTATCCAGTTGCAGGTCATTTTTTTTGATGTGTCGGGTGCTACTGCGACGACATCAAACCTGATGGCTTCGGTTACTTGATGTGACATTATAAAATGTTGTGCGGTTTGAATGATACGGTTTTGTTTTTTTTTGGTGATACTTTCAGCCGCTGAGCCGAAGTGATCATACGAACGATAACGGACTTCAATGAAAACTAATGTTTTATTGTCTTTCATAATTAAATCTATTTCGCCAAAGTGAGTGCGGTAATTTCGGTCGAGAGGAGATAGTCCTCTTGTCATTAGGAAATTATGGGCAATTTCTTCGGCAACAGCGCCCGATGATATATTTTTTGGAGGTGTTCCTTGGGTCATGGTGGGTTGAAATTGTTGCCAGATGGGTACAACGCTTGATGGGGGGTAAAGCCTAATAGTTTGGGCTTGCCGGCCTTGAATTTTGCACAGACCAGTTGGCGACTGATGTGATTGTTTTTGGCCAAGAGTAAATGACCCGTTGCGCCTCTGAAAAGAATGTTTTGTAGATTATTTAAATGTGGAATGAGTTGGTGAGCATCAATTCCTAAGGCGATGAGTCGAAGATAAGATTGTGGGAATTGTTGCCACGAGGGTTTTAAGTTTTCAAGGCTTAAGGGGCCAGAATAAGTTTGCTTGAACAGCCAGGGAATATCGCAGAAAGTGATTGCATCCAGATCACTGTCTTGCAGTGGGTTAGGTAGGCCAGAGTAGATTTGTGATGTCGCGTAAACCGGTAGCTCTTCGGCTCGGTGGAACTGTAATTGGGGTTTTAATAACCGTGCAGAGCGCGGTTGTCCGATGAGAAAAATGGCATCGATATCCAGTCGTCTTCTGGCTATCGCCTTTAAGTCAGGTATAAAGGTTTTAAGTTTTTTTATGCGCGAGTTGCTTTCGTTAAGGTTGAGTAGGCGTTGTATGGGGGTAGAAAAGTCATTTTTGTCAGGGGAATAGGCTTGGTTATCAATAATAAGTCGTCCTTGTTTAGGCCAGAAATATTCTAAATAGTGCCCGAGTCTGTTCCCGGTAGCGGTATCCGGATGTAACAACAATATGCGGTTGTGACCTTGTTGAGTGGCCTTCATGGTTAATTGAAAAATATCATCTACCGGAGAGAGGCTTAATTGGTAGAGGTTTTTCTTGGCGAGATTATCAATTTGATTAAGTGCCAAAACGGGAATTTTTAATGTTTTTATGTTGGCGAGTTGTAAAATGTTTTGTTTTTCCAGAGGGCCAATAATTAGGTCTGCGCCGTCATTAACAGCGTGTTGGTAAAGTTGTTTGGAGTCGTTTTCTGTGCTGTCGTAAAACTGTATAGCGGGTCGGTCCGCGGTGTTGTTATGATAGTAGGCGGCGAGGAACCCTTCTTTGATGGCATTTGCTTGTTGGCTGTGTGGGCCGCTATTGGGTAGTATTAATGCGATCGAATGTGCTGGGGGTATAGGGCTTTTGCCATGGTTTAAGTAGGTATTAAGCAGCTCATGGGTGATAGGGAGTTGAGGGTGTTGTTCTAACCAGCGTGTGATTTCTTGTTCTGAACTAGGTGTGCGTCGAATAGTTTTACGTAATAGTTTAGTGAGTGAGACCCAGTCGCCAAGATTACTTGATTCGAGAAGATCTAGTTTTTCAAGGGGGAGGTGTTGCAGGGTTGCCAAGATAATAGAAAGGGTTTGTTGTTGGTTAGTTGCCGAGAGCAGTGGAATGAGCCCAAGTTGGGCGTGTATGCTTTTGGCTACTTGGCCCGTGAGGGTATAACCCTGTGCTAAGCAGTGTTGGTAGGTTATTCGGTCTTCAGGGGTAAGTTGTTGGGGCGATAGCCGTGCAAGTTGTTTGAGTGCTTTTTCGGCCGCATGATAATGTAAATTTATTTGTGCAAAAAGAAAATTAAGATATAAGCGTTGGTCTTGATTAAGATGTTCTGGGTTGATGTTTTTTGCGTAAATTAAGGTGGTTGAAAAGTCGTTTGATTTAACTAAAGCGTTAATTGTTTTAAAACGGAAAAGGTCTTGTAGAGCGCTTCTTTTATCCGCTAATTTTTGATAGATTTTTGCAGCCGCCTCGAATTGGCCGTGGTTAACTAAGTGTTCTGCGGTTTCGGCTTTCTGGGTGGTTAAGTCGTTTTTGTGTATGTTTTTGCTGCAACCGGTTATCAGGCTGATAAGCAATGCAGTAAAAAAATAGAGGGTGAGGTATTTCATTGGATGTTTGGATTAAAAGAGGGTTGAGTGGCTAACTTGGATAATAGACTATATATTGTTGCGACACCAATAGGTAATTTGGCAGATTTTAGTTACCGGGCTGTTGAGGTATTGCGTTCAGTCGATTGTATTGCTGCGGAGGATACGCGACGCGCTCGGTTGTTGATGCAACATTATGGAATACAGAATAAACTGATTTCCGTACATGATCATAATGAAGAATTTAAGGCGCCTGAGTTGGTTAAGCAATTAATCTCAGGGGGAAGTATTGCGCTTATTTCTGATGCTGGTACGCCATTGATTAGTGACCCTGGTTTACCGCTCGTGCGGTTGGCTAAAGAGGCGGGTGTTGTTGTGTCGCCTGTCCCGGGGGCTTGTGCTTTGGTGGCGGCATTGTCGGCTTCCGGTGTGGCCGTGAGTCGTTTTAGTTTTGAAGGTTTTTTAGGGCGGACTTCGTCGTCTCGAAGAGCGTTATTTACTGAAAAATTGAATGATAGTACTACTTGGGTTTTTTATGAGTCAAGCCATCGTATTTTAGCTTGCTTGCACGATTTAGCCGCTATTTTCCCGGCTGAGAGAAAAATAGCGATAGCGCGAGAAATGACTAAAGTTTATGAAACTATTATTTACGCACCGATTCATGAGGTGTTAAGTTTAGTTGAAGATGATAAAAATATGCGTAAAGGTGAATTTGTCGTCATTGTTGAAAGTTGTACTGTAAAGAAGGTCAGTGAAATATCGGCTGAGCAGTTGCGGATTCTGACTATTTTGTTGAAAAAACAAACGGTGAAAGAAGCAGTGGCTTTGGCAGTAGAGATAACAGCAGGTAGCAAGAAATTACTGTACCGTGAGGCTTTGCGGATTACACAGGCAAAGAGCGAGTAATTATTTTCTCTATGGCGAGGCTTTTAGGGGGTAAAAATAAGAATTAATTATGATATAGTTACAAGTTGAGCCGGCTGAGCAGCCGCTATTTCTTTAATTTAAGGAGGTAGAGGAAAGTCCGGGCTCCAAAGGGCAGGGTGCCAGGTAACGCCTGGGGGACGCAAGTCTACGGAAAGTGCCGCAGAAAATATACCGCCTTATGTTTACATGAGGTAAGGGTGAAATGGTGCGGTAAGAGCGCACCGCATTGCTGGTAACAGCGATGGCAGGGTAAACCCCATCCCGGAGCAAGATCAAATAGAAGAATATTGGCTATTGCCAGACATGCGGCCCGCATGATTCTTGGGTAGATTGCTTGAGCAACGAGGCGACTTGTTGCCTAGATGAATGGCTGTTCTCGACAGAACCCGGCTTATAGGCCGGCTCTTTTTAATTACACCTCTATCCAGAGGTGTGTGTCTTGCGTTTTTCCTAAGCGCATCATTGAAAAATTAACGCTTTAAGGCCCCGGTGAATTATTTATTTTCAATGAGTTTCAAGGGTCTATTCTCTATTTAACATTAGTATATTCTCCTAATTCAATGAAATATATATATTTTTAAAATACCCTTGGGCGTATTTTAAAATGGTTGTGGCGATAATTCGTCTAAGTCATTGTCACCAAAGGAAAAAAACCTATTAACAGGCTTGACTATCTCAAATGAGAACCCTATAGTTCCCATAAAGTGGGTAGAAGTGGTTAATAGTGGTTTTTTTTGGATGATTTGGGGTGATTTTTGTTTCGAGGTGTTAGTTCAGTCAGTATGGATGCAAAGGGGCGATTAGCGATCCCAACGCGTTATCGTGCAGAACTTTCTGATTGTTGTTCAGGCCAGCTGGTTGTTACGGTTGCTGTCGATGAAACAGGTTCGGGTGAAGCGGGATGCTTATGGCTTTATCCTCTCCCTGAATGGGAGTCTTTGGAAGAAAAAATCAGTAAATTACCGACATTAAATAAAATGGCTGGAAGATTGAGGCGCTTTGTAATTGGTTATGCGACTGAGTGTGAAATGGATGGTCAGGGGCGACTTTTGTTATCTGAGAATTTAAGAAGTTTTGCCAAATTAGAAAAGCAAGTTGTTCTGTTAGGGCAATTAAATAAATTTGAAATTTGGAATGAGTCGATTTGGACAGCTAAGGAAAGTGAATGGTTGTTAAGTGATGAGGATAATGCCACCGAAGAACTGGCAGCAATTTCTTTTTAATTTTTAAGGGCGGGTGTTGGTGTGGTTGAACATTTACCGGTAATGCTTGAGGAGTGTATACAGGGCCTTAACATTAAGAAGGATGGTAAATATGTAGATTGTACTTTTGGTCGGGGTGGGCACAGTCAGTGCATTTTAGCAGCGTTAGGTGACAACGGGGGGTTACTTGCGCTGGATAGAGATCCGATGGCAATCGCTTCGGATAATGCACAACAGTTATTGTTAGATCATCGTTTTAGTTTGCATCATCAGGGCTTTTCATTGTTGGGGCAATCAGTTTCCGCGCAAGGCTGGGAGCGACAGATTGACGGAATTTTGTTAGACCTCGGTGTGTCATCTCCACAGTTGGATGACTCTTCTCGTGGGTTTAGTTTTATGAGGGATGGCCCTTTGGATATGCGTATGGATACGAGTGTGGGGGTTAGTGCAGCAGAGTGGTTGGCAGCCGTTGATGAAAAGACCTTGATTGCTGTGCTAAGGGGTTATGGTGAAGAGCGGTTTGCACGAAGGATCGCAACAGCGATTATTAAGGAGCGGACTGTTGAGCCGTTGCGGACAACCCGGCAATTAGCTAATTTGATTGAGACGGTTATTCCCGTTAGGGAAAAACATAAACACCCAGCTACACGTAGTTTTCAAGCAATCAGGATCGAAATAAATCAGGAGTTAGAGCAGTTAAAGCAGGCGCTTCAGCAATCAATTGATGTGTTGAAACCGGGTGGCATTTTAATGGTTATGTCATTTCATTCGTTGGAGGATAGAATTGTAAAGCGCTTTATCCGTGATCAGTCTCGAGGCAAATATACGTCTTTGTCACGAGGACCTGTAGAGGATGACAGCAGTCAAATAACGTTTAAGAAAGTCAGTAAAGCCATTAAGGCGAGTGATGTCGAAGTGATGCAGAATCCTCGGTCAAGAAGTGCGGTATTACGTATAGCTGAGCGGTTAGGGTGAGCGCATGATTTTAAGAAGGATTTTGTTGGTTGTTGTGTTTTTAGGGTCATCAGTGAGTGTGGTTTATAGCCAATATCAGGCGAGAACGTTATTTATTGAAATGCAGCGGCTTAAAGTCAGTCTGGACCGGTATGAAACAGAGTGGGGACAGTTGCAATTAGAATTAATGACATTATCAGAACACAGTCGTATTGAAGATCAGGCGCATTCAAGGTTGAATCTTGTGACGCCAAAATATAATGAGATTATCTATATAAAACAGTAATGATTTCAAGCTATCAAAAAACAGAGCGTTTAACAGGATCAACACAACGGCGACAGATTCTTTGTGGGGTCATGTTTTGTGGGATGTTAATACTGCTTGGCAAAGCAATTTCCCTTCAGGTGTTAGAAAAAGATTTTTTAAAGCATCAGGGTGATATTAGGCATATTGTTGATGTGAATGTTTCAGCGTATAGAGGAAAAATTGTTGATAGAAATGGTGAGCCACTTGCGATAAGCACGCCTGTGAAATCTGTATGGGTAAACCCAAAGCAAGTTAGTGATGTTGCTTCACAACACATTACCGCTCTTGAAAGCCTTCTTAAGTTACCTCAGGGAAAGTTTACAAAAATTATTGAGAAAAATACGGATAAACATTTTGTTTACTTAAAAAGGCATGTCAGCCCCGTTGTCGCTGCGCAAGTAAAAGCTTTGAAGATAACCGGGGTGCATTTAGACCGGGAATTTAAACGGTTTTATCCCTCAGGTGAAATAACAGGTCATCTATTGGGTTTTACTGATATCGATGATATTGGTCAAGAGGGGCTTGAATTAGCCTTTGAAAAAGTGTTGAGAGGGGTGCCGGGTAAAAAACGAGTCATGCGCGATGGTAAGAAAAATGTCATTGCGGATATCGAAGAAATAAGCAGTCCGGTTCCAGGAAGAGACCTGCAAATAAGCATAGATAGTCGTCTTCAATATTTAGCATACCGGGAGCTTAAAGCAGCCGTTAAATCACACCAAGCCAGTTCAGGGTCTTTAGTAATGTTAGATGCTAAAACCGGAGAGGTTTTAGCTGTAGTTAATCAGCCAAGTTTTAATCCCAATGATAGAGGTGACTTACAAGGATACCGCTATCGTAATCGTGCAATGACAGATGTTTTTGAGCCGGGATCAACAGTAAAGCCATTCTTGATTGCGAGTGCATTGGATGGGGGTTATGTCAGCGCTAATGATGTCGTGGATACATCACCGGGTTATTATCGTATTGGCAGAAATGTCGTGCGTGATTTTCGTAATTATGGTGTTCTTGGGTTAACAGATATTCTAAAAAAGTCCAGCAATGTTGCGGTTAGTAAGATTGCTAATGAAATGCCAGCAGAAGCGATGTGGGGTTTTTATAATCGCTTAGGAATGGGGCAATCTGCCGGAGTGGGATTTCCAGGCGAGGCGAGTGGGACCTTGATTGATTATCAGTATATGAATGACTTTGAACAAGCGACGCTATCTTTTGGGTACGGTGTTTCTATGTCAGTTATACAATTGGCAAGAGCTTATACTGCGTTAGCAGATGATGGCTTGTTACATTCTGTGACGCTTTTAAAGCGAGACTATGACCAAGATTCACAACGCGTATTTACACCCAAAACAGCAAGTAATATTCGAGCCATGTTGGAGCATGTCGTAGAAAAGGATGGCACTGCTTATAAGGCACGAGTTGCGGGCTATTCAGTTGCAGGTAAGACAGGAACAGTTAAAAAGATTATCAATGGTAGCTATTCTAACGAGCAATATTTATCGCTTTTTGTCGGGATTATTCCAGCGCAAGATCCACGTTTAGTCATGGCGGTATTAATTGATGAGCCAACGGCCGGTGATTATTATGGAGGTGTTGTTGCGGGGCCGGTGTTTTCGAAGGTGATGAGCCGAAGTATGCGTATTTTGGGTGTGGACCCTTCTTTTTATCAGGATCAAAAGAAGCCACTGGTGTTAGCATCTCAAGGTTATAAACCATGATGGCGAATCGCAAAGAAGCATTTGGTATTTGGTTGTCAGATTTGTTGGTTGGTTTGGCGTTAATAACGTTTGATCGACAGGTTACTGGGTTGTCATTAGACAGTCGAGACGTTATGGCTGGAGATTTGTTTTTTGCAGTATCGGGGGCCAATAGCCATGGATTGAACTTTGCGGTAGATGCCTTTAATAAAGGCGCTATTGCTATTGTTTATGACCCTCTGGATACAGTCGGCTTCTGTGATAAATCCATTGCGTCAGAAGTACTTATTGAGATACCGCAATTAAGTGAGAAAATGGGTGCTATTGCGGCACGTTTTTATGGTAAACCATCGAGTAAGTACTGTGTGATTGGTGTGACAGGGACGAATGGAAAAACTTCGTGTGTGCAATTCTTGCAGCAATGTCTACCGTACAGTAGCTCAATAGGAACATTGGGTTGGGGTACTGGGAAAAGTTTGGCGGTGACTAAAAATACAACGCCTGATGCCGTTGAGTTGCAAAGAATTTTGGCCCAGTTACAGGGCTGGGGCGTGCGTTATGTTGCGATGGAAGTTTCATCGCATGGCTTACAACAAAAGCGGGTGGCTGGCGTCAGTTTTGATGGGGTTATGATCACGAATATAACCCGCGATCATTTAGATTATCACGGGTGTATGGATAACTATGTGGCAGCTAAGTTAGCTTTGTTGACGGTGCCTGAAGTTCGCTTTGCTGTGGTAAATTTTAGTGGTAATTTTCTAGAACAAATTTTAGCCACTATTCCGGAAAATGTCAGGATCTGGGGGGTGAGTTTTGACGGTAAGAAACGCGATGGAGTTAATGTTTTAGATATCAGTGCTGTTACGTGTTTTGAGGGTGGTTTGTGCTTTGATGTAGAGTATCAGAGTGATCGTCAAGGCGTTACGATTCCACTTTATGGCGAAGTTAATGTGGAAAATGTAGCGATGGTCATGGCTGCATTATTAGCGCTTGGTTATTCGCTCAGGGAGGCGTGTGTTCGGGTGCAAAAAATTCAACCGATTGCAGGTCGTATGGAACTGTTTAAAAGCAAAAAGGCTTTGCCGGCGGTTGTTGTTGATTACGCACATACGCCGGATGCATTAGAAAAATTATTAGTGATGGTAAGGCAGCACTGTGAGGGTGTTATCTGGTTAGTATTTGGTTGTGGTGGTGATAGAGATGTGGGCAAGCGAAGCCAGATGGGGGTTATTGCTGAGCAATTTTCAGATCATGTGATTGTTACGAATGATAATCCCCGGTCAGAATCTGAACAGAAAATTGTTAGGGATATCGTGTCGTTGTGTGATGACTCTAAAATAGAGGTCATTTATGACCGTCGTAGAGCGATACGAACAGCCATTGAAAAAGCAAAAAAAGGCGATTGTGTCGTGGTTGCAGGAAAAGGGCACGAAGAATATCAAGAGTTAAAGGGTGAAAGAATTGAGTTGAGTGATCGAAAAATAATTGCTGCATTGGTTGCAAGTGAGGAGAGGTCATGTTGAATATGTCTCTCCAACAAATGAGTGCTGTTGTCGGGGGGGAGTGTGCCGATGGAAATATTAAAATTGATTCAATAAGTATTGATACTCGGACACTTAAGCCAGGCGATTGTTATGTGGCAATAAAAGGGTCTCAGTTTGATGGGCACGATTTTGTTTTACAAGCAGAGGAGTTACAGGCTTCTGCCATTATTTGTGAATCACTTCAGAAAGTGAATATACCACAAGTTGTTGTTGCCAATACGCAAGGGGCGCTAGCAAAGTTAGGGCGCGCTAATAGGCAAAATAGCAAGGCAAAGATAATTGGTGTAACAGGCAGTAATGGCAAGACAACAGTTAAAGAAATGATTGCCGTTATTTTAGGTGAAGTCGGACAAACATTGGCGACAATCGGGAATCTGAATAATGATATTGGTGTGCCGCTAACATTACTACGACTTAATAAATCGGATGATTTTGGAGTGATAGAAATGGGGGCGAATCATCCTGAAGAAATTGCTTATTTAGGCCAATGTGCTGAGCCGGATATCGGGGTCATTACTAATGTTTCAGAGGCGCATTTGGAAGGGTTTGAATCTTTGGAAGGCGTTGCAAAAACCAAGTGTGAATTGTTGGAATCCTTAAGTAAAGCAGGTATTGCGGTATTAAATAAAGACGATGCTTTTTTTGATTTTTGTGTGGAGCGGGCAGGAAGTTCAAGAGTGATTTCATTTGGATTGTCGGCGTTGGCTGATGTGAGCCCTATTGCAATTAAGTCACAGTTACGTGAGGGTCAATTTATGACTCGATTCACCATTAAGTACCAGCAAGAGTTGTTTGATGTGAAGGTCGGTTTGGTTGGGGACCATAATATTAAGAATGTATTGGCAGCAAGCGCTGTTGCTTTAGCATTAGGTGTTGAGTATCAATATATACAAAAAGGGTTGGAAAAAGTTAAGCCGGTACCCGGCCGCCTGGAACCTTATGTCATGCCGAATGGGGGAGTGTTAATTAATGATACCTATAATGCAAATCCAGCGTCGTTGACGGCAGCGCTTACTGTGCTTAAAGAAATAGGTGGGGACTTTTGGGTTGTATTAGGAGCAATGGGTGAATTAGGGGAAGAGAGTCGGTTATTACATATTGAAGTTGGGCGGCAAATCAAGTCAATGGGAGCAATGCGCTTATTAGCGATCGGCCCCGATGCTAAGAGTACGACTGATGCTTTTGGCAAAGGGGCTATTTTTTTTGAAACTCAGGAAGCGATGATTACCACTTTAAAGAAAGAGTTAACCGGTTCTGAAACAATTTTAGTGAAAGGTTCAAGAATGCAGAAAATGGAAAATATAGTTAATGCCTTAATGCACGGTGGCGGGAACTGATTATGTTGTTATATCTAGCGGATTATTTAATGACATTGGATGGAACATTTAGAGTGTTCCAGTACTTAACACTTAGAGCTATTTTGGGCGCATTAACAGCATTAGCTATTTCTTTTATTGTGGGTCCGATAATGATTCGCCAATTAACACAGTATAAGATCGGACAGAATATTCGAGATTGTGGGCCTGAAGGACATTTGGTAAAAGCTGGGACGCCGACCATGGGCGGGGCTTTAATATTAGTTGCTATTACTTTGAGTACGTTGTTGTGGGCGGATCTGGAAAATCGTTATATTTGGAGTTTGTTGTTTGTCACATTGAGTTTTGGTTTGATTGGTTTTATCGATGATTATAAAAAACTTAAGTTGGGAAATAGTGACGGTTTGTCTGCATCCATGAAATATTTTGGGCAATCAGTGGTGGGGTTTGTAGCCGCAGCTTTTCTATTTTATTCAGCACAGGTCCCGGCAGAAACCGAGTTAATTGTCCCCTTTTTTAAAACAGTCATTATTCCTTTGGGCGAGTTCTATATTTTACTGGCTTATTTTGTCATCGTTGGAACCAGTAATGCCGTAAATTTAACAGATGGATTAGATGGCTTAGCTATTCTTCCAGCAGTGATGGTAGCGGGGGGCTTGGCGATATTTGCATATTTGTCCGGGCATGCAAATTTTGCCAATTATTTAGCAATACCTTATATACCGGAATCAGGTGAGACAGTGATTTTTGCAACGGCATTGATGGGTGCTGGGTTGGGTTTTTTGTGGTTTAACACTTATCCAGCCATGGTGTTTATGGGCGATGTCGGTGCTTTGGCTTTAGGTGCGGCTTTGGGTATGCTAGCAATAATCGTTCGCCAAGAAATTGTCTTAATGATTATGGGTGGTGTTTTTGTAATGGAAACATTGTCGGTCATTATTCAGGTGGCTTCTTATAAGTTGACCGGTAAACGGGTGTTCAAGATGGCACCTATTCATCATCACTTTGAGCTCAAAGGTTGGCCGGAACCAAGAGTGATTGTCAGGTTTTGGATTATTACCGTTATTTTAGTTTTGATTGGATTAGCCACACTGAAACTTAGATGATGAATCCAGAAACTGTGAAGCAACGGGTGTTTAAGCAAATGGGTCTTGAGTCCTCACTGGCAGTTATTTTGATTGTTGGTCTGGGTGTTACGGGCATTTCAGTCGCACGTTTTTTAAAAAATATAGGAGTGGATTTTTCATTAATTGATAGTCGTAAACAACCACCAAATTTATCGCAAATAAAAGAAATATTTACCGATTATGATATTTACACGGGGGGCTTCCCGGATTCTAAATTTATCGGTGTAACCCATTTATTTGTGAGTCCAGGCGTGTCATTACGCGAACCTTGTATTGCACAGTGTTTGGCAAGGGGGGTAAAACTAGTAAGTGATATTGATTTATTTGCATACTGTGTTGACGCACCGGTGATTGCTATTACCGGATCAAATGGAAAAAGCACAGTGACAACGATGGTTGAATTAATGGCTGAGAGCGCAGGCAAAAAAGTAGCTGCCGGTGGAAACTTAGGCGTCCCAGCACTTGATTTATTAGCGGATGAGATAGAGTTGTATATTCTTGAATTATCAAGTTTTCAATTAGAAAGAGTGACGGCGCTCAAACCACAAGCAGCCGTCGTATTGAATGTGGCCAGTGATCATATGGATCGGTATTCTGATATCGAGGCGTATGCGAAAGTAAAGCGCAAAATCTATGATCACGCCAAGATCTGTGTTGTCAATATAGATGATCGAAGAGTCTTGGCAATGGTTGCTTCTGAACAAAAACAACTGACATTTAGTGTTGCTAAGATAGCCGACTTCAGCGTTCAGGAGGAGAGTCATTCGCAATGGTTGGTGTATGGGAATAAAGCGGTCATAGCGCGAAGTAAGATTTTATTAGTGGGTGATCACAATACCAGTAATGCGCTCGCTGCGATGGCATTGGCAATAACGGTTGGTCTACCGATCGAATCAATAGTGAGCGGGTTAATGCATTATCAAGGCTTGCCGCATCGGTTGCAAATTGTCTCTACCGCGCATGAAGTGATTTGGGTTAATGATTCAAAAGCGACAAATCCTTCTTCGTGTATTGCGGCATTAATGGCGTTTGATGAACAGGTTATCTTAATCGCTGGGGGGGATTGTAAAGGTGCCGATTTAACAGAATTGGCGGCAATAATTAAACAACACGTTCGAATGGTAATTTTGTTTGGCCGTGATGCGGATATTCTTGAAGAAGCATTACAAAATAGTGTCCCTATTTATAATTCAGAAACATTAGAAGGTGCTGTTTTAGTCGCAAAAGAGTTTGCGAGGGCAGGCGAAACAGTATTGCTATCACCTGCGTGCGCAAGTTTTGACCAATTCAAAGATTATCAGGAGCGTGGCAATATATTTGTGCAGACTGTAAGAAGGGTCGCAGCATGAAGTTGATTCAAGAGGGCCTTGAAACGCTTTCGGAGTTACGGACTTATTATGACGGATTTTTAGCAATAGCATCAATCAGCATTTTGATTATTGGTTTTGTGATGGTGACATCAGCCTCACTTCATTTAGGCGATAAAATGGTGAGTAATCCCTTTCACTACCCTCTGCGTCAATTGATACATATCTGTTTAGGACTCGGGGTTGGGGCCTTTATTTTGACAATTAATATGGAATTTTGGGAAAAATCAGGTCAATGGCTTTTTTTATTAGGGTTGATTTTATTGGTTATGGTCTTGATACCCGGGGTGGGTGTAAAGGTTAATGGGAGTATCCGTTGGATTCAATTGATTGGTTTTAGGGTTCAGGTATCAGAAATAGTTAAACTGTTTTCTGTGATCTATATGGCAGGTTATGTGACGCGGCATCAAGAGGTTGTTAAAGTTTCTGCCTATGGCATTGTAAAGCCTTTAATGCTGTTTTCACTGGCTTGTTTTTTGTTGTTGTTAGAGCCGGATTTTGGGTCAGCAGTCGTGATTTTAACGATAGCAATGGGGGTGATGTTTCTGGGTGGGGCGCGATTGTGGCAATTTATGATATTAGGCGTTCTTTTGGTTTCTTTGGCCGCATTACTGTGTTATTTCTCGGAATATCGCTGGGCTCGAATTACCAGTTTTATTGATCCATGGGCGGACCCTTTAGATAAGGGTTTTCAATTGGTTCAGGCGTTGATAGCCTTTGGTCAGGGTGAATGGTTGGGTGTGGGGTTAGGCAGTAGCATTCAAAAATTATTTTATTTACCTGAGGCACATACCGATTTTCTATTTTCAGTGATAGCAGAAGAGTTAGGGTTAGTCGGTGTGGTGTCGGTTATAGGACTGTTTACCGTATTTATTTGGCGAGCCTTCGTGATTGGTGAAAAAGCAGAGAAAGCAGGGTATCTGTTTTCTGCTTTTATTGCCTATGGCTTAGCTATTTGGTTTGGTTTTCAGGCATTTGTGAATATTGGGGTCAATATGGGCGTGTTGCCAACGAAAGGGTTGACCTTACCGTTAATGAGTTATGGCGGCGGTAGCATGATTGTAATGTGTGCGGGTGTGGCATTGCTGTTCAGAATAAATATGGAAACAGAGAAAATTACATCATCGATACCCAAGGGAAAAAGGGAATGGATAAACGTATAGTGATTATGGCCGGTGGTACTGGAGGGCATGTATACCCTGCTCTGGCCGTTGCACTGTGTTTGCAGAAAGATAATTGGCAGGTAACGTGGCTGGGCACAAGAGTTGGCATTGAATCAAGAGTCGTTCCGGAAAATAATATTGAGATGGATTTTGTATCGGTCACCGGTATCAGAGGAAAAGACTTCAGAGGGCGACTAGCCGTTCCGGTCATGTTGTTAAAATCTATGTTGCAGGTGTTTGGGATACTCAGACGGCGCAAACCTAATGTCGTATTAGGGTTGGGAGGGTTTGTGTCAGGTCCAGGAGGGGTGGTGGCCAAAGTCTTGGGAATACCTTTGGTTATTCATGAGCAAAATAGAACCCCGGGTACAACTAATCGTATTCTTGCCAAATGGGCCGATCGAGTCTTGCAAGGGTTTCCAGATAGCTTTCCGAAAGTTATAGGTGCAGAGTATGTGGGTAATCCTTTGCGATCGGC
The DNA here is from genome assembly GCA_001901525.1 of Methylococcales bacterium OPU3_GD_OMZ. Lineage (GTDB taxonomy): Bacteria > Pseudomonadota > Gammaproteobacteria > Methylococcales > Methylomonadaceae > OPU3-GD-OMZ. The sequence goes on along the minus strand of MPSY01000008.1, from coordinate 17,026 downwards.
GATTGAAGTTTTTAACCCGAAAAGGATTATGCAGCAGAAGTCGCTGAATATTTTGGTGTTGGGCGGTAGTTTAGGGGCGCGAAAATTAAATGAAATCGTGCCGGATATGGTTGCGATGGTTAAGTCGGTTAATGTGGTTCATCAAACCGGTTCAGTGATGGTTGATAAGGTAAAATCGCGTTATTCAAGCCAGCAAACACCAGCTGAGGTGGTGGCTTTCATTGATGATATGGCAGCTATTTATAGCTGGGCTGATTTAATAATATGTCGATCAGGCGCAATGACTGTCAGTGAAGTTGCGGCAGTGGGTTTGCCGAGTATTATGATTCCTTTTCCGTTTGCAATAGATGATCACCAAACAGCAAATGCACAATATCTTGCCGACGTTAATGCCAGCATTTTAATTGCTGAGTCAGAGTTAAATGCAGAACGTTTAGCCAAGGAAATAATGCATTTAATAGATGAGCCATCGCTATTGTTGGAAATGGCTACGGCCACGAGAAAGTGTGCGCAAGTGGGTGCAACCAAAGCAGTTGCTAAAGCGTGTTTTGAGGTGGTGTCGATATGAATAAGCCTGAGAGTGCGATTACTTTGCAAGATATGGGTCATATTGAAAAAATACATTTTGTCGGTATTGGTGGGACTGGCATGAGTGGTATTGCAGAAGTACTGCTTAATTTAGGGTTCAAAATTTCAGGATCAGATCAAACAATTAGTGTCGTTACTGAGCGCTTAATAGCGTTAGGAGCAGTGATAAGTTCAGAACATCAAGCGGTGAATGTAGAGTGCGCTGATGTGGTGGTTGTGTCTTCAGCGGTTGATTCAGAAAATATAGAAATTAAGACTGCGCAACTGAATCGTATACCGGTTATTCCTCGTGCTGAAATGTTAGCTGAATTAATGCGGTTTCGTTACGGTATTGCAATAGCGGGTACCCATGGAAAAACAACGACGACCAGTCTGATTGCCAATATGATGGCTGAGGGGGATCTGGACCCAACTTTTGTGATTGGCGGTCGTTTAAATAGTTCGGGCGCTAATGCGAAACTGGGATTAGGTCACTATTTAGTGGCTGAGGCTGATGAGAGTGATGCCTCATTTCTGCATTTGCAACCTATGATAGCGGTCGTGACTAATATTGATCGCGATCATATGGAAACCTATGAAGGTAATTATCAGCGCTTACAGGAAGCATTTGTCGAATTCTTATCACATTTGCCTTTTTATGGTCTGGCTGTGGTTTGTGTTGACGACCCGGGTGTGGAATTGCTTTTACCTAAAATGACGAAGCCGTATCGGACCTATGGATTAACTATTGGTGCAGATGTTTGTGCAACGAAAATAACACAAAGTGGATTGCAAACAACGTGTCAGGTCCAACGATGGGGTGATTATGCTGCTCTGGATATCACCTTGAATATGCCGGGGTTACATAATTTGCAAAATGCTTTGGCGGCAATCACCGTGGCGACGCATTTGAATATTTCCGATCAGGCCATTAGGGAAAGTTTAAAAACATTTACCGGAGTGGGTCGAAGGTTCCAGATTAATCAGGAATTTAGTATTCAGAACGAGCCGGTAACCTTGGTGGATGATTATGGTCATCATCCCCGTGAAATAGAAGCAACTTTAGGGTCATTAAAGCAAGCGTGGCCAAAGCGCCGAGCAATCATTATTTTTCAGCCACACCGTTATTCCAGAACGCGTGATTTATTTGAAGATTTTGTCCGGGTACTTTCATCGGTAGATATCCTTATTTTACTCGAGGTGTACTCGGCGGGCGAGGATGTTATCGCGGGTGCGGATGGGCGAGCCTTGGCGCAGGCAATACGAGCAAGAGGGCAGGTAAATCCGGTTTTTGTGGAAGACCGAAATGATTTGCTGGATATCCTAGAAGGATTAGTTCAGCCCAAAGATGTGGTGTTAACTTTAGGTGCGGGTAGTGTGAGTAAAATAGCCGCGGTACTTTCTGATGCTTTGCCCGAAAGGATGGGTGCGATGAAAACAGCGCTAGAAGGATGGTCATGAATAATGGGGACTTAAGTCAAAAAGGCGGTTCATTAAAAGGCCGCCTTTTGCAGCATGAAAAACTTGCCAAATATACCAGTTGGCATGTGGGTGGCGTTGCCGATCAATTGTATTTTCCTTTTGATCGCGATGATTTAGTTAACTTTATATCAGCGCTTTCAGTCGATGAGCCGGTTTTCTTTATGGGTATGGGGAGTAACTTATTGATCCGTGATGGTGGTATTCGAGGGACTGTGGTTAATACCCGCGGGCGATTAAAAACAATCACAATTTGTGACGATCAATCACTTTATGTTGAGGTGGGTGTTCATTGTTCAAAAGTGGCAAGATTTTGTCGTGACCATGGTTTTATCGGTGCTGAATTCTTTTCAGGTATTCCGGGTACGATGGGTGGTGCTCTGAAAATGAATGCCGGTGCATTTGGTTGTGAAACCTGGGATATTGTTGAGGGTATAGAGGCTATTACAACACAGGGTGAAACGGTTATGCATGAGACCGAGGATTATAAAATCGGTTACCGTTCAGTCATAGGGCCTGATAATGAATGGTTTTTAGCAGCGCGCTTGCGGTTAGCAAAAGGTTCAACGAAGGAAAGTGCAGAAAAAACCAAAGAACTGTTAAGCAAACGCTCGGCAACGCAGCCGCTTAGCCAACCTTCTTGTGGATCTGTTTTTAAAAATCCTAATAATGATTATGCAGCTAGATTAATAGAAGTTTGTGGTCTTAAAGGTTATGTGGTGGGAGGAGCTTGTGTTTCTGAGCAACATGCAAACTTTATTATTAACCAAGATAATGCAACAGCGAAAGACATTGAAACCCTAATTGAGATCATTCAGGTGCAGGTAGAAAAGAAATTAGGCGTGATGCTAGAACGTGAAGTTGAAATTATTGGTGAGTTTCATGTGGGTAGTGATCATGGGGGTTGTAGGTGACAGTTACTATTGATTCAGCACAGTTTGGTCGTGTTGCGGTGGTCATGGGCGGGCCCTCGGCAGAAAGAGAAGTTTCTTTGAAAAGTGGTTATGCGGTATTGGAGGCTTTGTTAGCGCAAGGTGTTAATGCACGCGCCGTTGAAGTGAGAGACGATTTAGTCAGTCCTTTTTTAGGCGGGGCTTTTGATTGTGTTTTTAATGCTATTCACGGTCGTGGTGGTGAGGATGGCGTTTTACAGGGCGTGCTAGAAAGTCTTAATGTTCCTTATAGCGGTAGCGGGGTTTTGGCATCTGCGATTTGTATGGATAAGTTAAGAACAAAATGGTGCCTAAAAGGTGCGGGTTTAACAACACCTCAGTGGTATACGCTAACCAGTGAACAGGATTTTGATGCCTGTATCGATCAATTAGGTTTTCCAATGATTGTTAAGCCGGTGCGAGAAGGGTCAAGTATAGGAATGAGTCGAGTTAATAATACCGGGGAATTGCGAGCAGGTTATCAATTAGCAAAGGAATTTGATCGTTCTGTTTATGCAGAAGCATGGGTTGAGGGTGATGAATACACGGTAGGGTTTATAGGGGATCAGGTGTTACCTGTGGTTCGAGTAAAAACACCGAATAGTTTTTACGATTATGAGGCCAAATATATATCCGATTCGACTCAGTATTTTTGCCCGAGTGGGTTAACTCAACCCAATGAGGAAAGAGTGATGTCGCTAGCTAAACGGGCTATTCAGATTGTGGGTGTTCAGGGATGGGGGCGTGTTGATTTGTTTATAGATCGTGACGGCCAGTCACAGTTAATTGAGATTAATACTGTGCCGGGGATGACTGATCACAGCTTACTTCCCATGGCTGCAAAAGCAGCGGGAATAGATTTCGGCGAACTGGTTTGGCGTATTTTAGACAGTAGTAAAATAGTCAGGACGTGATCAGTGAGTAAGGTGCCTAAAATATTCTTTCTGATGCTGTTACTTATTGGCAGTGTGGGGGCTCATTATGACGATATTAAGGCGGGTATAGTGGCTTCATTCCCAATTCGTTATGTCAGGGTTTCTGGTACGTTTCAGCATTTGGATAAAGGGGATGTTAAAAAGGTAATCGGCCATGCATTGCAGGAGAGTTTTTTGACAGTCGATATAGTGGCTATTCGAGAAGCCGTTGAAAATTTGCCATGGGTTGATACCGTTTCAGTGGCAAGGGTATGGCCTGATATTGTTGATATTCATGTGGCCGAACAATCAGCCGTTGCTTTCTGGGGACGGGAGAAATTATTAAATGATCGCGGTGAAATATTTAAGCCCGCCACGGTTTTGGCGATCAAAGATTTACCGGTTTTAATGGGCCCTGTGGGGGCGCATAAACGCGTATTTGATTTGTTAGGAGAGCTACAAATAAATGTTGATGATGCCGGTTTGGATTTGGCTAGGTTAGTGATTTCGCCGCAAAATGCGGTGAGTGCAGTATTTAGTAATGGCATGAAGGTTCAGTTAGGGCGGGATAAACCCACCGAACGCTTACAGCGTTTTATGGGTGTGTATGATCGTATGAATAAAAAAGAAAACGGCGCGGTGAAGCAGGTAGATATGAGATATCACAATGGTTTCTCAGTGGCATGGAAATAGTGGGTGGTAAGAACAGTGATGAGTGTTAGATAGGTCGACCTTTAAAATTTGAAGATAACTTGAGAGAAAGCAGATGGCAAAAAAAACAGATCGTAATTTAATAGTCGGTTTGGATATAGGTACTTCGAAAGTAGCTGCAGTTGTAAGTGAACTGACGCCAAACGGTGATATAGAGATTATTGGTATAGGGGTAAGTCCATCGCGAGGGTTAAAAAAAGGTGTGGTGGTGAATTTGGAATCAACGGTACAGGCGATTCGGAGGGCAGTCGAAGAAGCTGAATTGATGGCGGGTTGTGAAATTAAATCAGTCTTTGCAGGCATTGCGGGGAGTCATATTCGGAGTTTGAATTCACATGGCATTGTTGCAATAAAGGATAAAGAAGTGAGTCAGTATGATATTAATCGCGTGATTGATTCGGCGCGTGCAGTCGCAATTCCTGCTGACCAGAAAATATTACATATTTTACCTCAGGAATTTGTCATTGATTTGCAAGATGGTATTAAAGAACCTATTGGGATGTCAGGTATTCGGTTAGAAGCAAAAGTTCATATGGTAACGGGGAGTGTCAGTGCTGCACAGAATATTATCAAGTGCATTAGGCGTTGTGACCTCGAAGTGAATGATATTGTTTTAGAGCAATTGGCTTCGTGTACAGCGGTATTAACAGAAGATGAAAAAGATCTGGGCGTTTGTTTGATTGATATTGGTGGGGGGACAACCGATATTGCCATATTTACCGAGGGTGCAATTAAACATACTTCAGTGATACCTATTGCAGGAGATCAGGTAACGAATGATATTGCTGTTGCGTTACGGACTCCTACACAGCATGCCGAACAAATAAAGATCCAGCATGCCTGTGCACTCTCACAATTGGCAGAGACAGATGAAATGATTGATGTTCCTAGTATTGGCGATAGAGAGCCTAGGACAATTATGAAACAAAATTTAACAGAAATTATAGCGCCTCGTTATGAGGAGTTACTGTTTTTAGTTCAAGCTGAATTAAGGCGTAGTGGTTATGAAGATTTAATTGCAGCCGGTATTGTTATCAGTGGGGGGAGTTCAAAGGCATCAGGTCTGGTTGAGTTAGCCGAGGAGATATTTCACATGCCGGTTAGATTAGGCGCTCCGTATGGCGTGAGTGGATTAACCGATATTGTGAGTAATCCCATTTATTCGACGGGTGTGGGTCTGGTTATGTATGGAAAAGATTATCAACAAGAGTATAGCGTGGCGGCACAGGATAATTTGAATGAAAGTATGTTTGAGAGAATGAAAAATTGGTTTAGTGGCGGATATTAATAAAATTAAAAAATGAGGAGATCTAAATGAAATTTGAATTAGAAGATATGTTTAAAAGAGAAGCCATTATTAAAGTGATTGGTATTGGTGGCGGTGGTGGTAATGCCGTAGATCATATGGTAAATACCGGAATTAGTGGTGTTGACTTTATTGGCGCAAATACAGATGCTCAGGCGCTGAGACGGTTAAGTGTGGATACCCTGATTCAATTAGGTTCTGAATTGACGCAAGGCTTAGGCGCAGGGACAAACCCTGATATAGGAAAGCAAGCAGCACAAGAAGACCGCAGTCGTATTGAGGAGGCAATTGACGGTGCCGATATGGTGTTTTTAACAGCAGGAATGGGTGGCGGAACAGGTACGGGTGCAATCCCTGTTATTGCTGAAGCTGCAAAAGATAAGGGTATTCTGACAGTGGCTGTGGTGACAAAACCCTTTAAATTTGAAGGTGCTAAGAAAATGAAAGCTGCTGAAGAAGGGCTTTTGGAATTAGAAAAGTATGTAGACTCACTGATCGTTATTCCCAATCAAAAATTATTACCGGTATTAGGCAGTAATGTTTCCTTGATTGATGCTTTTAATGCAGCGAATGATGTACTTAAAGAAGCCGTTCAAGGTATTACGGAACTTATTGTTAATCCGGGTCTTATTAATGTTGATTTTGCGGATGTGAAAACTGTGATGTCCGCAATGGGTGTGGCTATTATGGGAACAGGCACTGCAAAAGGCGATAATCGAGCAAGAGAGGCCGCTGAAAAAGCAGTCGCGTGTCCTTTGTTAGATGATGTGAGTTTGTTTGGTGCGAAGGGAATATTGGTTAATATTACCGCGACATCGGAATTGGGTATTGCAGAGTTTAATGAAGTCGGTGAGATTGTTCATGAGTTTGCTTCGGAAGATGCGATTATTAAAATAGGTACAGCAATAGATCCAGAGTTAGACGATGAGATTAAAGTGACTGTGGTTGCAACAGGCATGGGGGAGGCTCAACAACGTTCTGTTGTTTCAACGCTTAATAGTCGAGCGAGTATAGCTAAAAAGCCTGTTGATTATGGTGTGTTTGAGAAGCCGACAGCGGTCAGAAAACGTGAAAGCGGTGAAGCACGTTATGGTGCTCAGGCAAAAAAAGCAGAAAATATGGATTATTTGGATATTCCGGCATTTTTGAGAAGGCAAGCAGATTAAGTTGATGGGGTAAAGTCTTTGTTTATCAGGTTTTACTTGGAAGGTAGGTGTTTTTTTAAGTGATCAATTTTGCAAGTAGAAGCGGTGTGTTGCTGCCAAAAGGATCTCTTATGGTAGAATGGCAACTTTTATTTAGCGGTAGCTTAAAAATTTATGTTGAAACAAAGGACGCTTAAAAATACTATCCGAGCGACAGGTGTGGGTTTGCACACGGGTGAGAATGTCTATTTGACCTTACACCCCGCAGATCCCGATACAGGAATTCGTTTTAGACGGAGTGATATTGGGGAGTCCGCGTTTGTTGATGCAAAATCTGAAAATGTAGGTGACACGAGGTTGTCAACAACATTGATACAAAATGGTGTGCGAGTTTCGACAGTTGAACATCTATTATCGGCATTTTCTGGGCTGGGTATTGATAATGCATTGGTAGATGTGAGCGCTCCGGAAATACCGATTATGGATGGAAGTGCCGGTCCTTTTGTTTTTTTATTGCAATCGGCGGGAATACAGGAGCAGGAAGCGTGGCGTAAGTACATAAGAGTTAAGAAGTCCGTTAAAGTGACTGAGGGTGATAAGTGGGCTTCTTTTACGCCTTACGAAGGTTTTAGGGTTGGTTTTACCATTGATTTTGAACACCCCGCCTTTAAGTCGAATGTTAAAACAGCGGTAATCGATTTTTCTACCACTAGTTTTATTAAGGAAGTGAGTCGGGCCAGAACATTTGGTTTTATGAAGGATATTGAATTACTTCAGAAAAATAACTTGGCATTAGGCGGGAGTATGGATAATGCGATTGTTGTTGACGATTTAAAAGTATTAAATGAAGACGGTTTGCGTTATGCGGATGAGTTTGTAAAGCATAAAATGTTAGATGCGATAGGCGATCTTTATCTACTGGGCCATAATTTGCTGGGTGAATTTAGTGGTTATAAATCGGGCCATAGTCTTAATAATCAACTTTTGCGGGCGTTAATTAAAGATCCTGAGGCTTGGGAAATGGTTTCATTTGAAGGCTTAAATGAACTTCCTAAAGCATTTGTACAACCGGTTCTACCTTAAGACATTTTGTTTTTTAGCGTGTTGTGTAGTCTTAAAAAGGCGCTGGCAAGTTCACTATTGTTTGTCAGGGCGAGCGCATTGCTATGAATTATATTAAGTGATGTCGCTGATAGCTTTTTTGCGGGTCTTTTATGGGGTTTAGGCGATAACGATTTAGGAAGTACTCTAATTTTAGTTTCAGAGATATCGTTTTCGCCATTGGCGCGCAATGCTGCCATGATCGGTTGATTTAAAAAACGCAATTGGCTGGCCCATGTTGCTGATGAAGTGAAAATAATGATGGTTTTATCTTTTTTAATACAGTTTGTTATATGCGCTGAGAAATGATCGGGTAACGATCGGCATATGATTTCCTGCAGCATTCTTTGTTGATTAATGATTTCTGAAAAGTTGAGTGTGACTGCACTCGTATAAGATAAGACGGAATTGAAATGATTTTTTCGTTTTCTCTTCATTGAGCGATTAGTTTCTATTAGAGAGTGGTGTCTGTTTATTTTGGTGAAATCGTAACATCGTCAGACATTATAACGTTTACCTGCCTTTTAAGACGGCAATATCTAGAAAACAATTAAAGGGTGAGTCAAGTACTGAGTCGGCGACCTGTTTTAGAGAGGGTGTTGTGGGCTGCAGTAAGGATCAGGTCTGTTAAGAAGGCTTGATAAGGTATATAATTATTAGGTTTTATTACAAATTTAAATTCATTGGAAAGTTAGCCATGTTGGTCAAGAAGTTATTTGGTAGTCGGAATGACAGACTCGTTAAGAAAAAGAATAAGTTAGTTAAGAAAATTAACGTATTAGCGTCAGAATATGAAAGTTTAAGTGATGAGGCCTTAAAAGCCAAAACAGCAGAGTTTCGAGAGCGCTTAACGGCAGGTGCAGAGCTTGATTCATTAATCCCAGAGGCTTTTGCAACTGTACGTGAAGCTTCTATACGTGTATTAGGTATGCGTCATTTCGATGTGCAACTGATTGGCGGCATGGTCTTAAATGACGGCAAAATTTCAGAAATGAAAACCGGAGAAGGTAAAACCCTAGTGGCAACGCTGGCGGCATACCTTAATGCGCTTCCTGGAAAAGGCGTGCATGTTGTCACTGTGAATGATTATCTGGCAAAACGAGATAGTGCCTGGATGGGGCAGATTTATAACTTTTTGGGCCTTAAAACAGGCGTTATTGTTAGTGAATTAACCAGTGAAGAGCGGCGCGAGGCTTATGCAGCTGATATCACTTATGGGACTAATAATGAATTTGGTTTTGATTATCTAAGAGATAATATGGCCTACACCCTTGATAGGAAGGTGCAAAGAGGGTTGTATTATGCTGTTGTCGATGAAGTTGATTCAATTTTAATTGATGAAGCCAGAACACCGTTGGTTATCTCAGGTCCGACAGAAGAAAGCACCGAAATGTTTATTAAGGTTAATCAGATTATCCCAGGGTTGACCAAGCAAGAAAAAGAAGGTGAAGCGGGCGATTATTCAGTAGATGAGAAGATGCGACAGGTGCATCTGACCGAAGCAGGGCATGCACGCGTTGAGCAGTTAATGGCTGATCATGGTTATATTTCCGAAGGCGGAAGTTTGTATGATGCGGTTAATATCAGAATGATGCATTTTTTGACGGCATCATTACGGGCCCATGTGCTCTATCATCGTGATGTTGATTACATCGTGAAAAGTAATGAAGTGTTGATCGTTGATGAATTTACCGGTCGTATTATGTCTGGGCGTCGTTGGGGTGATGGCTTGCACCAAGCGATTGAGGCAAAAGAACAAGTTAAGGTTCAAGAAGATAATCAGACACTGGCTTCAATAACCTTTCAGAATTATTTTCGACTCTACGATAAGTTATCGGGTATGACTGGAACGGCCGATACCGAAGCGGTTGAATTGCAAAAGATCTACAGTTTGGAAGTGGTCGTAATACCAACGCATAGACCCATGGTTAGAAATGACAGCGGCGATCTCATTTATATGACGGTTGGTGAAAAATATAATGCGATTATTGATGATATCAAAGGGTGTTCTAAGCGCGGTCAACCCGTTTTAGTCGGCACAACATCAATCGAGAATTCTGAGTTAATTTCTCGGGAACTGGCCCGGCAGAATATTAAACATGAGATTTTGAATGCCAAGCAGCATGAACGGGAAGCGCATATTATTGAGCAAGCAGGTACAACGAGTGCAGTAACAATTGCGACTAATATGGCGGGTCGGGGAACCGATATCGTTTTGGGTGGTAATCTTGATGTTGCACTACAAGTGTTGGGTGATAACCCGAGTGAGTCTGCGGTCACCAAGGTTAAAGATGATTGGCAAGCACATCATGATAAAGTTATAGCCAGTGGTGGATTGCATGTTATTGGTTCTGAGCGTCATGAATCAAGACGGATAGATAATCAACTACGGGGCCGTTCGGGGCGTCAAGGCGATCCTGGTTCAACACGTTTTTATCTTTCTCTGGAAGATGACCTGATGCGTATATTTGCTTCTGAAAAAGTTGCCAGTATGATGCAGAAACTCGGTATGGTCGAAGGCGAGGCGATTGAGCATCCTTGGGTGACGAGAGCTATTGAGAATGCTCAGAAGAAGGTTGAAGGACGCAATTATGATATTCGTAAGCAGATTCTCGATTATGATGATGTTGCCAATGACCAGCGTAAAGTAATTTATGCGCAGCGTAATGAATTAATGGAAGCAGAAGAGATCACCGGTATTATTGGTGCTTTTCGTAATGATGTGATCGCCAGTGTGGTGACGCAGTATATTCCTGAGCAAACCATGGAGGATCAATGGGATGTTGAAGGATTAGAGGGGCATATACAACAAGAGTTTGAGTTGACTATTCCATGGCGGGAGATGTTGGAGCAAGATCACTCGTTACAAAGAGAAGATATTGCACGGGTCACACAGGAAAAATTGACTGAGAGTTGTGCGCAAAGAGAGTCAGATATTTCATCGGATGTTATGCGAAACTTTGAGAAATCTGTTGTCTTGCAGGTTCTTGATAATACCTGGAAAGAACATTTGGCAGCTATGGATCATTTACGCGCAGGCATTCATTTGCGAGGTTATGCGCAGCGTGATCCGAAGCAAGAGTATAAGCGTGAGTCGTTTGAAATGTTTGTTAGTATGTTAGATTTTGTTAAGTATGAAGTTGTTGGTCTTTTGTCTAAAGTACAAATAAATATTGAAGAAGATCTGCAAGAATTCGACGAACAGCGAGAAGAACCGCGTGAAATGAATTTTGAGCATGCTGAAGCGAATGCCGGTTTGTCTGACGGTGTTGAACAAATAGAGATGGACGGTGTTGCCCAGGCTTCAGTTATTAAAGAGGATGCTGTCGCTGAAAAACCTTTTATTCGTGATGGTAAGAAGGTGGGGCGTAATGACCCTTGCCCTTGTGGTTCAGGGAAGAAGTTTAAACAATGTCATGGTAAGCTTTCGTAAGTGACAGAATAATTTGAGGATTGCTACCTTGTCGCCATGGTTGTCTGCCAGCGCGTAAGTCTAACTAAGACAAGGTAATCAAAAACGTAAAGCTATTGTTGTAAGTTACAGAAACTTCGAATTAGCGAACCAAAGATTATGTTTCATATTGTGTTATACCAACCGGAGATTCCGCCTAATACCGGAAATATTATTCGGTTAGCAGCTAATAATGGTTGTCAGTTGCATCTTATAAAGCCATTGGGTTTTAGTTTAGATGAAAAGAAAATGCGTAGAGCTGGCTTGGATTACCATGAGTTCACTGATTTGTTGTTGTATGAAAGTTATGAGTGTTTTTTACAACAGGCAAAACCCGCTCGGTTGTTTGCCTTAACAACAAAGGCTAAAAAGAATTATGATCAGGTGCGTTACCAATCGGGTGATTTCTTTATTTTTGGACCCGAAACGCGTGGGTTACCACGTGAAATTCTTGATCAATTATCGGTCAACTGTTTGACAATACCGATGCAGGCTAACAGTCGGAGCCTTAATTTATCAAATTCGGTCGCTATAGTAACTTATGAGGCATGGCGACAATTGGCGTTTAGTTGATTTAGTTCCAAGAACGTATGCAGTTGTTGTCTTCCTGACAGATACTAAATTCATCATCATCTAAGACGGTAATGCCAGAGAATATTTCGCTTATTTCAACACCCTTGGCTTCGATATCTCGGTATAGAACGCATAAATTAAACTGCTTAAAGAGATTTCTTGTCAGGTTCTGATCCGGGTTGCTGGCTTTAATTGCATCAATCGCATTAGCGGTCAGTACTATGGTGTCACCATTTTGGGTGTGTGCGAGTTCAGTGCATTCGATAGGTAAATGATCAAATGTGTGTAGCATGATAGGAATCCTTTTTATCATCAATAAGTTACTTCATGTATACTCTCTAACACCATAATATGCAACAGTTTTATCGTTGATGGTAAGAATTTTTGCAATTGTTGTAGTTTATGTTGAGGGGAAGGGTTCTTCATCGCGTTGCTCACGTGCCAACAGTGTTTTTACAGCATGACTCGGTGCAGTATTTTGGTAGAGAATCTGATAGATTTGTTCGGTAATGGGCATGTCTATTTTTAAGTGCTGGGCCAGGCGGTGAATTTGTTCGGTCGCAGCAATACCCTCAATTTCTTGATTTATTTCGGCGATTAAGTCGTGTGCTTTTTTACCTTGACCCAGTCCAATACCAAAGCGGCGGTTTCTGGATTGATTGTCTGTGCACGTCAGTATCAGGTCACCCAGCCCGGCTAGTCCCATGAATGTTTCTTGCCGTCCCCCTAAATGCTGACCCAGACGAATGATTTCCGCTAATCCACGGGTGATTAGTGCTGAACGGGTATTCGCGTTATAACCCAGACCATCAGCTATGCCAGCGGCAATGGCTAAGACATTCTTAGTTGCTCCTCCTATTTGTGTACCGATGATATCGGTGCTGGTATAAGTTCTAAAGTGAGCGCTGTGGAAGATGTCAGCAAGTTCAGTCGCGCAGTGGGGTTGTTGTGAGGCAATAGAAATTGCTGACGGTAATCCTTGAGCGACTTCCATGGCAAAAGTAGGGCCTGAAAGGATTGCCATCGGTGTTTTTTCACCCAGTTGCGAGATGACTGACTGGTGTAAAAAAGAGCCGTCCTCATGGTTGAGTCCTTTGGTCGCCCAAGCGATAGTCGCATTTGGGTTGAGATCAGCTTTGATATTTATGAGCGTCGTGGCAAAGGCATGGCTTGGGACAGCGATGAGTACAATTTTACTAAATTGTACTGCTGTTTTAAGCGTGTTAGTGACGGTTAAATTATCCGGTAATGTTATTCCCGGCAAATAACGAGAATTTGTTCGCTCGTATTGTAAGGCCCTCATGTGGTCAGCATTATGACCCCAAATAATAGTGTTGTGATTATTGCGTGCGGCTTGAATAGCTAATGCGGTTCCCCATGAGCCAGCGCCTAAAATACAAATGCGTTGTTTATCCATTCAAGGTTTAGTTAACGGTATTGGGTGCAGATTGCTGTTGCACATGTTGTGCATACACAGCATCAAAGTTAACCGGTGCAAGCAGGAGTTGTGGAAACCCGCCTTTTGAAACTAGATCTGAAATGGCTTCTCGGGCATAAGGAAAAAGTGCGCTAGGAGAATAGCTACCCAGTAAGGGGCCGCGTTCAGCATCGGTGAAACCTTTAAGTGTAAAAATACCGGCTTGTACGACTTCAGCAAGGTAGGCTACTTGGTCGCCAATCTTTACCGTAACGGTAACCGTAATAGCAACTTCAAAGACATCATCATCAATGGGTTCAACGTGTGTTCCTAAGTTGAAGTCGACCTCAGGTTGCCATTTTTGGGTAAAAATTTTAGGTGAATTTGGGGTTTCAAAGGAAACATCTTTACAGAAAATTTTTTGTATTGAGAATTTTTTTTCTTCTTGTTCAGCCATTTTGTGACTACCGTGATGAGTGAATTAAGGGGTTATGTTTTGCTTTTGTTGGTAGGTAGCTTTTGTTCGTCCCATGCTTTGAGTCCACCCACTAGATTAATCACTTGATGAAATCCTAGCTTATAAAGTTTTTTGCAGGCTTGAGGCGATTGTGCACCGGTTTGACAAAAAACCAGTAATGATTTTTCTTTAAACGGTTCTAATTGACCGAGGCTGGTCTCAAGTTTGGAAAGAGGAATGTTCATGGCATTTTCTAAATGCTCTTTTTTATGGTCGGTAGATTGGCTTACATCAAGAATAGTGACTTCTGTTTCATTCATGTGCATGACGGCTGCAACCGGTGTCATGGATTGGAACCGTTTAAAAATATTGTCTAATAATTCTTGCACAACAAGATAGAGTACAACAACGAAGGCAATAAATAACATCCAGTGGTTGCCGATAAATTCAATAACGCGTTCCATATAAAAAACCTAATGTAAAATATTTTTAAAAAATCACAACGGTGTTGTGAAGCTAAATAACGGGAATAATTACGTATTTTAACAATAAAAAACAGTGGCTGCGATTATATCTGTTAATTAAAGCGGTAATTAATGATCAATTGTATTTTTTATTCTTTTTTTAAAATGAATTAGATTAAAAAAAGGAGGATGCGTGATGGTAATCAGCGAATTGTAAGCTTTGGGTGTAGCCATTTTTGTTAAGGGTGTGTTTTAAAAAAGGTATGGGGAAATGGCGTGTTCAAAATTGCGCTGCTCAGGTAAAATAGTAAGATAATTATTCCAATGGACTTGTCACGCTCTTTTTTGGAATGGTGAGTATTTTTATCGAAGATCATTTTTTGAAGAGGAATTATATTATGTCAAGTACCCCAAAGCCTGTTGCGTTAATCATTTTAGACGGATTTGGTCATCGTGAAGAACAAAGT
>MPSY01000008.1:0-1609 GCA_001901525.1 Methylococcales bacterium OPU3_GD_OMZ | reverse complement strand
CATGCTTTTTTAGATGGCCGTGATGTGCCGCCTAAAAGTGCAGATGTTTCGCTTAAAGGGTTACAAGATAAGATTGATACCTTGGGTGTGGGGCATATTGCCAGTGTGATTGGTCGTTTTTATGTTATGGATCGGGATAACAATTGGGAGCGGGTTGAAAAAGCTTATCAATTATTAGTTCAAGGGCAGGCTGAATTTTCGGTTGAAACCGCTGAGCAAGCTATCAATGACGCCTATGCCCGTGGTGAAACCGATGAGTTTGTTCAAGCAACAAGTGTGCTTGATCAGACTGGAGACGCGGTCAAATTTAATGATAATGACGCGGTTGTTTTTATGAATTTTAGAGCAGATAGAGCGAGAGAAATCGTACGGTCTTTTGCGCCTGATTTTTCAGAGTTTGACCGACAAGGAACGCCGCCACGTCTGTTTTTAACCACGTTGGTTGAGTACCATAAAGATTTTGAGTTTCCTGTTGCTTATCGTTCACAGAAAATTGTTAATGGATTTGGTGAAGTGTTGGCCAATAAAGGATTGAAACAACTTCGGTTAGCAGAAACGGAAAAATATGCGCACGTGACTTTCTTTTTTAACGGCGGGGTAGAGGAGCCGAATAAAGGGGAAGACAGGATTTTGATCCCTTCGCCAAGAGTTAAAACCTACGATTTGCAGCCTGAAATGAGTGCACAGGAAGTGACCGATCGGTTGGTTGAGGCGATTGAAGGCGGTCACTATGATGCCATTGTTTGTAATTATGCTAATTGTGACATGGTCGGGCATACCGGTAATCTTGAGGCGTCTATTAAGGCGGTTGAAATGATTGACCGTTGTTTAGAGCGTGTTTATACCGCGCTTAAAGGTGTCGGCGGTGAAATGTTAATTACCGCTGATCATGGTAATATCGAAAAATTGTTTGATGTAGGCACGCAGCAATTGCATACCGCACATACCAGCAATTTGGTCCCATTGGTTTATGTCGGTGCAGATAAAGCCTTGTCACCAGAAGGTTCTTTAACGGATTTAGCGCCAACATTGTTAACGATGATGGGTATAGAAAAACCAGAAGAAATGACAGGGTCGTCATTGTTGTAGTGTGTTTTTTCGTTATGGAGGAAGGACGCTAAGTTTTTTTCTGTTACTTTTTAGTCAAGGCAGTGCGGCTAATATGGCTGAAAAAAGTCAGCAATTGTTAGCCGTTCAATCCAGTATCAGAGTATTAGATCGTCGTGTTAATGAGATCAGTGTTGAAAAACAAGACTTGATTGATCGGTTAGCCATGCTTGAAAAAAGCATGGGCAACAGTGCGGCGCGATTAAAACAGTTAAAAAAGCAGGTGTCTCAGAGTGAGCAAGCACGGCTTCAACTGGGCATTGAAATTCAGTCGTTATTAGGTTTATTGGTTGTACAGCGTGAACATCTACAAGAGCAAATCAATGCCGCTTATATTCTTGGTAAGCGGAGTCGTTTAAAACTGATCCTTAATCAGGAAGATCCCGCTCGAACGAGTCGGATGATGGTTTATTACGGCTATCTTAATCAGGCACGGGTAGAAAGGTTACAAGCGGTTAAGGTCAGCCTTGAAAAGCTAAAAGCATTGCAGATTCTGGAAAAA
>MPSY01000106.1 GCA_001901525.1 Methylococcales bacterium OPU3_GD_OMZ | reverse complement strand
TTTTATCGTAAAAGCTAGGCAAGCGCGATAGTTCAGCCCAAAGTATCCCATACTGTAGACATAAACTTCACTTATAATGACAAGCCTATCACTTGAGTGTGGAGATTAAATCAAACGTGGAATCTACATCTTCAGAAAGCATAAACGACACCCCTAAAACCCTGTCACTGCCTACAACGTCATTTGCATTTTGTTGTCGTTACATTAAAACTTACCTGTGGAGTTTAATGTTAATGCTGGTACTTGAAGCCGCTCAGGCTGCGTGTTCTATATTGCTCCCATATGCTATAAAAAAAATTATGGATGCCGTTGCACTTGCTCAACTACACAAGGTAGAAGTCTGGAACGAGGCCGAACCGGCACTTTGGTTATTTGCTGGGTTGAATCTTGGTATCGTGTTATTTTCACGCGCCAGTGGTGCCATGTTGGTGCTACTGGGACCGACATTGCGCCTGCAAGTTCGTCGTGAATTGTTCAGCTATTTACAAGGCCACTCACAACGATATTTTCTAAGCCATTTCGCCGGTTCACTGGCTAATCGCATCAGTGAGGTAGCACTGGGTGTTGCCAATACCATTTGGACGGTGTTATTTGATTTCTGGCCATTAATCATTACCTTCAGTGTGTCACTAATTTTAATGATGGGCGTCAATCTTCAACTGGCTTTGACCCTGGCTTTATGGATTGCGGTGTACGTGCTTATTTCTTTTTTTTTAGCACTACGATGCCGCCGATATGCTCAAAAATACGCTGCAGCACGAAGCCTAGTCAGTGGCAAAATTGTCGACTCAGTCACTAATATCCAGAATGCAAAACTGTTTGCACGACGTGAATATGAGCAACGCTATCTGGAGGACTATCTGGTGCAAGAGGTTGTTATTGCACGAAGGACCTTTTGGTTTATGGAGCGTATACGCTGGTTTCAGTTTGTTTCAGCCATGATTTTAATGCTTGGAATTATTGGCTATGCTCTGAAGATATGGAGCGAGAATGCCATGACTGTCGGTGAATTTGCTATGTCGGCCAGCTTATCATTAATGTTGATTGAACAGGCTCGTGGATTAAGCCGTCGTTTTCTTGAGTTTTTTGAATATACCGGAAATATTAATGACGGTGTGAGTCGAATCATACAATCTCATGAAATCATGGATCGTGTTGATGCACAGCCACTCGTTGTCACTCATGCCACGATACAATTTCAACAAATTGACTTCAGTTATGTAAACGACCGCCCCGTGTTTCAGTCTCTCAATATAACCATCAGGTCCGGTGAAAAAATTGGTCTGGTCGGGTTCTCAGGCAGTGGTAAAAGCACTTTATTTAATCTTCTGTTACGTCTTTTTGAACCGCAATCAGGCACTATTTTAATTGACCAGCAGAATATTCAAGCTGTTACACAAGAAAGTTTGCGTAACAGCATTACCATGATTCCCCAAGACCCCATACTATTTCACCGTTCTCTACTCGAAAATATTCGATACGGACGATTAAATGCGACTGATGATGAAGTTATTGCCGCCGCACAAAAAGCCCATGCACATGAATTCATAGTGGCTAGCGAAGCAGGCTACCAGACTTTAGTGGGAGAACGAGGGGTTAAATTATCCGGAGGCCAACGTCAGCGCATCACGCTGGCACGAGCGATTTTAAAAAACACTTCAATTTTGTTACTTGACGAAGCAACCAGTGCACTGGACTCCGTGACAGAGCATCATATTCAAGACAGTCTGGCTTATCTCATGCGCGATAAAACGGTGATGGTTATCGCACATCGATTATCAACGCTGTCACACCTGGATCGAATTCTAGTTTTTCAGCAAGGGGAAATTGTGGAAGATGGTAGTCACAACCAACTACTACAGCGGGAAGGTCATTATGCCAAGATGTGGTCTATGCAAGCCGGTGGTTTTCTTCCTCAATCAGAATTATAACTATCGCGGCCATAACACTAGCCAACTGCCGGCATGGCACGTAATTTCTCTACCACTTTATCCCCAAATTCAGCGGTACCAATCATTTTGACACCCGACCCTGATTTTGAAAGATCAGCCGTCGAATAGCCGTCCGCAAAAACACCTTGCATCGCGGCCCAAACATTTTTGGCTTCTTCTTCCATCGCAAAGCTATTTTCCAACATCATCGCTACGGAACCAATCATCGAATAAGGATTGGCAATATTCTTACCTGCAATATCAGGTGCTGAGCCGTGAGAAGGCTCATAATAAGCTTTTTCATCTCCTAAACAAGCCGATGGCATCAACCCGAGAGAGCCTAAAATACCACCGCCTTGATCGCTCAAGATATCACCAAACATATTTTCCATCACCATGACATCAAATTGCGTTGGGTTTAAACAAAGCAATGTTGCTGCCGCATCGACCAAAATATGAATAACTTCCACCTCGGGGTAATCCACTGCAACTTCGCCTAGAACTTCATTCCACAACACACTAGATTTTAAAACATTACTTTTATGAATGTTATGAAGAACCTTTTTGCGTTTATTTGCTAATTTAAACGCTTGATGCATAATTTGTTGGATTTGATTTTCATCATATTCCAACGACTCCTTAACATAACGTAAACCCTCTTCATTCACACCGGCTATTTTTTCACCAAAATAAAGCCCTCCAACAAGTTCACGCACCATCACTAAATCAATACCTTCACCAATCACATCAGGCTTTAATGGTGAAAAATGCGCTAATGCCTTAGGCAAAGAAACCGGACGAAAATTAGCGTAAGTATTATAACGGCGGCGTAATGGCAGTAAGGCCCCACGCTCAGGTTGTTTATCAATAGGGATACGCTTAGAGTCTTCATGGTTTAAACCAATTGGCCCTTTTAAAATTGCATCAGCTTGATCGCAAATATCAATCGTCGATTGTGGAAACGCATCACCAAACTCAAAGTAGGCACAAGCACCAAAAGCCGCAGGTAATAATTCAAACTTTACGTCATTACGCTCTTCGATAAGTTCGAGCACCTTAATGGCTTCACGGGTTATTTCGGGACCGATACCATCACCGGCAAGCACAGCAATTGAATAACTTTTCATTTTTTACCTTAACTTTATTGAGAGGCCACAATCGACCATTTAAAAAAAATCTTAACAACACAATCAAATACGCCCCCGTCAACATAACTGATGACTGGGTGCTAAATTAACTGAACGCTAATTTATATAATTGCCAGCTTACTTCCACTTAATATTGCATCCAATACTGGGAACTTGTACTTCACTAATAGCATTGCTCGCTAAATAATCATCCAAAGCATTGCGCAAATCCTGCCCGGTTACTGCAATATCATTTTTAGGCGTAGAACCATCAAGTCGGCCCCGATAAACACACTGTAGAGAATCATCGAACAAAAAAAGATCAGGTGTACAAACGGCCTGATAGGCACGCGCAACTGACTGCTGTTCATCGAACAAATATGCGTCAAAAGGAAAATCCCATTCAGCCATCAATGCCGCCATTTTATCAGGGGCATCTTGTGGATAATTCACAATATCATTT
Organism: Methylococcales bacterium OPU3_GD_OMZ; assembly: GCA_001901525.1. Lineage (GTDB taxonomy): Bacteria > Pseudomonadota > Gammaproteobacteria > Methylococcales > Methylomonadaceae > OPU3-GD-OMZ. The sequence continues at coordinate 2,254 of MPSY01000106.1, read as the reverse complement.
GAACTGATCGCAACGGTATTAATGCCCTGAGAACGATAACTGTTAGCAATAGCAATTAATTGCACCTTAATATGAATAACATAAGGACAATGATTACAAATAAACATAACCAACGTCCCCCGACGCCCTTTTAAACCGTCCAAATCCATCATGGAAGTGGTAACCGTATCCAAAAGTTTAAAATCCGGTGCCTTTGTGCCTAAAGGCATCATTACTGAACTGGTTGCTGCCATTTTTTTATTAAGCCATTATGATAAGTGCAGTCGAAATAGGTTGAGCAATTATCTATTATAAATTGTTATTCCTCTCAAATAAAGAATATGCCAGCGCTTTATCAAAAAGCCGCTCATAAAAAAGCTTTCATCCTACGAAAATAACGGTAGTTAACTACCGTTAAGTATAGAACCGTTCAAAAAAACAAAATCAGGACACTTTCTAGATGCACATAAAGTACTTAAAAACGTTATAATACAGAGTTTTATTTATGAGGATTTTAAAATGACTGAGAACTGGATAGCTCCCTCAATTCTTTCAGCTGATTTTGCCCGACTCGGTGAAGAAGTTGATAATGTTTTGGCTGCCGGTGCAGATGTTGTGCATTTTGATGTTATGGACAATCACTTTGTACCCAATTTAACCATTGGCCCGCTGGTCTGTGATGCGCTGAGAAAACACGGCGTTACTGCACCGATCGACGTTCATCTGATGATCGAACCGGTAGATAGAATTATTCCTGATTTTGCCCAAGCCGGTGCTAACTTCATCACCTTCCACCCTGAAGGTTCAGTCCATATCGATAGAACATTACAACTTATTCATGATGAAGGCTGTAAAGCAGGCCTCGTTTTTAATCCAGGAACCCCTCTTCACCATTTAGACCATGTGATGGATAAATTGGATATGATCTTACTGATGTCAGTTAATCCTGGCTTTGGCGGCCAATCCTTTTTACCTTCTGCACTCGACAAACTACGTCAAGTCAGAAAAAAAATTGATGACAGTGGCTTTGATATTCGTCTTGAAATTGATGGCGGCGTTAAAATTGACAATATTCGTGAAATTAAAGCAGCAGGGGCTGATACATTCGTTGCTGGTTCTGCTATTTTTGGCAAACCTAATTACCGCGACACTATTGACCAAATGCGCTCTGAACTCGCTCAAGCTGAATAATTAGACGTTCTCATTCAGGCTACACACCGCCTTAAATTGTCCATTTTTATTAGGTACTGTTATGACACCACAAGACCAAAAAAAACGTAAAACAGCTGAAGCTGCGATTGAATATATCAAAGATGCCCGTGTTATTGGCGTAGGAACCGGCTCAACGGTCAACCACTTTATCGACTGTTTAATTGATTTCAAAATTGATATTGAAGGTGCCGTTTCAAGCTCCGAAGGTACCACACAACGCCTTAAAGAAGCCGGGATCCCTGTCCTTGACCTCAATGATGTCGATGAGATAAGAGTCTATATTGACGGTGCCGATGAAGTTGACCCACACAAGCAACTCATTAAAGGCGGCGGCGGCGCCCTGACTCGTGAAAAGATTATTGCCGATGCTTGCCGTCAATTTGTATGCATTGTTGATGAATCCAAAATGGTGGAGACATTAGGCGCTTTTCCACTGCCTATTGAAGTAATCCCAATGTCACGCAGCTACGTTGCCCGACAAGTGATGTCACGATTTGGCGGACAACCAGAATGGCGCGAAAACTTTATCACCGATAATGGTAATCAAATTATCGACATTCACAATTTGGATATCACTGATCCCATTGCCTTAGAAAAAGCGATTAATGATATTCCGGGCGTTATCACTGTCGGGTTATTTGCCATTAAACCGGCTGATATTATTTTAATCGCATCTGATGATGAAATTAAAGTAATGTAATAGTGAGGTTTTCCTTCCGATTTATTATGGGCTGGCCTTCGCCGGCCCTTTTACTGAGCGCCATATACTGAATACTTTACATTAACGGTAATAATTGATCTAAAACCTTATTATTTGTCACTAAGATTTGCTCTGGAAATACGCCCGGATTACCGCTAAAATCAGTCACTGAACCGCCCGCTTCTTGTGCAATCAGAGCACCGGCCGCAATATCATATAAATTAAGTGCCTGCTCCCAAAAAGCATCCACTTGCCCGTCAGCGACTAAACACAAGTCCAATGCTGCGGATCCAAATCGCCTTTGCCCAGTTGTCGCTCGTGCAACACGACAAAACCTATCCAGATTATTATCTTCCCTATAAC
>MPSY01000105.1 GCA_001901525.1 Methylococcales bacterium OPU3_GD_OMZ | reverse complement strand
GATATTAGCCGCACCCCCTGGAAAAATCGCTTTAAGTTCACCGCAAGTTGCAGCGGTTAATGTATCAACTGCAGGAAAAGTCCAAGTTGTTTTACCTGGTATAGCAGCTTGTGAGCTTACATCAGGATCAGTAGCTACAACTGCGGGATACATTTTTGTAGAATAGCTCACGTCGGGTACGCCGACTGTGATCTTAGAATTCTCTCCGCTAATGCCGGATGAAAAGGTAAATTTACGGGCATCTTTATTATATTCAATTAAAATACCAGAACGTTGATTTCTGCCATCTAAAATAGTTTCACCTTTCGGTACGATTTGTGAACCAACATAAGGTTTACCATCTATCGCAAAACTTGGGGTTGCTGATAGGCCAAATTCATTGGCAGAACCTGATTTGGCTCTGATTTTCACAAAGTCCGAATCCGTTGCCGTAAAAGAAAATGCCCGTTTTCGTTGACTATAGTCAACTTCAACTGGTAAGCCCGCCTCACGAACTTTATCTTTTACCTGACGTATTAATTGTTCTAAGGTGAACATTTTAGGCGGTGTTTGGGTACCGTCAAAATATTGATCGATGACAATAGAGGTTCCAACGTCCGGGGCGGCCGAATTATACGGCGTTCCGTCTTTTTTCTGCATAGCAATAGAAATGGTACGCTCTGTAGCATCCGAAGGCAGTTTAATGTATTTATCATCGCCAAAGGCCGCATTGGCCTGTTTGGTCATTTCTGCAGCTAACAAGGTACCGGTATAGTCACCTGAGGGTACCGAAATAGAACGGGGTTCGCTGCCATCAACACTGATGCTAAAGAAATGATCGCCATTGGTGACTTTACTTGAACCGTTGCGTAAAATAATTCTGCTTTCATCAGTACTACCAAAATCATGCCCGACATCGGTGGCCATAAAACCACCGGAGATTGATGAATTTTGCGAGTTAACTTGGGTTTTTTGTTCATCGTTGTAATACAGAGGGTGTGCGCCTTTGGGGTTGAAAGTCGGGTCTGTCAGTGAGGGGTCTGCACTGACCTGACCAAACTTATTCATGTACAAGGTTTCACTTTTATCATTTTTAGCGTTAATGAGTTTCGGTACCAACTCATTCTCGCCAATAAAAATTTTAGTATCCCATTTGTTGGTTGGCTCATCTTCAGTCGCTGAACTGGTTTTTATATAGTAAACCGTCGCAATGTGTGGGTTACCGAGCGAATCATACAAGGTAATTGAAGTTGATTTATTATAGGTATCGGAATTGGCCCGATCAAACCGATAAGGATTATCGTCTGAAAACTTGGTTTTCGATAGAATTTCCGCACCGGCCGGTAAATTCAGACCCATCGCAATTTTAGAGGATGCCACCGGCAAACCCGAAGTGGACGGTAATTGCAGTGATTTCGCCGATATTAAATCGGTGGCCACCACCGATCCGTCATCGTTGACCGGGAAGGTTTGTAAGTATTGTCCGGTGGAGTCGACCACATACCGGTCATTGTTAACACTAAATGACCCGGCTCGGGTATAGGCGGTATTATTGGATGTTTGATTCGGTTTGAGAGCGAAAAAACCCTGACCTGAAATCGCTAAATCCAGTGAATTACTGGAAAACTCAATGTTACCTTGACTGAATTGTTGGTTTACTTTCTTTAACAGAACCCCTTGTCCGATAGCACTGGAGGCATTTTCTAAGGGTGACGTTGCAAAAATATCACCAAACTCAGCACGGGACTTTTTAAATCCCACCGTACCCACGTTCGAGACGTTGTTACTGGTAATCCCCAGTTGTGCAGACGAGGCATTGAGCCCGGTTAATGATGTATAAAATGACATACGTTACTCCTTAAAATTTTTTACTAAAACCACAAAACTATTGTTCTTAAATTCAATCCAACGGGCTTTCGCTTAAACCCAGCTAACTGCTAAAATCTGTTTTAGGGACTCACTCGCCTACCCTCTCTATGTCCCCTAGTCCGATCTCACCTCTCCCTGCTAATTCAACCATAACCTCGGAACTATCCTTCACAAACCGCACCCCGGAAACTTGACCAAATACTTTCACGTTGGGACTGACTGTACCGCTATTGTTAAGCGCGACCGCACTGATTGCATAATTCTCTAATTGTGCTTTCTCGCCGCTGTCTAAAACACCATCCCAGTGAAAGGTATGTTGCCCTGAGAATTTTCGACCCATATCCACGATATGAACAACATCACCGGCGCCATTACTTATCTGTATCTGAACTTGATTCGACGCCGTTTTTAAATCAACAACCCCTCGTAAGCCTTTATCTTCAGTCAACTCGACATTAGTATCATTAACTAAGACATCTTTACCGATTAAACCAATGGTTTGCATCTTCCGTTGCGTGTCAAAACCTTCCGTTATCTTACTGAGGGCAGTAGACATTTCAGTAATCCCTGTGACGGTCGAAAACTGCGCCATTTGTCCTAAAAATTCACCATTGTCCATAGGTTTCAGCGGATCTTGATGTTGCAATTGCGTCGTCATTAGCTTAAGAAATTCCGCCTGACCCAAGGTAGATGTTCGTTTAATTTCTTTCGACGCCTCTTCTTTCTTAACATCCTCAAATCTTTTTATGCCCGGAGGAAGCGTAAAATCTGAAATTGAATTAATCATTGCTTAGATGCTCCTAATTTTTCGTCACGACTTAACTTCTGTTGATATTCATTTTCCAAGGCATAACATTGCAAGTGGGTGACTAGAAGCTTAAAAATATCGCTATGATTAAGATTCGCTTGAATATGATGACTGTCTGGCTCTTGAAATAAAGCCGAATGACCGGATTCATTCACTGCGGTATAGAGGCTTGGATTAATCATTTAATTTTCCTACCATCACTTTACAAAAAAACGTTGCTGTCATCATTGCCCTAACCGCAAGGTGCCTAAAATTAATTTCTTGGAGGTTTTTATAATCTCGACATTAGTCTGGTATGCTCTCGATGCGGCTGTCATCTCAATCATTTCTTCAACCGAGTTCACATTCGATTGATAAACAAAACCATCTTTGTCGGCCAGTGGATTAGATTCATCAAATTGTTTGAGATTTGTTTTCTTCGATTGCAACATACCACTCACAGAGACGCCGGCACGGTAGATATCGGCATTGTTGGCCTGCTCATAAACCGTTTGAAAGATCGGTTTTCTAGCCTTATAAGCCATTGCCTCAGTGGTTGCCACAACACTGGAATTAGCCAGATTACTGGCGGATGCATTCATTCGCACCATTTGTGCATTCATGGCACTGGAAGAAATACCCAAAACACTGAACATCGACATCTTTAATTCCCCTTATAACAATCAGTAACTACCGGCTATAATTAATATTCTAAAATGAACACTCACGAATTCACTTCATTTCTGCATAAAAGTAAAGCAACATACATACCAAAAATATAATAGCTTTTATTTCAATAAGTTAGCCTTCAATGGCGCCGGGAATGATCTGTTTTATAGCCGGCAAATCGGCAATCAATTGCCCTTCAGCGACCAAGCGGCAACGGTTACCCTTTAAAAGCTAAAAATGCTACGCTAGCGGCCACAGCCGTCGATAAGAAAGAGATTGCAAGGCTGATCGTTGATTTATCTTGGCTGGTTTTACCCAAGGGGGTGATTGCACTTTTCAAACGACACTATTGCTTATTGCGGTCAACAAAATGTTATTATCATGCTCATGACGAGGTACTTTTCACAGGGAGATTTCAATGAAAATAAAAAAAACAGTCCTCTTTGGCAGCCTATTTTTAATATTCAGTGTTATGAGCAGTCAGAGTTCTGCTGCCAGAATCGTCTTGCCGCTGTGTGCGGATTACTTTAAGAAACAACCCGAAGGACGCTACCAAGTAAATAAAACAGGCACCGTACACGATACTCAAACCGGATTAACCTGGTTTCGCTGTAATATTGGTGAAAAAGTAGACAGCAACGGGGGCTGCCAAGGCCGGGCAAGCCGTTTTACCTGGACAGAAGCGCAAGCATACGCACCGACAGCAGAACTCGCCGGTTTATCCGGTTGGCGGGTGCCGACTGTTGATGAGTTAAAAGAAATTAATGAAACAGACTGTAGAAACCCCTCTATTGATTCCCGCGTATTCCCAACGATTAAAGGAGATATTTACTGGTCTTCAGAGGAGAATTTTTGGGTTAGTGTCTTTGCCTGGGGTGTTTTCTTTTATAACAACGGTGACTTTGGTCGGCATCGCAAAGATACCCCGTATTTTCTCATGTTAGTCAGAGATTAGCCGTTAGTGTAAAACTAACTAGCCCCCTTTAACATTCATAATAATTTCAATACGTCTGTTTTTACTGCGATTGGCACGGCTATCATTTTTCACCAGCGGCTTGGTATCGGCAAATCCTTGCACAGAAAGCCGTGAGCGAGGTACGTTCATTTGTTGGTTCAAAACATTAGCAACGGCCGCTGCGCGTCCTACTGAAAGATCCCAGTTCGAGGGAAAGGCTGAATTGCCGGGACCAATCGGTTGGTTGTCGGTATGCCCGGAAATAATGATTTCACCTTCATTTTCTAAGATAACCGTACTAACTGATTTTAGCATCGCAATCCCTTTCTGAGGGATAACCGTTCCCCCCGATGGAAAAGCACCTTGCTCATTAAGACGCACAATCACCTGGTCGCCCTGACGTTCAATTTCAGCCAAGCCATTTTCGATAGCATCGGCTAACTGCATACTGAGTTTGGCAATTTTGGCCGCAATTTTTTTCTCAATCTGATCGCGTTTATTTTCTACTTTAGCTTTGTTAAGGGCTTGGCTTTCTCTTACCTTAACCTTCCCTGCCGTGATTTTTTGTACGGTGGCAACCTTTTTATACATTGCAATGGTTTCTTTGCTGACCACGCCGCTAGATTGCTTACTGCCCTGTTTTTTCTGCTGACTACCACTGGGGCTGGCTGATTTGGCAACTTCGAGAACAACACGATTATCTTCTATTTTAACTGCCGCATCACCGCGGGCAATTTCCTTAGCCATTAATTTTTCTATTTCTTTCTTTTGTGTATCAACGTCATTAGCTGCTTTTTTCACATTTTCTTGTAAATCTTTTTCAGGATCTTGATCCTCTGCAGTGTCTTGTTTGACCGAGGGCACCGGAACCGGTTGTGCTTTACTGGACCGATAATCAACAGACATTAAGGTGCTGCCTTCAGGCGGATTATAAGCCTCAATCTCACGCTGCATCCCAAATGCGGATTTCATTGCGCCTGCAGCTTGGGTATATTTTAACTTTTTGGTTTCAGTAAAGGATAAGAGCAAGACAAAGAACGCCATGAGTAAAGTCGCCATATCGGCAAAGGTAGCCATCCACAAGGGTGCGCCCGGCTTACAGACCTCGCAGTCTTGTTCTTTCTCTTCGGGGGGGTCACTGGGCGGAGCGGCCTCTTCATCTTCCGCAACGACGGCGTCTTCAGAAGCTACGGCTGGTTCATTGCTGTCTTCAGAAACAGCGGAACTCTCTTCAGAATTGCTATCGCCACCGGTATCTCCAGTAGTGGCATTATCCTCCCCCGGTTCATTTTCAGGGCTTTCTTTATCTTCAGCCATAGCGCATTAAAGGTCATCCATTGAAAAAAATAATAGTATCTTTTAAAACTACCTGCCGCCTTTTTTTATGTCAATTAAAAAATGTCACTCTTCTAAATATGGTTATAATTATAAAATGAATTTTTAAAAAAAAAACAATCACTTCAATATTAATACTTAAACGTAAGAACCCTCAGTGTAACTGCTTAATGAGTTAAAAAATGGCCCCTAAGTATAAGCTTTATAACATTCATCGTCCAAATTGCCGCTTTTGTAGCACGTTACGAATCGTTATCAGTA
>MPSY01000007.1 GCA_001901525.1 Methylococcales bacterium OPU3_GD_OMZ | reverse complement strand
ATTTTACGCGTTACTCTAAACATGATTAATAATCATCTTAAAAAAATGGCCGCAATCAATTATTCGTCCAAAAAAAACCGTCTAAACATAATGTCTTTTTTTACCGTTGTACCCATTCAAACTAGAAAACCCCACGGGTTTAATGTGACATGGGTTTTGTCAGCAGCGATTATTGGTCAGTACTCGATAATCGTTTAATTCTCTTTTGTGATTACAGTTATGATTTATGAGGTGATGTCAAGCACACCATTAAGAACAAAATTAGGCGAATAGGGATAATTATTAATTGATGCTTCGGTCTCGCAACCTGAAAGCACAAGACAAGTCTCAATTTCAGACTCAATACCGGCAATGATATCGGTATCCATTCTATCGCCTATAATTAATGTATCTTCTCTTTGTTGTCCTAATTTCTTTAGCGCAATTCTCATCATTAGTGGATTAGGCTTCCCGATATAATACGCTGGTTTTCCCGTTGCGAGTTCAATCGGCGCCACTAGCGCTTTAGTGGCTGGGATAATACCTTGCTCAGAAGGACCGGTAATATCAGGATTAGTACCAATGAGTTTGGCACCATCACGGACTAAACGCGAAGCCGTCACTACTTTTTCATAATTGTATGAATGGGTATCACCAATAACAACATAATCAGGGTTTATATTATTCATCGAATAACCTACATCATAGAGCGCATTAATAATCCCAGCTTCACCAATAATATAAGCACTGCCGTTTTCTTTTTGAGAGGCTAAAAAAGTTGCCGTCGCAAGTGCACTGGTATAAAAGTGCTCGTGCCCGACCTCAATCCCTAAGCGAGATAATTTTTCCTGTAACTCCCTCGGTGTGCGCTCACTGGCATTAGTTAAAAAAACAAATGATTTATTTTCATTTTTCAACCATTCCACGAATTTTTTGGCGCCAGGTAATAACTTATTACCGTGGTAGATAACCCCATCCATATCAGAAATAATGCCTTTCTTACCACGTATTTTTTCGATGATCTCTTGTTTATCTTTAATCATTTCTGAGTGTACCTAATTAAGGGTTTAAATGCGCTCTTACAAGGGCTCTTACTTTTTACAAAGGTTGCATTATAGGGTATTCGGGTGAAATCTATAACCCCGAGTTGTATTTCTTTATTGACCTTGAAAACAGTCCCGCTTTTTTTACTGGGCACGGGTCAAGGTATGATGAATCTTAAAAGCCAGAATAGTAACCGATAAAACAAAGGTAATCGCATTCGAAAAAACAATCGCCTTATCAGCAATAAATAAACCATACAGTAGCCATAACAAAACACCCACGGTAAAAGTACTGTACATCCCTAAGGATAAAGACTCAGTATCACGCGTTTTAAGCGTTAAATACGCCTGCGGTAAGAAGGAAATAGTGGTGCATAAAGCAGCCAGATAGCCAATAATTTCGGGCTCAATAGCCATAAAAAACCTCTGTGAGAAATAGTCGATCGAAATAGTTTACTGTCGTCAGTTAAAACTTTGTTAAAAAGTTATTCAACGTAAAGAATATTAGAGCATTTATGCGAAAAAAATGAGACCGTCAGTGGTTCGAGGAGGCGTGAAGATACGCGAGAGCGACTAGTTACCCTCACTTAAACTCTCATTTGATTGTCTTCGTAAGGAACAAGCAAAAGTTATAATGAGTTTATCGTTAACCAGACGAAGTGAAAGCGTGTCAAATTGACGCGCGGCATAAAAGCACCACACCTCTAGACAGTTAGGGTCAATAATTAAAAATAAATACAGCCCTATAACCTGTTTTTCCATCCACGTTAAAGAATTTGATCCTAAATAGCATGCCGTCGCTAAATAATACGGGCTCAAATTACCCAGCTAATTAACCTAAATAGTAAACTTTAAGTTTGTTATCTTTAAACTTATATATGCTTTTAGATACATTAACGTGTCGTATAATTGAATGGTTAGATCCTATCGATAACAATAATGCATTAATAGTAAGGGAATTAATTATGAGTGATATTTTAAATGATGTTTTAAGTGCTAATAGAGATTATGTCGATGATTTTGGTGATAAAGGCGAATTACCCATGCCTCCAGGGCGTAATTTTGCAATTCTGACTTGTATGGATGCACGTTTAGATCCTGCTAAATATGCCGGATTAGCGGAAGGTGATGCGCACGTTATTCGCAATGCCGGAGGACGCGCCAGTGATGACGCGATACGCTCACTGGTTATCTCCTACAAATTACTGGGTACCCGCGAATGGTTTGTCATCCATCACACTGATTGTGGAATGGAATACTTTAATAACGAAATCATGAGCGACTTATTAAGCAGTAGTCTAAAAACGGCTTCCGTTGATGCAGATGGCTGGCATGATTGCTGTGAAGGACCGGGTTCAACGGAAGGAAAATACATTAACTGGCTCACTATCAAAGAGCAAACGGAAAGTGTTTTAGAAGATGTTGCCCGTATTAAAGCCAGTTCTATGGTACCTTCAGATATTCCGGTTTATGGCTATATTTATGACTGTAAGTCAGGAAGATTAATAGAAGTTCCCGCCGCGACTGAGGCCGGACAAGCCAGTTAATAATAACGAAAAAAGTGTCTTAAACAGCACTATTATCAAATAACCCGTTAGGGTTACATTGCTCAAAGGTGAACATAATCATGTTCACCTTTTTTTATTTTAAAAGATAATGAGCAAAGAGAATAACGTTTAACCGAGTTATTTTATATTGTCGAGAATCATCGTTGGTAACGATTTGCGTACTTTTCAGAGAGAACCCACAGTAAAGCGGTCGTTATAACTGCTATTAAACCTAATAAATCAAGAGACAGTTGATTGACAATCGGCCAATCCCGTGTAATTCCCAGAGTAATCACGGACAACAGAAAGAACAACGGTGCGGTAAAAAAACAATGTATACGTTGACATTGTTTAGCATTAATAAAACAAGCCCATCCCATCCAAGCGAATGCTATTGTCCAAACAAGACCTACAACTTGAATTTGAGAAAAAAGCATTCTTGAAAGCAACATTAATCCGAGAGGTATCAGCCACCCCATTGCTACAGAACGCTTGTTAAGTAAAAGATCTGATTGTTCGGTGCACTGCAGTACCATGTTAGGCATTGAAATAAGGATAATGCTACATATTTTATAATGTAGTCAGTGCTTCGTCTACAGTATATGTATTACGTGAGGTAACGTGTAATGGTTGATTAGCATTATTAAGTTTTGCTCCTTTGGTCTCCATGACCAAAGGAGCAAAGAGCGTATAAGTATAACCATCTCCGAAAATACCCATACTTTCCTCTTGCGAAAAGCAAGAGGGATGATGACTGGAAGGAAGTTAGGCTTTCTATGTCCTCTGCCTTCTGGTTTCGTTGACATCTTATTTTTTTAAAAGTTTCTTTTAACAAAAAAAATTAAAGTCTTTTTTTGTGTCGCTTGCGTTTTAATAGCAAAAAAGGCGAAAACCGCTAACCAAGGGGGGGAGTTGTATAACTTGATGCCGGTGGTAAGCAATTACTTACATAAATTGATGGTTTTTTACCACTTGTGTAGATTGTTTTTTGTAAGTGATAATGTAATTGTCGCTGGAAAAAGGCATGGATTTCTTTTTTTAGATAGCAAAGGGACTTGCCAAAGGAATGAACACTCAAGGTAATCTTATTAAAGCGACATCATAGCTCTGCCACAGGATGTGGCGGAGCGACTCAGTTATTTTTTTACGTCGTTTTAAACGACCCTGGTGAGACTCAGGGTCGTTTGATATCAATTCTATTTACTGCCCGTTAACTTCCGTAGCTTGTAGCCCTTTAGGACCATTTTCTACTTCAAAGTTGACTTTTTGGCCCTCATTAAGGGTACGAAAACCATCATCTTTAATTGCTGAGAAGTGAACAAAGACATCTTCACCGCCATCATCAGGAGAAATAAATCCAAAACCTTTGGATGCGTTAAACCACTTTACTGTGCCTGTTGCCATCTAAATTACCTCTGTAAAAAATCAAAAATAGTTGCAAATTATTGGGGACAATTTTTTAAAAAAAGGTTGGTTTGTCCTGAAAAAATGCTTAATAAAATGCATTGTAATTATTTGAAAATAAATGATAATCATTTTGTTATTTTCAATAACAGTACCATTATAGAGTTAATGCTTTTTTGTAGTCAAAAAAAAATTCAAATAATTCATTTTTTTAAATGATTTTTAGCTGGATTTAGTGTTGAAAATCGTTTTCGGTAGGTTTGGGCTGTCATTCCTGTTTTACGTTTGAATAGACGGCGAAAATAACTGCCATCGGTATAGTTGATTTCCTCAGAAATGGTTTGGATGTTCTTTTGTGTGTTTTCTAGCTGTTTTTTGGCGTGTTCAATTCGAATATTTTGTATATATTCAAGGGGCGACAACCCCGTCGCCTGTTTGAAGCGGCGTTTATAGGTTCGTTCTGTTAAAGCGGATAATTGAATTGAAGTACGGAGCAAGTCAGGGTTATTTAGATTGTTATTGATCCAATCGCATGTTTTTTGAATAACTAAATCATTAGCAACAGAAATATTTAATAGGTCTGTAAAGGGGGTTTGGCCGTCTTCATGTGAGTTTAATAAGAAAAAGTTATTAATTTCACGGGTTTTTTCTGCGTTTGTGAATTTTTTTAGTAAGTAAGAAGTCAGGTCTTGCCAAGATGTTGCTCCTCCTGAACAAATTAAATTGTTTTGTTCGGTAATGATTTTGTCGCTATGTATTTCAAGGGTGGGAAATGTGGCTTGCATCCTTTGTGTAAAAGCCCAATGAGTCGTACAGATTTTATGGTCGAGCAATCCGGTTTCAGCTAATAAAAATGAGCCCAGACAAATGCAGGCAATGGTTGCGCCCTGACGGTAATGATTTATAAGCCAATTTTTGAGTTTAGGATATTTATGCAGTATCGGTTCATCGAGTAATTCTAAGGAAGGAATAATAATTAAATCGGTATGATTAACCTCCTCAAGACTTTTCTGGCAGTTTATCGCTAAGCCGTTATAACAAGTAATTAATCCTTTTCGAGGACCAACAATATGGGTTGAACTGGTAAAGTAATTTTTATCGACTTGGGATGATTTATTAAAAAGGTTGATGGAAGAAAAAATATCATGGGGTCCAGCTAAGGTATAGACCATGGTTTCTTCGATAGCGAGAATGGAGATGGATAGCGATTTCATAATAAAATCAAATATTTGGCATAAATAGCACTAAATTGTCTTTTTAAGACCTTACGTGTTTTGTTCTATGATGACAAGATGTAGTAATTGAGAGAAATGGGGTTTGCGTGATTTTTAAGACTGCATGGTGCGATAGCATATGGCAGCCTATTAAGGTGCGGTCTGAAATGATTAATGTTGAATAATAAAGAGCTGTTTTTTTAGTTAATTAGCTGTGAGGTCAGTGATGAAAGTCTTTTTTAAGAAAAATAGTATGAGAAGGTTGGGTGTATTTTCAGCCAGTATTAGCATTTTTTTGTTATTAGGGGTGTTACCAACCGTGACCCAGGCAGATGAAACCTGTCAGTCACCGTATATGGCAAAGATTTCAGGACAAGAAGATTTTGTGTATGTATGGACCCTAGGGGTTAAAGGGGTGGGTGATGAACAGGATAAATTAGTGACGGTTGATGTGAGACCGAGTTCAGATAACTACGGCAAAGTGATTCATACGCGTTCGGTCGGGGGGCGCAATGAAGCCCATCACTCAGGTTTTACCGATGACCGTCGTTATCTTTGGGCGGCAGGCTTAGACACCAGTAAGATCTTTATTTTTGATGTGTACTCTAATCCAGCCAAGCCTAAGTTGCATAAAGTCATTACTGATTTTGTGGCTAAAAGTGGTGGAGCCGTTGGGCCGCATACTACTTATGCGTTGCCGGGCCGGATGATGATGACGGCGTTATCTAATAATAAGGATCATGGTGGTCGTGGTGCGTTAGTTGAATATACAAACAGTGGTGACTATATTGCAACGCATTGGGTGCCAACAGATAGTCAATTGAATGGTGCGGTGAAAACCGGTCAGTATGCGGATGGTTATAATTACGACGTACGGGTACTGCCTCGGCGCAATCTTATGCTGACTTCATCGTTTACCGGATGGTCCAATTATATGATGGATTTTGGCAAGATGTTAAGTGATCAAACGGCGATGAAACAGTTTGGTTCCACGATGGTGCAATGGAATTTGAAGACGCGTCAGCCGGTTAAAGTTTTTGATGTTCCAGGGGCTCCCTTGGAAATTCGTTGTGCTTTAAAACCTGAGCATAATTATTGTTTTACCTCGACAGCGTTAACATCAAAAATATGGTTAATTTATGAAGATGCTCAGGGCCAGTGGCAAAGCAAAGAAGTTGCTGATATCGGTGATCCTTCCAAAATACCGTTGCCGGTTGATATTTCAATTCAGAGTGATGATCAACTGTTATGGGTTAATACCTTTATGGATGGCAAGACTCGAGGTTTTGATATTTCGGATCCCTTTAATCCCAAGCAAATTTATGAAAAGAAGATTGGTGCACAAGTCAATATGGTGTCATCAAGTTGGGATGGAAAACGTCTTTATTATACTTCCTCATTGCTCGCCAACTGGGATAAAAAAGGGCAAGATAATGAACAGTTTCTAAAGCTTTATCATTGGGATGGTAGCGCATTGAAACAACAGTTTGCTATTGATTTTACGCAAGAAAAATTAGGTCGCCCACACCAGATGCGGTTTGGGGCTTTTTCATTGTATCGTTAGCGTCCGTGTGCTTGCATCGTACACCCAGAACTACGGTGCTTAAGTTAACCATGAGTGTATATAAGAAAAAATGACAACAGTTCAACTCTGGGGGCTGGTACTCACAGCTTGTGTGTTGAGTGCTCCGGTACAAGGTGATTCGGGCCGCTCTGAAGTACTGGCCCCGGGTTATCGGGCCTTACATTACCCAGCGCCGGCACCGGGGAGCTATCGTTTACCTGCCTTGGGCCGTGCTACTGATGGCTCCATCCTCAATAGCCAAGGGGATGCGTTGTCATTGCATCAACTCATGGGGGATAAAATTGTTTTACTGAGTTTTATTTATTCGACTTGTGGCGATGTTAATGGTTGCCCGTTAGCCACAGCCGTTTTTCATAAAATAAAACGTCAATTGGCAAAAGCACCGGAAATCAGCCAACAGCTACGGTTATTAACATTGAGTTTTAATCCGCAGTACGATACGCCGGAGAAAATGCAGCAGTATAGTCAGGGGTTTCAGGGGCAGGGGATTGATTGGCAGTTTTTAACGACAAGGTCTGATGATCAGTTAACCCCTATACTAGATGGCTATGGGCAGTCGGTAAAAAAGAATTATGATCAACAGGGGCTATTCACGGGGACCTTTTCCCATCAATTACGCGTTTTTTTAATTGATCGAACCAAACGGATCAGAAATATCTATAGTGTTGCCTTTTTACATCCAGAAACCGTCATCAATGATGTTAAAACGGTGCTTAGCGCTGTTGCGAAGGAGAGTGAGCGTTTTGGTAGTCTTCTAAAGCGTGAGGCGTTATGGCGCCAGACAAGACTTCAGACATTTGCTGACAATGAAAAAATACCTTTTCAACAAGAATTTGATGCTTTGATTGACGGTATGGAGCAACCGTTTGACTTACTCAGTACCGTCAAACAGCCCCCGTTAGGGTTACCGGCTATTCCGGTACCCGCTAATAATCCGCTAACTAAAGACAAAGTACAGTTAGGGCGGAAGTTGTTTTATGATCGACGCCTCTCGTTAAATAATACTTTTTCATGTGCCATGTGTCATATTCCTGAGCAGGGCTTCACTAATAATCAACTGAAAACAGCGGTTGGTTTTGAAGGTCGTACCGTCAGGCGTAATGCACCGAGTCTTTTTAATGTTGCCTTTAATGTCACGTTATTTCATGACGGGCGGGAAACCAGTTTGGAAAATCAGGTTTGGGGGCCGTTGTTAGCGGCTAATGAAATGGCGAATCCTTCCATTGGTTATGTGGTTGAAAAAATAAAGGTAAGTGCTGATTATGCGGGTTTATTTCAACGCGCTTTTAAGCGCGGTGTCAGCATGGAAACGGTCGCTATGGCGATTGCCAGTTATGAGCGTACCTTGAACGCGGCTGATTCTCGCTTTGATCGTTGGTTTTTTGACGACCAGAAGGATGCTTTAACCCCTTTAGCGCAACAAGGGTATCGATTGTTTGTAGGAAAGGCGCGCTGTGCAAATTGTCACCGGCTGACCGACCAAACGGCATTATTTACCGATGAGCAGTGGCATAATACCGGTTTGGGTTATCAAGAGGCTCTTAAGTCTAAACCCAGTCAGCAACGGGTTCAGTTAGCGCCAGGACAGTTTGTCACGGTAGACAGTGCTTTGATTGCTACGGTAAGCGAGCAAAAGGTAAGCGATTTGGGGCGTTATGAAGTCACGCAAGACCCGAAAGATAAATGGCGTTATCGAACGCCGTCGTTACGAAATATTTCACTGACTGCCCCTTATATGCATAATGGTCAGTTTTCCACCTTGCAACAAGTGGTAAATTTTTATGATCAGGGGGGGATTGAAAACCCAGATCTAGATCCGCTTATTGTGCCTTTGCATTTAACCGGACAAGAGAAAAAGGCGTTGGTATATTTTTTAGAAGCATTAACGGGTTCTACTGTGGCATCGCTCGTTTTAGATGGTATTTCGGCACCGGTGGCGGATGCACAATAATAATGAGGTGTTTTTTTGGAAACGATAATAAAGCAAGATCGTCAGGTGCTTTGGCACCCCTACAGTGCCATTGGAACAGCGGCACCTATTTACCCCGTTGCCTCCGCTGCGGGTGTTAGGTTGAAGTTGATGGACGGCTCTGAATTGATCGATGGGATGTCATCGTGGTGGAGTGCGATTCATGGCTACAATCATCCTCAGATTAATGCCGCATTAAATAAACAAATTCAAACGTTGTCGCATGTCATGTTTGGCGGCCTAACGCATCAACCGGCTGTTGATTTAGCCACACAGTTAGTAGCGATTACACCGGCGTCTTTAACGACTGTGTTTTTTTCAGATTCCGGTTCTGTGGCGGTAGAAGTTGCTATGAAAATGGCCATCCAATATTGGTACGCACAAGGGCAACCGAATAAAAGTAAGATGTTAACCATTCGTCAGGGTTACCACGGCGATACTTTTGGGGCGATGTCGGTGAGTGATCCTGTTAATGGGATGCATGGCTTGTTTGCACAGGGTTTAGTCTCACAATTTTTTGCTGATGCACCTCAATGTGGTTTTGATGACACTTATTCAGACCAAGACACAGCATCGGTCGAAGCGATCTTGGAAAAGCATCATGCACAGATTGCCGCTTTTATTTTGGAACCTATTGTTCAGGGGGCAGGGGGCATGCGCTTCTATTCGCCCCGTTATTTGTCGGCGGTACGCGCACTGTGTAATCGTTATGATGTGTTGTTAATATTCGATGAGATTGCTACAGGATTTGGGCGGACCGGTAAATTATTTGCGCTTGAACATGGGCCGGTTATTCCAGATATTTTGTGTCTTGGGAAGGCGCTGACAGGCGGTTATTTGACCTTGGCAGCGACCCTTGTCGATCAAAAAATAGCCACAACAATCAGTGCGGGTGATCCCGGTGTATTTATGCACGGCCCCACGTTTATGGCTAATCCCTTAGCGTGTTGTGCAGGCTTAGCGAGTTTAAAACTATTATTGGATTCGCCTTGGCAGCAACGTATTGAGAGAATTTCAGCAAGCTTAGTGGCGGGGTTAGCGCCGTGTAGCAAGTTGGCACAGGTTAAAGACGTGCGGGTGCTAGGGGCTATTGGCGTGGTGGAAATGCATGAACCTATAGTCATGGAAACATTACAGCCGTTATTCGTTGAAAACGGTGTTTGGTTGCGACCCTTTAATCGTCTTGTTTATTTAATGCCGCCTTATATTATTAGTGAAACTGATCTTGAAACGCTCACGGATGCGGTGGTAACAGTCTTGTCGGCATAACGTTGTTATGGGGAGTTACAGTTAGGGTAACTTTATTTTTGCCGAGTAGCACTGATGATACCCGTGAGTTGAAGGGTTTTCTCTAAGAGTGATTCAAGTTGTTGGGTATCGGTAATATGAACGGATAACAGTAACGTTGCGGTTGAATCAGAAGCAGTATGCAAAGTGACATTTGAAATATGTACTTTTTGGGTTAAAAAAAATTGCATAATATTATTAAGCAAATGATCGTTGCTGCTTGCTGTAATGATAATTGGAACCGCATAAGGCTTAGTGTTTGTGTGGCTCCAATTCACCTCCAGAAGACGCGATTGTTGTTCCAGCGTCAAGGCGGAGATATTACGGCAGCCTTGGCGATGGACCGTAATTCCTTTTTTTACTGAAATAAAACCAATAATAGGGTCACCTTTAGCCGGTGAACAACAGTGAGCGAGTGAGGTTAAGACATTATCAAGCTCTGAAACAATAACATCCGATTTATAGTTATGTCGCTGTGAAGGGGGCAGTAAAGGTGTCAGGTCAAATTTTTCTGAAGGATGCTGGTCGGTTAAAACTGAAGGTGTAATGGGGGTGGGAGTCGGTGTTTTCTGTGAGGGTTTTTTTTTAGTGTTAAGGGGCTGACTTTGTTGCTTAAACCAACTTCTGACCTTTCGAAGTGCGCGGGGGGTTTTTAAAAAGCCAAGGTGTAACTGAGTCCAGTTGTAATTTGGGATAGCCTGTTTTACTGTTATGATTTCAACTTTATCACCCGATTGAAGTGGTTGTGTTAATGGCTTTATCAAGCCATTTATTTTTGCGCCCCGGCAGCGATGACCAATATCAGTATGAATGGTATAGGCAAAATCTAACGGTGTGGCTCCTTTGATTAAATCAATAATATCACCGGCGGGTGTGCGCACGAAAATTCGATCTGAAAACAATTTAGATTTAAAGTTTTCCAGTAAATCAGTTTGAGAATCATGATCGTCAATAAGTTTACGTAGTGCGCTAATATTATTTTTAGTGGTTTTGTTAATAGCTTTCCCTTCTTTATAGTGCCAGTGGGCAGCAACGCCTAGCTCCGCTTGTTCATGCATGTCTTGTGTTCGTATTTGTAATTCAATACGGTTACCCGTGTGATCGAGAATAACGGAGTGTAATGATTGATACCCATTTTCTTTAGGATTGGCAATATAATCATCAAATTCTTTAGGGACATATTGCCAATGGCTATGTGCTAATCCTAAAACGGTGTAGCAGTCTGTTGTATTAGCAACGATGATACGAATGGCGAGCAAATCATAGAGTTCTTCAAATTCAAGGTGTTTTTTTTGCATCTTATTCCAGATGCTATAGATGTGTTTAGGCCTACCGTAAAGGGTTGCGGTAATATTTTCTTGGGCTAATAATTTAGTTAATGCCTGAATATTGGTTTGTATGATGGTTTCGCGTTGATTTCGGTTGTTGGCCAGTGAGTCGGCAATAGCGTGATAATGTTTGCTCTCTAAATGGCGAAAAGCCAGGTCTTCTAATTCCCATTTGAATTGATTAATGCCAAGACGGTTGGCTAATGGCGCATAGATTTCAAGCGTTTCATGGGCAATAATGTATTGTACTTTTTTATCTTCATGCGAGAGGTTTCGCAGACGTTGAATTCGGTAAGCGAATTTAATCATGATCGACCGAATATCCTGAGTCATGGCTAATACCATGCGACGCAGTGTTTCAGCTTGATGCGGTCTGGAATGTGTTGTGGGTGAATAAACAGCCAGATGGTTTAGCCAGTGGATATCCTGAACTAAATGAGTCACGACTTTGCCATAGCGAGCGGTGATCTGATCAGCATTATATTTTTCTTCGAAGCGTGAATCGCTCAATAAAGTCGCTAATATACAATGGCTATCAACATGAAGGGGATATAAGATTTTTATGACATCGGTGGCCTTAGGGCGTCTATTGGGGCCACTGTCTTTCAGTGCTAATAATTGCCTTATGAGGTATTGAATTTGTTCTTGTTCTTTTTTAGGAAATGATGTCAGTAATACTGATTCAGTAGCTAAGGTCATAAATGCGTTTTAGTAATGCGCCATTAAATGAGAACTGTGTCATGAATAAATTTCAAACAGTCGATGTTCTTACCGGTGTAGACTTCCAGTAGCAATGGTTAGTTTAATCATCTGTTGAAAAATATTTTTTTCAGTATACCTTAGCTTAAATAGTTGGCAGCGATTAAATGATTACAGTCAGTAAGGTTATATTTTTTGGAATCACTTAAATGAAAAGAAATACGTGGGTTAAAGGAGTTGTTACGGTGATGTTATTGGTTGCGGTAACTTTAAATTACACCGGTGCGATAGATGCCATGGGGCAGCACCACATTAATAATTCTTTTAATGTTGCATCAACCACCTTTGTTGTGGCTCGTGCGCTGAATGCGGTTATTTCGGTGGTACAAGGGACTGAATTGGCGATGGTGCCATTAGGTGTAGGAGTGACGTTGACGCCAGGACAAATTTTGGATCCAGTCAATGATCTGGTCGAGCAGTTTTCTTGGGTAATGTTGGCGAGTACAAGTGCCATTGGTATTGAAAAAGTAGGCATGGCGATAAGTGCCTGGCCAGTTATCAAAGCAATTTATAGCAGCTTTTTGGTGTTAACGGTTTTGTTTATCTGGTCGGGGAAAGTTTCGATAAAGTATAAGGTTCTTTGGATTAAGGCTTCTATTATTGTGGTGTTTTTACAGTTTAGTATTCCTGTTGTTTTTATTTTGAATGCACAGGTCTATGAACGATTTTTGGGGGCGCAATATAATCAGTCTATTTTAGTTATTAAACAGACCCATAAAAATATTGAGGATTTAGGACAAGACTATCAGTCGATAACCCTTAAAATGCAAAAGCAACAGCAGCCAATGGATGATTACACCTTGTGGAGTCGTGTTAAGAACACATTAGATATTAAGGCTTATGTGCAACTGCAGGTGGCGAAATTAAAAACACAGATAGAACAACGGTTGATACAGTTAAAGACAGCAGCTAATGATGTTGTGGAACATTTATTAGAACTTATTGTTGTATTTATTTTACATGCGGTTATTTTTCCGGTGGTGATTTTATATGGGTTGTATCGATTCACTAAATACCTATTGTCATTGGATCTATCGGTTTTATTCGTTCGATGAGAGGCGGCGTTAAATAGCGTATGATCAATATTTGCATGTCAGTTTTAGCGTTAAAATACGGGAGGAAGTGCAATGGCAAAACCGGTGACACCACTAGTAGCCGCAGATACGATTATTGAGTTGGTTGATTTTCCTGATCGACCTTTTGTGCTTATTGAACGTGCTTTTGAGCCGTTGGGTTGGGCTATCCCGGGTGGCTTTGTTGATCTGGGTGAAACCATGGAAATGGCAGCCATGCGTGAAGCAGCAGAAGAGACAGGGTTATCGGTTAGATTAACCGCTTTGTTAGGCCTGTATTCAGACCCCAGTCGAGACCCTAGAAACCATACCGTGACAGCAGTCTATGTAGCCGAGGCGCAAGGATTTCCAGTTGCAGCAGATGATGCTAAAGACTGTGGGGTGTTTACCTTTAACACGATACCAGAAGTATTAGCATTTGATCATGCAAAGGTACTAGAGGATTATCATGAATTTGTTATTTCAGGGCGGGTGACGCCACTGCGATAATGCGTGCCATTACTGTGAGTGAGGGTCGTTGGGGTTTAGTTTAATAAGGTAGAGATTGGACCAATTTTTACCGGTGACCCAGAACGCATTTTCCGATGAACTATAGGCGATGCCATTTAAAACCTCATTATGATTGCGGGCAGTTAGATCATAGAGGGCGTATAAATCAATGAAACTGACAACTTCGCCACTGCTTGGGTTGATGATTGCAATGATATCTTGACCCCAGACGTTGGCATAAATAAGGCCATGAGTGCATTCCAGTTCATTAATATTACCTAGGGGTTGGTTATTGAACATAATACTGATTGTGCGGGTAATCCGAAAATCGTTGGGATTACGAAAAGTGAGCTGGTTACTGCCATTAGAGGTGACTAAAGACTCTCCGTCATAACAAATCCCCCAACCTTCTCCGGTATAAGTGTGAGAACCGATAATCTTGAAAGTGTCGGCATCAATCAGTAAAGCCGTTTCAGATTTCCAGGTTAACAGTATTAAGATGTGGTTAAGATGGGTGAGTCCCTCAGCAAAAAGTGTATTATCCAGTTGTAATTGTTGTTGAATCACGCCAGTGGAAAGATTAATTTTATTGATTGTTGAATGACCGTAGTGCCCGGCAGACTCATATAAGATACCGGCCTTAATCTCTAGTCCTTGGGTAAAGAGTGATTTATTATGTGGCAGTATCTTAATGATTTCATAGGGTGTTTCAGGAGTCGTTGCACTATATATAGTCAGTGGGTAGACGGTTAAAAATAAAAGGATTAGCAGACGATCAAAAAGGTATTTAATCTTTAAGCGAATACAGTGGTGATGGGTTCGGTACATGTTCAGATTGGATTGATATGAATAACAGTTATGTTTTTGATTAAACATTATCTCAGTATACAAAAATAGTAGGGGTTTAGCGCGGATGGCCGATATATTTTTTTGGTGTTCTAAATTGTTTTGGGGAATCGTTTCGCCAGATGGTTTGTTGGTTATTGCTTTTGCTTTGGGGATGGGTCTGTGGACTTTCGGTCGTGTTAAGTCAGCGAGACGATTTTTAACAGTATTGTTAGGCATCATTGTTTTTATAACGCTGTTTCCAGTGGGAAGTTGGTTATTGTACCCTTTGGAAATTCGTTATCCCACTCATCCAGAATTGATTGATATTGATGGTATTGTGGTGTTGAGTGGTGCAGAGCAGAGCCAAAAAACGGCGTTATGGGATAGTGTTAATCTAGGGGAGGCTGCAGAGAGGGATTTGGCATTTATGGCATTGGCACGAAAATTCCCAAAGGCTCAGTTAGTTTTTACGGGGGGCTCTGGAAAGTTGTTTGCTCAGGATTTTAAGGCGGCTGATGTCGCTCGAAGACTCTTTAAGGAACAGGGTTTAGATTTGACGAGAATCATTTTTGAGTCGGAGTCGCGTAACACCTGGGAGAATGCTTATCTCAGTAAGCGCTTAGTGCAGCCAAAGCGGGGTGAAAAGTGGGTCTTGATTACCACAGGCTGGCATATGCCTCGTGCGGCGGGTGCTTTTTGTCAGGTTGGATGGAATGTTATTCCTTACCCTGTTGATTTCGCCACATTGCCTGAAAATTTCTGGTCTGTCGATTGGGATTTGGCAGAGCACCTTAGACAATTAAAAATAGCAGTTAAAGAATGGTTAGGACGTGGTGTGTATAAGTTAACAGGGAAAAGCTGTTGACTTTGTGAGACGATAAGATAGGTGTTGGAGCTTAGGGAAGAGTTAGTTTTTTTAAAGGCTGAGTGACTATTTAAATTAACAGGTTTTTTTATGATAACTAAACGGATGATTATCAGTAGAGGCGCTTATGAATAAAGTGTTTCAAGTGGGCTCACACAAACAACGTGTTCGAGTAATATTAACTTTTTTGGTTTTTACAATGGTGGGCACACTGTTGTTTGTACTGGCTTTAAAATTTTGGATTGAGCCAGAAAGAGACGAAGAGTTAAGAAAAAGTGCCTCTAAGGAAATGAACCGTATCGTACTTGCAATAAATGAGCATTTGGAGCGCGCAGCTACTACCGCTCAGTCCCTTGCAAATGCGGCTAAATTAATGCCCGCTGTTTCCACTGAACAGAGTCGCATCATCAAACCGATTATTAAGTCAATCATGGAAACGCCCGGGTCAGAATATTTAATTGCCGGCGGAGGTATCTGGCCGGAGCCTTTTCAGTTTAATATTGAAAAAGAGCGGGATAGCTATTTTTGGGGGCGAGATAAAAATAATCAATTAATTTTTTATGATGATTATAATTTAATAGACGGTCCCGGCTATCATCATCAGGAGTGGTATGTACCGGCACGTTATAAAGAACCGGGTGAAGTGTATTGGTCAAAATCTTATACGGACCCTTACTCGATGCAACCGATGGTAACAGCGACGGCACCCATTATTAATGACGGAAAATTTATTGGGGTTTCAACGGTTGATGTCAAACTTGAAGGGTTGAGTGAATTATTAAAAGCTATCAAGGATCGCTACCGTAGACATGTCTTTTTTGTTGACCGGAATCTGCAATTAATTGCTATGCCTGCTATTGATTCATTAGAAAATGAAATGCCGGTGACCGATGGTTTTTTTCATAATGTTGAGTTTAGACAAGTTAGCGCAGTGTTGGAGACGCACCGTAAACAACGAATTGATGCGGTAAAACAGCAACCAGAAATCAGGCGATTAGCAATGGAAATGAGTAATAATAGTGGTGAGATAACTTTTGAAGAAGGTTTGCTCATTGCCAGTAGTTTACAAGTTAAAAAGAGTAAGGTTTCATCTTTGCATTTGCTGGAACCGTTACTAATAGATGCAGAGGCATCCGGTCCAATGTTGGTTTTTTCTCAGCTGATTCCGTCTTTGCAATGGACTATCGTTATTTCAGTAGATCGCTCTGATCTTTTTTCTGTTTCTACATTTTTTAGCAATATTAATCAGTTGCAAATTAGTATTGTGTTGATTTTTATTGCATTTGTTTATTGGCACATTAATCGTTACATCTTAAAGCCATTAAGACTTATTGATAATCAGCTTGTTGAATACAAAACTTTGGATGGTGAGTTCTCAAAATTTTTAGCAGATAATTCTTTTGTCGCTGACAACTCTAACAAAGAGCAGAAGGATGTTATCGCTCGCATATCTGAAGAGTTACTTAGACGTGACCAATACCTAAAACATGCGATGGAATTATTAAATGATAATTATCACGACAAGGTAGTGAAGGATGGTTTAGCGCAGGCGAGTGCATTAGGTGTGGAGGACTATGGACATTCCTGTT
Organism: Methylococcales bacterium OPU3_GD_OMZ; assembly: GCA_001901525.1. Lineage (GTDB taxonomy): Bacteria > Pseudomonadota > Gammaproteobacteria > Methylococcales > Methylomonadaceae > OPU3-GD-OMZ. The sequence goes on along the minus strand of MPSY01000007.1, from coordinate 16,411 downwards.
TATGTTCTTCAGAGTTTGAACAGGGTCAAGATATGAGCGTCGTTAGATCGCAACTGAGAGGTCGAAAAGTATTACTTGTTGAAGACGATATTGTCAGTCGTAAATTATTGCATGAAGTTTGTGAGAGTTACGGCTTGATTTCGGTAGGTGCAGGTTCAGGTGGTGAGATGTGGGTACAGTTGGAAACACATAGTTTTGATGCTGTGCTGTTGGATTTGAATTTACCCGACACGGATGGTTGGACGTTAAGAGAGAGCATTAGGACACAAGCAAATTTAAAACGATTACCTATTGTTATTATCTCAGCCTCAAATTTAAACAGTGAAACGATACCCTTCACAGGCGACACTTTTTGTGGCTGTTTTAATAAAGGGCAACCGTTTGAACAATTATTTTTTTTGCTTGCCACATGGTTTTCTGAGCCGTTGGGTACTGATAAAAAAGATAACCTTGTCGAGGCTGATATTCTACAATTTTCAAATATTCCGTTAACGAAACAGCAATCTTTGAATGGTACGCGAGGAATTGCTTACTGCCATGGCGATAGGGAAATATTTCAATTATTATTAGCTACTTTTAGGGAACAATTTGAATATTTTGGAGACTTAATCAAGGTTTCTTTGAGTACGGGTCAGAAGGATCAGTTAATAAAACAGGTACATAATTTGGAAACAAGTGCAATTATTATTGGCGCTGAAAAGCTGGCGTTAAAAACGCAGGAGTTAGCTAATTTTTGTCGGCAAGATCAAATTTCGGTAACCGTTTTAGAAGCGGGACTTGGGGTGGTTGAGAAAGAATTACAGGCCGTGTTAGCCGCTATTAATAGTGAGGTGATGGCTGAGGACTAGTTTGTTTTCTGTTATACGGGCGAAAACAGTACAAAAAGTAGTAAAAAACTAAAAGGTACCAGTATTTAGATATTGGTTTTGATTGACTAAAAGTAATGGTTTAATTATGTTAGCATTCTTTCGATCGCTATTCGATACTAAGTCTTATATGCCGCATGGTATGTGTTTTCAATGGCAAAATGATATTTTATCGATGTTTGTTATATCAGATATTGTGATCACCTTAGCTTATATTTCAATTGCATCTTCTTTGGCATTATTCGTTTTTAAACGTCAAGATATTAGTTTTAATCGTGTAATCTTGGCATTTAGTCTGTTTATCTTTGCCTGTGGTGCAACGCATGCATTATCAGCCGTCACGGTTTGGACACCGATTTATGAATTATCAGCATGGATCAAGGTTTTTACTGCTTTAGTTTCAGCGGTTACAGCCGTTATGCTTTGGCCATTGTTACCTAGATTGTTGAAAGTTCCTTCTGCAGATGACTTAGTTGAATTGAATAAGCATTTAATAAATGAAATTTCAGTGCATGAAGCAACGAAAGAACAATTAATCGAACTTACTGCCAATTTAGACCAAGAGGTAGAACAAAGAACGTTGAAGTTAAAAAGGTCTGACAATGTAAAAAGTGAGTTTATAGCGCATGTTAGTCATGAATTAAAGACACCATTACACGGCTTGTTAGGGTTTACCCAACTCTTAGAAGATGACCAAAAGTTAACGGCTGCGCAAAAGGAAAAATTGGCTATTATTCACCAATGCGGTGATTCGCTATTATTAATGATCGATGACCTATTGGCAATCGGGGTGCATGATAAGGATGCGATTGATGTCGTTTATAAAAAATTTAATTTGCTAGAGTTGTTATCTGGGGTAGAGCAAATTGCAATACAACAATGTCAGGAAAAACAGATTGAATTTAAATTAGCACTATTAAATGACTTACCGAAATATGTTTTAGGAGATGCGAAATTACTTAGACAGTTATTAATTAATTTAGTCACTAATGCGGTCAAGTTTACTGAAGTCGGTATTGTTTATTTAAGGGTTTACCAGAACGATAATCAATTTTGTTTTCAAGTTGAGGATACGGGGAGGGGAATATCTGTGGTTGATATGGAAAGTATTTTTGACCCGTACTATCAGTCGTTTTCCTTGAAAGCTAACCCGGGGATGGGTTTAGGGCTTTCTATTTGTAAAAAAATCATAGAGATTTTAGATTCAGAGATTAGGGTAAATTCTGTCGTTAATGAAGGCAGTATTTTTGAATTTACGCTTGTGCTTGAATCGGTGAATCAATTGACTGTTGAGGAGTCGGCGGCGGTAATGCCCCTTGGTTATAAGGGATTGGAACAAACGATTATGGTAGTGGATGATAATTTAGCAAATCGACTTTTTATGGAAGATCTCTTGTTTGAAAAAGGCTTTAATGTTTTTTCAGTAGCAAGTGGTGAGCAATGTTTGGCGTCTGTTAACAGTGTTAAACCGGACCTTATTTTTATGGATTTGAAAATGCCGGGTTTGAATGGTATTGAGACGACTGAAAAATTAAATGAAAATAATAATCATGGGATTGTTATCGCTATGTCTGCCAGTGCCTCAAAGGAAGGTAAAGCCGCTTTTACAGTTGCAGGAGGTGCAGGATTTTTAACGAAACCAGTGAGCCTGGAAGCATTATTTAATTGTTTGCAACAGCATTTAGCAATTGATTGGTTGGGGGGGTATCAATTTAAAGCAGAGGTCTTTGAAAATAAGGACAAAGTAATTAGGGTCTTGGTTGTTGATGATATTGTTGTCAACACACATTGGTTGAAAAGTATTTTACAAAAAAAAGGCTATTATGTGGATGCTATAGATACCTGTGTTGGAGCATTTGAAAAGCTCCAATTAAAAGATTATGATTTGATGATAATAAATTTACATTTATATCAGACCAGTCAAGAAGATCGATTAAAGCTGTTTTTGGATACAAAGAAACCTATAATGCCAGTGGTTGCTTTAGAAAATGCAAGTAATAATGAATCTGAGTCACACCGGTTAAGATCTGATGTATTTAGTTATTACTTGGAGTTACCTGTTGATTGGAAAAAGCTGGATGGGGTTATTTCGGCTCTTTAAAGCGTAATAGTACTTTGTTTTTAGTAGCTCACGGGCCAGCTTATTTAAGGGTTAATAAGGCATTAATATCAGAGTCTTTTAAGTGAGTGTATTCTTTGTTTAGTGAACTAAACTAAATCAGTAGTATCTTAGGGGTCGAGTGTACTTATGAAGGGTTGGATTTATATTATCACGAACCTGGCTATGCCGGGCTTAGTGAAAGTAGAGTTGAGCAATCAACAACCAGAAGCCAAAGAATTAGCATTGAACCAAGATACAGATGACTTGCCTTTTCCTTTTGTGATTGAACACAAGTTTTTAATCACAGTCCCGCAAACTTTTCGAGGTCTTAAAGAACAACTGGCTGTTTTTGATGCCGGTAAGGGTTGGTATCGACGTAATGTCTCGCAAGTCATATTTTTATTGAGTAATTTACAAAAGGATGAGGATAGATCCACAGGTAATGACGGCAGTGATGTCGATAAGAGCCTCTCTGATGAAGAGCGTAACCTTGCCAGTGTTCAGGAAGTTCAGGAGTGGCGGAGTTATATTGGTGCTCAAGGTTTTTATGCTGAGCAAAATATTAAGAAGCGCTATAAAATCATGTTGGAAGCAACCTATTATGAACCATCTGTTTGGAAGTATTGCTTATTTACTTTTATAACCATTTTATTGTTAATAGAGTTTCTGGAGGTAGGTGGGAGTGTTTTATTCTGGGGTATTCTCACTTTGAGTATTGTCATTATTTTATTAATAAAAGAATACTTAGACGGACGTATACGCGTTGAATCTGAACAACTTAGGATTAAAGCACAATGTGCTGATGAGATAGCGCAAGTGCGTGCTAAATTTCCTGACGATTCAGAAGATATTAAGTTTGAAAGGCTTCAAGATGAAGAGGTAGAGCAGTTGTCAGTTTCTCTGCAATTTGTAAATAGAGAAGGACGCTTCTTTGTAGTGGGGGGAATGGTTAATAAGAACCGTACTGTAACCATTACTAAAGTGTTTTTACAGTTAGCGTTGGAACAGGAAAAGCGTTTTGTCAGTGTTAAATTACAGATGTATTTATTGCCGTTAGGTAAAACTGAGATTATGGAATCGGTATCGGAAATGGAAGGCCCATTCAAATGTAAAATTATACAGGCACACGGTTATGTGAGGGCATAAGGGCTCTGGTTATTTGGGAGTCATGTTAAATTATTGGCGGGCTCGGTCGCATTGAGATTGGTCAGGAACCGGTTAAATGCTCCGGTTAAAAAAGGTAAAACGGTCATGAGTCGGTGGTCAGCGTTACAAACAGTAAGGTCGGCGGAGTGATGTTGGCAAAATTTCCAACTGTTTTCAGGGGGAACAACGGTATCTTGCCAGCCGTGAACGACCGTTATTGCACGGGTGGGTATATTAAAAGTGCTTCGTTGATAACCCGGTAAATAGAAAGCCGGTGCCAGTAAAAAAAGTCCTTGCGGGTTCAAGGTTTCAGCGGCCACGGCACAGACATAAGCGCCCATGCTCGAGCCGACTAAGACGATTTCATCAAATTCAGACCAATCATTGGCCAATAATTGTAAAACGCGTGTGTCAGGGTCGTTTTGGTTACGGTAATCAATACTTTGGGTTTCATAGCCCTGTTTTTCGGCAATTTGGGTGAACACGTTTGTTTTAGCGCTATAGGGTTGACTGTCTTTCCCGTGGTTGTAAATCATTATTTTTCGCATAATTTGAATACTTTAAATGTGAGCATAATGGCTTTAATGCTAGAAAGGATCTTTGTTTATCAGGATGTTATTGATTTTATAGCGTAAAATCTTGATGTTTTCTTGATATAATAGCCATGGTTTTTTTTGTAGTCATCTCTTTTTGAGTAATTTAGTTCAAAGTTTTTGTCAATTGTGCCGTAGCGCATGATTTTTCTGTTGTATTTATAAAAGTTATTTCTATATGACGAGCACTTCATCTGGAGGTGTGTTTTAGAGCGTTGTATTTGTTAATTTGAGGAGTTTTGAAGTTGGTTAAATCGTATTATAGTGCCTGGTTGTTAGGGTTGATGTCGGTCATATTTTCACTGCCGGTAGCAGCGTCTGAGTCGTCGTTAACAAATTTGCATTCAACAGAGTCATCTTTAGGCGTGGTAGCAATTGTTATTTTTGTTATTGCTTATGGGTTGGTTATTGCTGAGGAGTTTATTCATCTAAGAAAATCCAAGCCGGTTTTGCTCGCAGCAGGTGCCATTTGGGTGTTGGTTGCATTATTGGGTAATCAGGTTGAACACGGTAATGAAATTGTAGAGGCAGCACTCAATCATAATCTTTTGGAGTATTCCGCATTATTGCTGTTTTTATTAACAGCCATGATATATGTCAATGCGATGACCGAGCGGGGTATTTTTGAAGCGCTTCGGAGTTGGTTAATTAAGAAAGGCTACAGTTACCGAAAATTATTTTGGATTACCGGTTTTCTAGCCTTTTTTATCTCACCGATTGCCGATAACTTAACCACAGCCCTTTTGATGGGCTCAGTGGTGCTGGCAGTAGGTTCTGATAAGCCTAAGTTCGTCTCCCTTTCGTTTATTAATATTGTTGTTGCAGCAAATGCGGGGGGTGCGTTTAGTCCCTTTGGTGATATTACAACCTTAATGGTCTGGCAGTCAGGTCACGTAGACTTTTTTGGTTTTTTTGCTCTTTTTATTCCTAGCGTAGTTAATTTCTTGGTGCCTGCATTGATTATGGTTTTTGCAATTCCTACTGGTTTGCCTGAGAGCAGTAGTGCAGCGGTAGCGGTTAAGAAAGGCGGATTTGTTGTGTGTGGGTTATTTGTTGCGACCATTGCCACGGCGGTTTGTTTTGAGCAGTTATTACATCTACCGCCATTTTTGGGGATGATGACTGGCCTGTCTTATTTATTTTTCTTTTCTTATTATCTTAAATTACACGATAAAAAAGAGAATCCTGGTATTAGTGAATTCAATATTTTTAATAAAGTGGCCCAGGCCGAGTGGGATACCTTGTTTTTCTTTTTTGGGGTCATTTTTTGTGTCGGTGGTTTAGGCACCATGGGTTATTTAGCCGAAGTGTCTGAAATGGTTTATGGTGGTTGGGGGCCGACGGTAGCCAATATTGTGGCCGGTTTATTTTCTGCTGTGGTCGATAATATTCCGGTGATGTTCGCTATTTTATCGATGTCGCCTGAAATGGATGTTTCACAGTGGTTATTGGTGACGTTAACGGCTGGAGTGGGCGGTAGTTTATTGTCAGTCGGGTCTGCAGCAGGTGTAGCCTTAATGGGACAATCTAAAGGAAACTACACTTTCTTTGGTCATATGCGCTGGAGTTGGGCAATTGCTTTAGGGTACATAGCCAGTATTTATACCCATCTTTTGATCAACGGATAAAACACACGGTGATTTAAACCGAGGGTTAACCGCGGTGATTGGCAACCGTGTGTGTTGTTTTTGCAGCGTTAGCCTGAAGATCAATGGCTTCCGGATGGTTTTGATAATGACAACGGACAGTCGTAGCAATCATCTTTTTAGTGTGATCGTCTATAGGGCAGAGGCTCTGTTCGGGTAAAACGGCGAGAATGTTAGCTAATAGCTGGTTTTGAGGCGGTGGTAATTTTTTCTGCCACATTGTCAGTAAGGGTTTATTAATGTTGGCTGGCAGTGACGCTAAAATGCCAATATCGTTTTGGTTATGGATGAGTAATCCTGAAGTTGTGCCGCGATCCAGTGTTAAAACTTGCAGAAAATATAAGGTGTGATAATCCAGTTGTTGTTGGTAGTGTGCTTCGGTGATGACGCCCGATCGTGTGACGGCTTGTTTTAGTAGTGTTAAGTAACAACGAATGACCGCTTGCCCGAAAGCACCGGCAAACTGGCTATCCGACTCAGGGCGTTCTGTTTGATAACCTTCAAGGTAAAAATGCGCAACGCCGCGGTGGCGTTTGAGTACCGGAATATAAAAATACCGGTCTCCTTGTAAACTAGCCTCTAAATAACTTTTGGAAGCGACGGTTTTAAGGCAGTTATTAAAGGTCTGTGTTGCATGATTGTCTTCAATTGCCGGGTTTAAATCGGCCATCAACCGCCAAAACCCCGTTTTGTTTTTAAATTCAGTCCAACTAAGGTGCAAATGTAAAGAAGGGGCCAATGGATTGTTGGGGTGAATAATCGTTGAAAGGGCCGTTGCTGAACCGAGTTTTTTGCCGGGTAAATCATCATAATGTACTTGGGAAATATTGACAGAACTTCGATTAAAAAGCGGACCGGTTAAACCAAAGCGGTTGCCGCCGCCGTGGCTACCCTGGTCACGAAACCATTCAGAATTATGCATTTCACACGGTATTCCAACAGACCGAGCGACAGTTTCAAGGCCGTTTACAAAAGTTAATTGTAGCCGTGAAACGAGACGATAAGCATCGCCTGCAGCGTGAGAATTTGAGTAGACTAGTTCAGACATAAGTTGGACCGAAATTATTTCCTGTCAGGGTAAAGCGTTATTCTATCAGTGATTGATAGTGCGCTGGCTAATAAATCAAACGCGCATTGAGTTTGCTGGTTAGGTTTTAACCCCGATAATAAAATCAGGTCAGGTAACGATTATTTGTCACGTGACCCTTTTAGGTCTTATTATGGCGGTCATGAAATTGTTATTAATGACACCGCCGATGACCCAACTGAATACGCCATATCCGGCAACGGCGTATTTAACGGGTTTTTTAAAGGCACAGAACTATCAAGTCGCCCAGCGTGATGTAGCCATTGAGCTATTATTAAAGGTATTAACGCGATCCGGGCTGTTGACGATTTATGAGCTTATTGAGCAGCGCTTTGAAGCGATTGATGATGAGCAATTGCCAGACGTTATTTATGCTTTTTTGGCTGATTTTCAGCGTTATGTGAATGGTGTTGAGCCCGTTGTTCGTTTTTTACAAGGCCAAGACCCGAGTTTAGCGATACGTATTGCATCCAGAACTTTTTTACCCGAAGGACCTCGATTTGATGTTATAGAGGATATGGAGTCTACGCAAGGAGACGTTCTAGGGGCCGCATTTGGTCAACTGGGTGTTCAAGATAGAGCTAAGTTCTTAGCAACGTTATTTATTGATGATTTATGTGCCGTTATTCAAGAGGGCGTAGACCCCTTTTTTGAGGTGACGCGTTACGGTGAGCAACTGGCCGCCTCTAATCCGCAGTTCGATGATCTTTATCGCGAGTTGCAGAATGGGTCCGGTTATTTAGACGGTCTCATGGAAGGATTAGTTAATGAAGCCCTAGAGCAAGAACAGCCCAGTGTGGTGGGTATTACCGTACCTTTTCCGGGGAATATGTTGGGGGCATTAAAAATTGCTCATTTTTGTCGATTAAAAGACCCCACTATTAAAATTGTTTTAGGCGGTGGTTTTGTCAATACGGAACTGCGGCAGCTCAAGGAGTCGCGGCTTTTTGAATATGTCGATTATATTTGTTTAGATGACGGCGAGCGGCCGTTATTAACCCTGTTAGAGTATTTACAAGGTGATCGTCAAGAATCCGAGTTAGTACGTACTTTTTATTTAAAAAACGCACAAGTCCATTTTAATCAGAACCTAAGTTTGCATGATATTCCCCATAAATCAGTCGGGACACCGAGTTATGAGGGCTTACCCTTAAAGCGTTATTTATCCTTGTGTGAAATGTTAAATCCGATGCACAGGATCTGGAGTGATGGACGTTGGAATAAACTAACCCTAGCGCATGGCTGTTATTGGGCACAATGTAGTTTTTGTGATATTAGTTTAAATTATATTGGCCAATACGATGAAGCTGGTGCCGATATTATTATTGAGCGTATTGAGGCCTTAATGGCTGAAACCGGGGTAACGGGGTTTCATTTTGTCGATGAAGCCGCTCCGCCTAAAGTGATGTTTGCTTTAGCCAAGCGGTTGATTGAGAAGAATTTAGTGATTAGTTGGTGGGGTAATATCCGATTTGAAAAAACATTTACGCCGGAAAAATGTCAGTTATTAGCAGACTCGGGGTGTATTGCGATTAGTGGCGGTCTTGAAGTGGCTTCAGATCGTTTATTAACCTTAATGAAAAAAGGCGTCACCGTAGAACAGGTTGCAAGAGTGACCAAAGGTTTTGCCAATGCCGGTATTTTGGTTCATGCGTATTTGATGTATGGCTTTCCAACACAAACAGAACAAGAAACTGTAGATTCATTAGAACGCGTTAGGCAATTAATGGCGCAAAATTGTATTCATTCTGCCTATTGGCATCGTTTTGCTGCAACGATTCACAGCCCTGTGGGGCAGCAACCAGAAGACTACCAGATTACCTTAATCCCAAATGAGAATGTGTTGTTTGCCGAAAATGATATTCAGTATCAGGATCCGGTTAATACCGATCATCCCCGTTTAGGCCTGGGTTTGAAAAAAGCCCTTTATAACTATATGCACGGAATAGGCTTTGATTATCCGGTAGAAACGTGGTTTGAAACACCGGTCAATAAGACCACGGTACCATCCGATTTGATAGCACAGGCAATTGCATTGATTGAACCGATACAAAATTCCTATGAAAATGATTAAAAATTTAATGGAAAATGATGCCAAGGCAGGCACTGTCAGTTGGATGGGTATTCGGCCGGGTAAAAAGAAACCGTTGCAAAGTTGTTCGGTGGTTGAGGTTAATCCTGAGCAAGGTTTAGTCGGGGATCATTACAGTGCCAACAGTAAGAAGCGCCAAGTTACTTTGATTCAAGCAGAACATATTACCGCACTTAATTCTTTTTTAGATCGTGACATTACCCCTGAACAATTACGTAGGAATATCGTTGTTGAAGGCTTTAATTTATTGTCCTTAGCCAAAAAACACTTTGAAATTGACGGGGTGATTTTACAAATGACAGGCTTGTGCCATCCTTGTTCGCGTATGGAAGAAGTCTTAGGATACGGTGGTTATAATGCCATGCGTGGTCACGGTGGAATTACCGCCACGGTGATAACAGCGGGTGAGATAAAACGTGGTGCTAAAATCGTCAGCCTTGCTGACAGATAGCAAAGAGTAAAGAAGATTCTAATAGCCGTTATACCCAGCACATCATTTAAGTCAGTTTATTATGCGCCGGACAATTGTAACGCCACAAGAGCCACCTAGACTAACAACAAGTTGAGCGGGTGGCTGTATCGTTTTGAAGGTCGTGCACATAGTCAGCATTCATCATGAATAAATACCGCTCTTAGTGTTGTGAGTCAAAGTGTCTTTGGGGTTAGGTATGTCTTTATATAAACAATTATTGGTATTGGTTTCGTGTTTATTTTGCATGATCTTTAGTGTTAATTATGCCGTGAGTGTTCATAACACCATGGAATATTTAGAGGTTGAGTCAAAGATTCATGCGCAAGACACGGCGACATCCTTGGGGTTGTCATTAAGCCCACATCTTGTAGCAGAGGATGTCTCGGTCGTAGAGACCATGATGAACTCTATTTTTGACCGGGGTTATTATAAAGAAATTAATTTACTCGGTCCTGACGGTGAAACAATTGTGGCACTGAAAAATGACCAGCCCATAGAAGGCGTACCGTCATGGTTTGTTGCGTTATTGGCCATGGAAACAGCGGTTGCTGAAAGTGAAATGAGTGCCGGTTGGGTCTTGGCCGGTGTAGTGCAAGTGGCTATTAATCCAGGCGTTGCTTATTTAAAGCTTTATGAGCAAGCACAACATGCGGGGACGTTGTCTTTAGCGATGTTTGTGGTATCGGTCGGTATTTTATTTTTTATCTTGAAATATATTTTATTGCCATTGAAGAATATGGAGCAGTTATCTTTGGCGATTGCTAAAGGCCATTTTGGCCGTATAGAAAAATTGCCACGAACCACTGAGTTTAAAAATGTGGTGATCGCCATGAACCTAATGTCCAGTAAGGTTAAGGGCATGATGGATAATTTAAACAGTAAATTAAAACGCATTGGGGAGGCTATTCAACACGATGAATTGACCGGGTTAATCAAGAAAAATGGTTTTGATACCGCGTTAAAACAATTGATTTCACATGACGTTAATGGTTTTGTCATGCTGATTAAGGTGGATGATTTAGCCGGTTTCGTAGAGCAGCAGGGTATGGCAACAACAGACCTTCTGTTAAAAGATTTTGCTAATGTATTAGCAGAAAAGACTCAAGATTCAGCACAGTTCTCAGTATCAGCCTATCGTTTTTATGGGGGGGAGTTTGCGTTGTTAGTTAAAGCAATTGCCGAGAGCCAAGCCTTAGACTTGGCAAAACAGCTACAAGATGATTTTCATACATTAGGCCAAAAATATAACAAAGCAGCGGTGGCGCATATGGGTATTACGCCATTTAATTTTTTAGATACCAATGATGATGTATTGAATGCAGCAGGCGAAGCTTTTGAAGAAGCAAAATTAATTGGGGTTAATGAGTTTTGCTTAAGAGAGCGGAGTGAACAAGCCAGAAACGTTGAGCAGTGGCATAGCTTAGTGGCAGAAATTATTAGCAAGAGTCGCTATCATGTCGATTATATCCAGCAAGTGAAAGCGTTAAAGGGTAATAACGCTATTTTAGAAGAGGCGTCGATTCAGGCACAAACAGAATCTGGAGAGTTGATACCGGCGCGTATATTTGTCTCCATTGCAGAGAAATTTAATTTAATTACGGAGCTCGACAAAGGGGTAATTAATACCGTTATCAGTCAATACAACAGTAATCCGAAAAAGCATCCGGTGGCGGTTAATTTATCGTTAGCGTCTATTCAGGATGTTGATTTTAGAAACTGGCTTAAACAATTGATGACAAAGAATAAGCAGTTACATCAACAGCTTGTTTTTAGTGTTTCAACATTTTCCATCGTCAAAGATATTAAGACTTATGAATCGTTTGTATCCTTTATTCATGATCATAACGGGTTAGTCATGTTAAAGCGTTTTGAAACCCACTCCATGTCTATTGAAGGGGTTAAAGATTTAAAACCGGATTATATCCGCTTGTCGAGAGATTTAAGTAATGACGTTCATAATGATTCAGGCAAACAACAGTTTATTCAGTCGATGCAGGAATTAGGGCATTTACTCGGGGTCGTTGTGTTGGCCGAAAGTGTTAGCGATCATCGTGATATTAGCTATTTCAAAAAAGTAGGGTTTGCCGGGGTTAGTTTGAGTCACCTAAATGCTTAACTGTTATTGATTGTTTTCAGAGTAGGTTCTCTCAAGTGGTTTTACGATTATTAATAGGGGCGGTGTTATTTTATGGCCTCAGTGTTGCGGCACAAATAGATTTAACCGCTCAATTCATTCAACGCATAGAAAAAAAATTTGGCGCTCAAGCGGCAAAGAGAGTGGTCACCTGGCGGGATTTAATGGCTGTTAAATCAACGCAAACAGAGCACGAAAAATTAACGAGGGTTAATGACTTTTTTAATCAACGCACTCAATTTGTAGACGATAGTAAACTCTGGAATGTTAAGGATTATTGGGCGACGCCCTTGGAGTTTCTAGTGAAAGGGGCCGGTGATTGTGAAGATTATGCCATTGCTAAATATTTTACCTTGAAGGCGTTAGGGGTTGACGATAAAAAAATGCGTTTAACCTATGTCAAGGCGCTTAAATTAAATCAAGCACATATGGTGTTAACGTATTTTGAAACACCGCGTTCAGTGCCATTGGTTTTGGATAATTTAGATACCGCTATTAAACCGGCATTACAACGAAAAGATTTATTACCGGTTTACAGTTTTAACGGTACCGGTTTGTGGTTGGCAAAAGCCCAAGGGCGCGGTAAAAAAGTGGGTCAGTCAAGTCGAGTCAATTTATGGCGTGATTTAAATGCTCGCATGGAAAAGGTTAGTTTTTAGGTTTCCTAAAAGTAGTTTTAGGTATCAGAAATGTTGTCAATCATAGTGCTAACAACCACACGTAGGAATGGGGTCATACCCAGGATGAATGCTTGTTATGGGGTCTGGTGTCCGGTGGCTTAACACGTAGTTAACGCGACAGTAAAATTGGCTTTGCTGATTTCTAGACTACGCTTCTCAACAAGTTGACCTAAAGCTTATTACCTTGTCAGGGTCATATTTTATTTAATCTTAACGCCCACAGGGCGTAATTTTAATGTGGTCATGAAGGATTTAGAATCGTATTTTTTAGAGCAGTTAAAACAGTCAGGAACGTTGTCCAACGCTGATTTGGCTAAGGCGTGTAATATGCAGGCCCGGACCTTGGATCATTCTTTATCACACTGGTTGATTAAGTTAGGCTTGTGTTCTGATGATGGGGTAGCTAAGACATGGTCTAAGGTGTTGGACTTACCGGTAGTGAATACCGCTGATTTTTCCGGGTATGACTTCACAGATTGTGAAGTTTCGGTAGATTTTCTAAAACATCATCATGTTGCCGGTTTAGCGGCGGACCGCGAATCTATTACCATTGCGGTTTGTGAAGGGGGCAGTGATTATATCGATAACGCATTACATTTGCTGACGGGCAAGAAAATCACTAAGAAAATTGCCCGGTTGTCAGAGATCGATGTATTTTTGCAAAAACAATTTAATCACCCTGCAGATGCTGAGGACATTGAACAAAGTCATGTCGATGTTGTGAACCTCAATGACGATGATTTAGAACATTTAAAGGATTTGGCAAGTGAGGCGCCGGTTATAAAAACGGTAAATCATATTTTGCAAAAGGCGGTTGAAGACCGGGCTTCAGATATTCATTTTGAACCCTTCGAGCGGGTATTAAAAATTCGTATGCGTATTGATGGGGTGTTATTTGAAGTAGAAGATTTGATTTCTGTGTCGTCCGCGGCCGTTTTATCACGCATTAAATTAATGGCCAAAATGAATATCGCAGAAAGGCGTTTACCTCAAGATGGGCGCATTAAATTTCAGGTGCAGGGAAAAGAATTAGATCTTCGAGTTTCAACGATACCGACCTTGTTTGGTGAAAGTATTGTCATTCGGGTTTTGAGTCAATCGGCGGTCGCACTGGAGTTTTCGGTATTGGGTTTTAATGATAATCATGCTCAACGGTTTATTGAAACGTTAACAGAACCTAATGGAATTGTGTTGATAACAGGGCCTACCGGAAGTGGTAAGTCAACCACGCTCTATAGCGCATTAAAACGATTAAATAATGCGGCACGAAAAATTGTGACAGTAGAAGATCCGATTGAATATCAACTCCAAGGGATCAATCAAATTCAAGTGCAATCAAAAATTGGCTTGAGTTTTGCAAAAGCATTAAGAGCCATTCTTCGACAGGACCCAGATGTCATTATGGTCGGTGAAATGCGTGATGTAGAAACGGCGCAGATAGCCGTGCAATCAGCATTAACCGGACACTTGGTGTTATCAACCTTACATACCAATAATGCCAGTGCAGCGGTGACACGATTAATAGATATGGGCTTAGAACGGTATCTACTCACGTCGACAATCAATGGCATTTTGGCGCAGCGATTAGTCCGAAAATTATGCCCCGAATGTAAAGAGCCTTACGAAGGTTCTATTGAAATGAACGGCTATGTGGATGTAACTGATGGTTCAAAAGAGGCGGTGAGCACCTTATACCGTGCGCGCGGCTGTTCTGAATGTCATGGCGTCGGTTACCAAGGCCGCATGGCTATTTTTGAGTTTTTGAAAATGTCAGAATCAATTGCCCATCTGCTGTTAGAACATGGCTCTGAACGTCAAATTCAAGAGCAAGCCATTAAAGAAGGCATGCAATCGATGTATCTCGATGGTATGGCAAAAGCACGGCTAGGTATAACCACCGTGGAAGAAGTCTTGAGAGTCATCAGCGATAGTTAGCGATGCCATTTTATTCTTATAAACTCATTAATGGTCGAGGCGAAGTAGAAACAGGAACTCGGCATGCTAAAGGAGAAGCGGTTATCGTAGAGGCCTTACAGCGAAAAGGGTGTATTCCATTAGAGCTTAAGGTGGTTCGTGAACCTGGATGGCTGGCGTTAAAGGGTTCACGTCAAAGCCCACGTTTGAATTTAAGGCAGTTATTGTTATTTACCAGTGAACTCACAGTGTTAGTCCAGTCAGGGTTACCGTTAGATCAGTCGTTGTTAATCGTAGCGCAATTAACCGAGCAAGATGAACAGTTAAATGCTCAAGTGCTGCAATTAGTGGATGATATCAACACCGGGCTGCCGTTATCAGAGGCGATGGGAAATCAACCCGAGTCATTTAATTCATTTTATTTAAGTATGCTAAAAGCTGGTGAGATGGGCGGTGATTTAGGCGGCTCTTTGAACAGTTTGACAGGCCATTTAAAGAAAACCCAAGAGATTAAGCAGACCGTCGTCTCAGCAATTATTTATCCGGTTATTTTGGTCATCATGTCGGTTATTTCTATGGCGGTGATGTTGGTTTTCGTGGTCCCTCAATTTAAACAAATGTTTGAAAATGCCGACCAGGCATTACCACTCTTAACGCAAATAGTGTTAGCCGTAGCCGATGCAACACTACATTACGGGTGGGTTATGGTGCCGTTTGTCATGGTGTTAGTTGGCGTTATCGGTATGCAATTAAAAGACCCGAAAGGGCAGTCAAGATGGGAGCGGCGGTTACTGAAAACCCCATTGTTAGGGGAGATTATTATTAATAAGGAAGTGGCTGCTTTTAGTCGAAGTCTTGAAACCTTATTAGTCAACGGGGTCCACATCGACAAGGCATTGAGGTTAGTGAAAGACACGGTTAGTCACAGTCTGATGGCTGACTTGGTAAAGCAAACCATCGGGCAGTTAAAAGAGGGCGGTAAATTATCTGAAACATTAATGGCCAGTGATTGGTTTCCGATTATGGCAGGGCAATTAATACGCGTGGGTGAGGAAACAGGCAATCTGGATGAAATGTTATCAAGGGTTGCTGAGTTGTATGAAAACGAAGTTCAAATAGCGATACAACGTCTGTTGTCAATTGTAGAACCGTTATTGATAGTGGTATTAGGGTTAATTATTGGAACTATTATCGTGTCTATTTTATTGGCAATTTTAAGTGTGAATGATTTAGCTTTTTAGAGGAATGAGATGATGCAGAGTATTAAAAATTCAGCAATAAAAGGGTTTACCTTATTGGAATTGTTAGTGGTTTTAGCCATTATTGCCTTGCTGATGGGGGTGGTTGGGCCCCAAGTGATGAAACATTTAGGAACCTCAAAAACCAAGGCGGTAAAAGTTCAAATAGAAGATCTGTCGTTGGCGTTAGATATGTACAAGTTAGATGTGGGTGTTTATCCATCCACAGAGCAAGGGTTAGACGTTTTGGTCGCAAAACCAGAAACAGTGAGAAATTGGATCGGTCCATATTTACGAAAATCTTTCATACCTAAAGATGCTTGGGGCAATGAATATCACTATCAATACCCAGGCGATCATGGCCCTTTTGACATATTTAGCTACGGGGCCCCAGAATTCGTGAACAAGGCTCAAATATAACGACTTTTAATGTAAATAAGGG